>CALUNK010000001.1 GCA_944321985.1 Candidatus Methanomethylophilaceae archaeon
AGAGAATTGCAGAGCACGCACGAAGGACCAGCGTTACCACCGGACACACTGTCGGAATAGCCACCCACATACACGAGCGGATAGTTCGAACCAAATGCGAGATCCTGATAGTCACACAGACCTGTCGTGCTACTCCCGCCGGTGGCATGTCCCATCCCCCATGCGATGTCGGATGTCTCGATCTCTCCGGGAAATCCGGTCGTGTTGTAGGGCAGACTGATGGCCGTCTTGTTGCTGCTGTTGTCCGACGGGCTCGAGTTCTGCCCGACATACATCGTCGTCCCGGAGCAGTAGACGTCGTCGATGAACTGGTAGCAACATCCCCAGAAGTTCTCGATCAGGAACTTCATGGCATCGGACTGCCCGGACGAGTTCCCCGCATAGGGTCCAAGTGCGTTAGTCAGTCCGGTTGTCGGCGAGCTGTACGACTGTCCACCCTGCGCGAGCTTCTGACCGTTGAACCTCTTGGCTCTGATGATGAACTTCTCGAACATCATGCGCCAGTCATGGTAATTCCAGACCATCGCATGGCCGTCCTGTACCGTGTTCGCCGCGGCCTGCGTCCTGAACGTCGCCCTCGTCTGTGAGCGGGTCGCGGTCACGCCGGAGATGGACATGAGCTTGCCACCGTTGTTGTATCCGAGGTAAACACCTATCGCCTTGTACTGGTAGACATGATCGTCGACAGTGTGTGCATAGGCAGTTCCCGATTCCGCCTTGCTGGAGTGGGTGATCTTCCCTGCTTCCCCCTTGCGGTAGTAGGTTGGGACGCAGAACATCGTATTCTCCGTGGTGATTGCGGAGTTTCCGGTCTGCCCATAGTCCCATTCCTTGGACGTGTCGTCCCATACTGCGATGTACTTCGACAGATCGTAGGGGTTCAGGAGCTGGTGCAGCACACCCGTGGATGTGAAGGTCGCATAGAAACATCCCTCCGCATCCATTCCGGTACTGGAATCGAATGCCCAATATCCTTCCTGCGTGAACCTAGCCAGGCTGGTGGCTGTATTGTTCACAGGAGTCATGCCAACCAGGTCATCAGAATATGTCAGACATCCATCATCATCAGTTTTGAACGTAGATGAATTGTAATTCAGACCATGAGTCCACCCGAAACTCAGGGTCAGCGTGACCGGATGGCTCTGCCCTCCGACCGCATCGATTGTCATGGCCTGGACACTAGCGCCCTCGGGCACGTCAGAAGTTATACTGTACTGCCCGTCGAGGTTCAAGGTCAGCGTGACCGTTCCTCCGGTGACGGTCTGGGCACTGACCACATCGTCGCCTTCGAGCGATGTTGCCGTCACAGTCCTGCCAACCTCCAGCCCTGCACCGCTCGGATCCACTATGGTCACTTGAACCGTTGGCTTGGTCAGGATCCCGAAGCTCTTGGAGTAGGTTTGGTTGCGAACGGCAGTGAGGCTCTGGGAATCGGGTGTCAGATACCCAGTAGGAGGGGTCACCTGCACCAAATAGTCATCCTCATCGAGAACCAATGTCGCCTGTCCCTGGGAGTTGGTGTAGTCGGAGACGGTTGTGTCACCCACTGCACGGACCAGGAGTCCGGATGCAGCGGATGTCGGTGTGACGATGACCGTCAGGACGGGCTTGCGGTCCAGCTCCAGGCTCACTGAGTAGTCCTCCCCTGCGGCTGCGGACTGCAACACGGTGGTAACAGAGTAGAATCCGGACGGTGAGTCGCACCCGATGGTCCAGTCCGCTGCAGGCAGGGTCAGAGTGACCTTTCCCTGAGCATTGGTTGTGCCCTGTACCTGAGTCTGTCCCGTGGCTGTCGCCGTCACCGTCCTGCCCTCCTGCGCCCCGGTCGAAGCGTTATCGGTGACTGTAACTTCGACTGTCGGTTTCGCCAGGATCTCAAATGCCAGTGTATACACGCCTCCTGCCTCGGCCACAAGCTGATGGCTGACGGGGTTGACACCCTGTCCTGCAGGGCAGTCGCATGTGACTGTATACGTCGCAATATCGATCCCCTCGATTGTGACTGTATTTCCGGATCCAGAGCTCCCCGTGATGGGACTTCCCGTCGCAGGGGTGAGCGTGACGGTCCTGCCAGCGGTGTCCACTCCGGAGAGATTTACGGTCAGCCTGGGTAGTTCGTAGCACGTGGTGCCGACGTCCTGGTTGATGTCCGTGATTTGGACGGTCGGAGTAGATGCGAAAACATAGTTGGTCTTGCTGCAACTCACCGTGTAGATCAGACTCTGCTTGACGATTAAGTCGCACTTCCCTTCCGCGTTCGTCTCCGCCGAAATGGTGTGCGTCGAGGATACGGCGGTGACTGTGATGCCGGAGAGGTCGGGAGACCCCGCAGAGGCGGTCACGCTGAAATGGATGTAGAAGTCTATGCCTCCGCCTCCGGAGCCTCCGAGGGGCGCCCACTGGCCGTTAACCCTGACATAGCCCTTCCTGCTGTTCTCCTCGTCACCGTCTGGGTCGGGGACGGTGTAGATGGCCGTCTCGTCGATGCCGGTCGAGGGCAGCTGGTCGACGTTGATGACCCGGGCTTTCTGACCGAGGGCAACGACCTGCGCCCTGGTCATGAGGCCGTCCTGTGATGCGGAGGCATCCTGGAGGGCGGTGGTACCCACGGTGATGCCGTCGGCATTCTGCGTGACCTCCGCGTCGGGCATGGTGATGTCGACGGTCCTGTCCGCTCCGATCTGGAGCGGAGTACCGTCAACCTTCACGCCCTCCAGGACGTTGACCTGCGCCCCCGACTCGATGCCGTCAAGCTTGACCTTGTCGAGGTTGGACATCAGACCGGTAGATGACTGCGTCGCGGTCCCCGGCCTGTTGGTCAAGTCATTGTACGATCCGGACTTGGCGACGCTGGCGAGGTCGGCGTCGTCGGCCTTGAGCGCGAGACCCGACTCCAGTTCATCCGATGTGGCGTAGTCCCCGACGGGCTGGTATTTGGATGCGGCACCACCGACAGTCTCGTAGTTGCCAACTGGCTGCTTACCATCCAGTGCGTTCTGCACGGCAGTGCTAACGGGCTTGTCCATATCGGCGGTGTTGTCCACATTGCCGAGCCCCACCTGCTCCTTTGTCACAGCATGAGGGTTGGAGGTGTTTCCGACATGGGAGCTCAGAGCAGTGGTCTCCGCCTTGTCGGCAAGCTCCCCATCGATTCTGGTGATGTTCTCGGTGATCACCTTGTTCTGCAGACCATTGGTGGATTCCAGGTCCATGGCTGCATCCATGACTCCCGCATCCCCTGGATCGCCCTTGTCACCTTTCTCCCCCTGGATGCCTTGGATCCCCTGGATCCCCTGGGGGCCCTGTATGCCCTGCATTCCGGACAAATCGGTGATGTAGTCGTACTGCGTGTCACCCTTGACGTAGACCTTGCCCTGGTCCTCGTCCTCCACATTTCCCGCGTCTATGATGACCATGGCCCCGATGGCCACTCCGTCGGTGGCGTATCCGGCGTTCATGGCCTCTATTGAGCTGTAGGTCTTGGTGAAGCTGATCGGAGGCCCCTGGGGGCCCTGTATGCCCTGTTCCCCTTGGTCTCCCTTGTCCCCTTTGTCACCCTTGTCACCTTTCTCCCCCTGGATGCCTTGGATCCCCTGGATCCCCTGGGGGCCCTGAAGGTCCTGGCTGTACTGTCCGTTGACGTCAGTGACCACCAACGTGGTCCCCTGCCACTCGAACGTCGGGGACACTCCAGGTATCCCCTGGATTCCCTGGTCCCCCTTCTCACCCTGAAGACCCTGCGGTCCAGTCAGATGCTGGGAGATCTCCGTGCCGTCCTTGTCGGTAACAGCTAGCTGGTCTCCTTGCCACTCGGCAGTGACCGAGAATCCCTGGTCCCCTTTGTCCCCTTTGTCCCCTTTGTCCCCTTTGTCGCCCTTCTCCCCCTGTGGGCCTGTGAGCGGAGGCGACTCATGGGGGCCATCCGCATCGGTTACTATGAGAACGTCGTCCTCCCAAGCCACCGATGGAGAGAGACCGTCTACTCCTACGACGATCCAGTCGTCAGAGTCGTCGGACGGTTCGCTTCCGATGTTATCATCAACCAGAGACTGCCACAGCCTCCCGTCGTGAACCACAAAGGAATCCTTGTGATACCTCATGTCGGCCAGCCAGGTCCATGAGTCCGACCTGAGCATCAGGTCCGAGCCGTAGGCAGCGCCCAGCTCATCGAAGGCGTCCGGTAGAACGGTGACGTCGAACACGATCTGGTTCCTGGATCCCTCCCTCTGCCCGGTGTCGTACTGGACTAGGAGGTTCACGGGAAGGGTTCCACCCCTGCATGCGCTGAGCACCTGCAGGGGCAGCTTCACGGTGCCCTCTTCGGAGACTTTCAGAGGCGGGCGGTAGCGTCTCGCGCCGTCGCAGATTGTGACACCGCAGACGAGGTACAGGGTCGCGCCCGTGATGGGTGCGATTGAGAATGTCACGGCGCAGTCGTCGATCGTGGTCCCGGCTCCCTCGGAGTCCGCCGTTAGAAGGCGGCTCTTCGGGTCATAGGTGAGCCCGATGGTTTGCATACGGACGAATGCTTTGCGGACGCTTATAAAGGACGATTCGAGGTTCGCCCCCGAGGCCAAGGTACCGGACCGCCGGGGACCTCGGGGACATGCTTATGACACTACCCGGCGGGATGATGGGATTGTTCGCACTGCTGCACAGCGCGGATACTGGATGTGGGTGGGTTGGTTATAAAGGACGACTCACTCCATGTACTTCCACCCATAACCCTTCACGCAACCCCACCAGCTTTTCTGCAGATGAGGGTACAGATGGGTCTCGAAAGCCATGGCCTTGGATTCGTCACAATCCGGATATTTGCCACGAGCGGCGTAGTTCAATCCGAAGTTGGAGATCAGATCCGCGAGTTGCAGTTCGGCCCATTCATGCGACAGTCCTCCGAGGATGTGGGGCGTGATGATGGGGCTGACCTTCTTGCCAGAGTGAGGGTTGGTATGGGCCAGCACACTGGCACTGAAATCCATCAGCTCGTTGGTGTTGGACAGATCCCAGATGATCATGAACCGGTCCTCAACGGTATGAACACGGTCCACATCCATGGACACACGCTCCAGCAACATCTCTCTGGCCACGTCCTTTGCCTGCAGGCCGCTCTTGGCATTAGAGGGGGTGAACATGGACATGTTGATGATGTGGAGGTTGAACGGAACAGCCGTAACCCATGTCTTCATGTTGTATTTCTTAAGGATCTCGGCTACTCCCGATGCGACATCGTCGACGGTGATCCCGTCGTTCATACGTTTGGGCGTCAGATCGTTGGCCTTGAACTCGATGTTGGAACGACGGAGAACCTTCCTGCGTAACTTGGTGACGTCCTCTGTAATCAAGTCGTGATCGTCCAGCTTCGCGGTGATTCCTACGGACACCCACAGATTCTTCTTCGTGTCAGCCTTCTGGGAACCGGACCCAGACTCGTCCATGTAGAGTGTCCAATAGTTCATTATAAAAAGAGTGTATCCAACTCCCATTCTTAACTGGTTTGCAACGAAAACCGTTTTTAATCAGAATGTTTATATAACTATCGGAGAGAGGAAGACGGGCCTTCGTCTGTCAGCCCTCCTCCGTCCGGACAGGGAGTGCGGGTTTCACCTGCTAGGCCCTGTCCGTCTTTTCGTATCAACTGTGCATCTCGATGGCCGTCCTGACTTTGCTCTCGGTGTCCGGTCCGACCTCGTGAGCGACTTCGACCAGGAGGTCGTACCACTCTGCCGCACTGCGCCCGGATCTCTGCGAGAACCGCTCCGCCACCGTTCCGACCGATTCCCCCGCATCCTCCCCCATGTACTCGCATTCCGCGAGAATTGTCCAGATGTGCCATTCGGCGGCGAGTCTCAACGTCTCCTCGGACATCGTCGGCTCCGAATGTCTCAGATAGCCCTCCTCATCCAGATCGTCTAGCGAGTGTCCCCAATAGCAATCGTCCAGATACATGCCGCACAGGGTCTCGGCGGCCATCGCCACCATGTGCAGGGGGCCTCTGACCATCGCCTGGTCATAGAACTCCTCGAGGAACCTTGTAACAGCCTCGAACGACGGCAGATCATGGTAGCGGATGGCGATGGCGTCTGAGATCCTATGGAGGTTCATCCGGAACAGTGGAGGGGCGACCTCCTGAGCCTCTATCCTGAACTTCGCATCCTCTAAGTCGAAGCCGTCCGGCATCGAATCCCGGTAGAACGTCATGTCGTAGAGTTCCATCCCGATATGGTATGCATCCGCCTCCAGGATGGGGACCCGGTCGTTGTTTCCCATGTGTTCGAATCTCGATAGCCCTTTAAGCTGATGTTGCAATAAGAGATGGGATTTGCAATGGACACCAAGCACGTTCTGGGAATCATCGGCATCGCCGGGATCGTCGTCGTCATCGCCGCGGCCGCCGGGTACATGCTGACGCAGGACGGAGGGCAGGATGACGGCGGGGACTCGTCTGATGATGGAAGGACGGTGCTGGAGTACACCTTGAACGTCCGTGATGCCGGAGGTGGCGGAGAATACTATTTCGACGTCCATTTCAAAGCAGACGTGCCTGGAAGCTTTACCGTGTATCTGGGGAACTCGCCCATCATCCTCCCGTATGGAAACACGATGACTGAGAGATGGCACTCCAGCGTGAACTTCGACAGGGATTACAGCGGATTTTATGAGGCCGGCCAGGACATTGAATACGTCCAAGCCAACCTCCATCTGGTGTTTTCCAGCAACATCGATGCCATCCGTGTCTAATCATAACATGGGACAATCCAGATTGAGGATCAGGAGCTGGCCCTCGTAATAATCGGGCCTCAAGGTTGGCCTGATGGCGATGGACGGCCCTCCATTGATCCGGATATCGCAGACATCATACGATGCATCGTCCCTTGCATGCAGTCCTCCATTTGCTGGAGCTGAGGCAACGATGACATTCCTCCCAGATGGTAGCTGTAGGATAGACACATCGTTGAAATCAAACCAGGATTGAATGCTGTAAAGCTTGCCTTGAACATCATTCCCGCTATCCTTTATCGTCTGCGCCTGATCCGTGCGAACTCTCACGTACTGCGTGTTGAAAAGCGTCGTGTCGTTCGCTCCGGTAGCCACATCAGCCGATGTCACCGCCATCGCCGCCGTGTCAGAGATCCCGGACGAGTAGATCATCGAGTGGTTCGTGAGGACCACCGTGGTTGTGCATGCGGAGTAGTCTATCCTGAGCTCCCTCGCCCTCACCTGATACCCAAAAAGACCGTTCCTGGAGTCAGTGACCTTCAGCGCCACACCCGAGCCCGCATACGCGCCAGTTGCCGGCAGGAGGTCCCTCCTGATGCCTGGGATGGTGATGGTGCCCTCCCACTCGTCCAGGTCGTTCTCGGTGATCTCTGCCCATGCGCTGTTCGCCGCATCCACGGCCATGTTTACGCTGCCGTCCGCGATGACATTCTCGACTACCAGGCCGAACCTCCTCGATGTGGATGCGGTATCCTCGACGGCCACCATGATCGGCGTGCTGTCGGCCCGTCCCTTGGAGGACATGGTCCCACGGACCAGTACCAGGTTGGGACGGCTCTTGAACGTCATGCTCGGGGAGAACGATGCGAGGGCGATCCTCTCCTCCGACCCCGTGACGGCATCCCCTCCATAGTGGATGTGCGCGAACGCGCTGTCTGTGAGCCTGTGACGGGACGATAGGACAATGATCGGCGTGGTGTATCCCCTGGCGGAGAACGCCCTTCTGCGGCCGCTCTGAGCGGGCACATCGGCCAGCTTCTGATAGTAGTCGAGTGCATACCCTCCGCCCGTCCTGAACATCCTCAGCTCCGCATCATCCGGGGTTCCCGCGACCAGAGGCGTCATCCCGAAGGCCCATGCCATGGACTCCATCATCGAGATGGTGCTCTGGGATCCAGTTATGAACGCCACCCTCACCCTGTCCTCCGACGGGATGTAGAGAGAGGAATCGTCCAGATCGTTCACACCATCTATGGCGGTTACCGTCAGCCTGTCAGAGGACAGCTCGCACTCCGAGACCCTCATCCAGTTCCCTGTGGTGACATCCATGTTGATCGAAACGCCGGTGATGTCGTAGACCTCGCTCTCGATGTCGAATGGCCCTGTGCCTCCAATCAGCAGGCTTACGCTGCCGTCCCTGCTTCCCGAGTACCCCGTGAGCTCCAGCTCCAGTATGGCCTCCCCTCCGACGATGTCCACTCCCGACGTGGAGCCGTTCCAGAAATCCATGTTGAGATCCATGGTATGCAGTGTCCCGAGATTGGTGAACGATGTGGACCACAACTCGAACCATGTCTGGTCTCCCGATCTGATCCGCGCCACACCCGAGAACGAGTAGGTCTCCGGCATATTCCTTCCCCTGAACCCGAGCCTGAGCCTGATGGACTCCAGGCGGTCGACGTTCACCAGCGGGATCCTGACGCTGCATTTCGTCCCGTATGAGTTCCCGAATCCCAAGACGGACCTCTCGATGCTTCCGCTGTTCTGGGATGTGGTGAGGACCTTCCAGAACGGGTCCCCGTCCATGATGGCCTCCGGAGGCATCGTCGATAGATTGCCGTACAGGCCGTTGCCGTCATGTCCGGCATCGAAGACGGCCGATGTCCTGCTCTCCCCGTAGAAGTTCCTGCGGTAGGTGGTGCCGGACTTGGAAAGGAACGTGGTCCTGTCGCCAATCTGTATGTCCACCGTCTCGGCACTTGGCGAGATTGTGGTGATGAATCCGTCCAGTAGATACGACAACGTTCCATCCTCGTTGATGTCGTCTATCCTGACGTACATCCCCGTGGAGATGGGACCCGTGGGCCCCAAGTTCCACAGGTCGCAGTCATCCGACAGGAGCCCATGACCATCGGTGAGGTAGTCATTGAGCAGTGTGAAAGACGCCGAACCCGCCTGGTTCTCTGCGATGATGGCGGAGACCTCCCCTCCCCGGACCTGCAGGTACGTCGCGTCGATGTACTCATTCATCGCGCGATATATCCTGACGGATGCGTGCGGCAGGAGCTCCGCAGAGTATCCGCGCACATCTTCGATCCATTGGGCAGTCCAGGTTTCGATGGTGTTCTTCGTCTGTCCCATTTCCGACCTGTTTCCACCGGCATCGGTCCAGTGACTCAGACGGTGTCCAGGACGATCCACGACCGACCAGTCTGGCAGGACGTAGGCCCTGTCGGGTGCAGTGATGGTGACGACCTCCTGCCCGTTCGGGAACGTCCCTCCATTGGCATCGAAGGTCACCACCAGATCCTCACCGGGCTCGGGCACATCCCCCTCAGCCACTATCAGACGGAAGTACACGCTGTATCCCCTTGTTCCCAATTCGACGAACACGAGTTCGGACACAGTGGTGGGGGTCCCCGACAGAACGATGGCACCCGAGGAGAACGACGTCGAATACTCTGGATAGTTGGAGAATACGGTCGACCCTATCTGCGCGGTCACACCGTTCGGAAGCTCCCCGATTCCGTATTTGTAGGTGTTGATCGGGTAGTCGCCCTTGTTAGGGACGGTGATTGATACGGGGTCGTATGTCTGGAACGACCATGTGAACGGATCGGAGGGCGTCCCCTGACCAGTGGTCCCCTCGGGAATCTGGAACCACTCGGCGTAGAGGACCGCATCGACATCGTCTCCAGTGACCGTGAATCTGTCCCCCGCTTGGTAGATCCTGCCGTCACCGCTGTTACCCGTGGATGTCCTCCACCCGATGTGGATGTGTCCGGATACCGCGAGGTCACACTGTGGGATTGTGAAGTTGGCGATGCCACCTGTGTTCTCCAGGATCTGCGTGGATGGCGCCGAACCCGTGGACGAGAACCCCGATGGAACGTTTGGATTGAACGTCAGAGTCTTTGTGAATGACCCTGCAGCCTCCACGACCACTCTCGTCTGCTGGACCAGTCCGCTCGAACTCTCCACGTAAAGCCAGATCTCTCCCGGCTCAGTTGCCGCTCCCTGGAGGGAGAATGGAGACGATGTGCTGACGATGCTTGACGATGACTCCGCAGGGACGGTGGTGATCTCATCCCCTGTCGACCCGTTCAAAACATAGAGTCCGGCCGGAAGCTGCACTCCGAGGTATCCGCCATGCAATCTGTAGGGCGGGCTGGATGGGAGGAGGTTTCCTAGGCTGTTCCCACCCTGCTGAGCAGGGTTCTCGAACATATCTAGGAAGATGGTTTTGGAGTAGTCAGAAGGATAGTCGTCGTTGAGCTTCTCGCCTACAGTGACCGTCAGATCGGCATATTCCCCCGAGCCGTCGTTGGCGGTGAACCTGATGACCGCAGTTCCTTCGGTCAGAGCCGTGATACGGTACTGGGAGAGATTGGCCGCGCCGTGGACACTGTCCGTTATGAGCTGGATCGAGACGATGTTTGAGCCGGATCTGAACGTGGGCGTGACCGTGGTGTCCGTAGCATAGCTGGGATACCCTCCGGGGTAGACGTCAACGGTCTTGTCCACGTTGGTGGAGAGCTCGGAGATCCTGTTGGCGCTGGATTCCACGCCGGTGCTATGGATATAGACTGCTGTGCAAAGAGTGGTGGCTTCGATGACCGTAATCGTGATTTCGTCGTAGTATCCGTCGTCATCCCTAGCCGTAGCTCTGATTATGACTGTCCCGGGAGACACTCCTGTGATCAGACAGGACCCTCCTGCGCTCGACGATGAACTGCTGATCGTGGCATACTGAGAACCGGACCTTATGGTGAAGTCCAAACTGCGGTCGCTAGCTGTCGTGGGGTAGGCGAAGGCCGAGATGGCGAGATTCATTCCGACCTGCACTTCCGTTCCGTTCGGAGTCTGGAAATCGATGGACGACACGTGCTCCGGATCGTCCGGATCCACAGGCGTGCTCCCTCTGACATTGACGGTACACGTCTGCTTCTTGGTTCCGTTGTACTGGTATTGGATCTCGAAGGTGGCTGTTCCATCGGAGACTCCAGTGATGGCGAATGTGGCTCCTCCGTTGAATGAGGACAGAACCCTGACGGTGGCCACGCTCGTCGGAGATATGGCGTAGTCCCAGGTCAGGGTCGTGGAGAACGTTGCTGTCACGTTGACCGTCTCACCGACACCGACCACCAGCGATGATGGCATGACGATGGTCGGCACAGGGTTGATGGTGAACTGCTTCACGGCGGTGGCCCCGCCCCCGTCGGCCGCCGTGGCCCTGACGGAACAGGAACGTGATATCGTCTGGTCCGGATCCGCGATGATCGTGCAGGTTCCGCCGGTTGACGTGTTCGCTGTTTCGATCTCGAAGTAAGAGGCCCCGCTCTCCTTTGTCCATGCCACATGCCTGTTGGCTGCCGATGAAGGGGATGAGACGGCCGTGAACGTGATCTCCTCCCCAGAGTCGACCTCCGACGGACCTGTGATGGATATCGACGAAACATCGCCGGATTCGCTGACGTAGATGATCTGTGAGAAGTACAGGTTGGATTGGACACCGTCCGCCGTGCATCTTATGGCGATGCTCATGCTCCCTGCCGAGACCCCCTCGATGGTGAGGTCCATCTCGTCCCCGTTCTCCACCATTGACACGTTGGCTATGGCCTGATCATCCGAGGTGTAGTTCAGGATGCTCCAGTCGTACGAACCGAATCCCTTCGTGGCCCAGAAATGGACATCGTAGGTCTGGCCGACGTAGACGTTGGGGTTTTCGCGTGGCTGATAGTCGCACCTCACAGTCTTGTTGCTCGTCCCTATGCGTATGTATGCTGCACCCTGGTCGCTCTCACCGTCCGTACCGGTGACCGAGAACTGGATGGGGTAGCTGCCGTTGGAGGTGGATGACGGGATTGTCCCCGACACTCTGATGGCGTTGCGCGTCCCGCCGTTCGTGCTGACTATCGTGGCGCTGAGCGTATCTGCGATGAGCCCTGACATATCATAGGATGAAATCTGGGTGTTGGAGATCACCGCGATGTAGTCTATCGTGGTCCCTGGACTCAGATAGTAGTCGACGAATGCTATGTCGGTCATCTCAGTCCTCCGTCACAGTGATGGAGAAGAAGATCCAGCTGCGGTTGCTGCTCTCCTGCACCGTCGGGGTTCCAGCGACGCCACTTCTCGTCTGGACTCCGTCATTGACCGTCAACCTGGAGGATGCCAGGGATTCCAGGGCATCTCTGCCCGCTGCAGTATCGAGGACACGTCCCTGCAGGGTGCACACCGCGTTGTCCGTCCCCTGCGGAAACGTGACACCCAGTCCACGTCCTCCCGGGATCGTCACATGGGTGGTGATGGCCTCGCCAACCCATGCGGTCTTGTCCGTCCAGATGATCGGGCTCGTGCTCAAGCCGTTCTTTGAAACGCTGATCGTCATAGTGCTCCTCCTCCCACGACCTGGAAGATCTCAGTCTGCGCCTGTCTCGGCGTCGTGCTCTCAACCGAGATGTTTGTGGTCGTCGAACTCGAGTTGTTGTTCGTTATGAGGAACGCTCCCGCAGCTCCCAGGGTGGCACCTGCCGCCAATCCTACCAGAGCCATCTTGCCCGGGGACTGCAGGACCGCGTTGAAGGCGTTCAGAGCAGCGTTGACGGCGGTTGCGCCGTTCAGAGTAGTCATGACCGCCTGCACCGATTTGATAGCCGTGACGGCCCCTGCGAAGAGCGAGAACCCGGCGTTGATCATGTTGAGTTTCTGCGCAGTTTCATCCGAGACCACTCCCAGGCCGATGACTCCGCCGATTGCCGCAGAGGTCGCCTCCCTGAGGCCCATGACCGCCGTGAGCTGTGTGAGGACAGAGACCTGCTGGGATTCCAGGGTCCTGGTGGTCTGCTTGATCTCGGCCTGCGCCTCGACCTGTTTGTTACCGAGGTCATCCAGCTTCTGCCCCGCTTCCTCGGTCGCCTGCGACATGCTCTTGGCCGCTGCGCTGACGTTATCCTCGAGCCTGAATGCGTAAACAATTGTCTTGTTCAGGTCGGTCATGTAATCACACCCAGTGTCTGGACCAGCCCCTGCACCTCCGAGGGGTTCTCGAGGTTCGCCTTGAGCCTGTAGTTCCTGACAAGCGGGAAGGTCACGCCTGCCGCGAGCGCTGCGGCCCCTGTGGCCAGCGCAATCTTCCCCCATCCGATGGGATTGCTGGCGTTGGCCACCGTCCCGGTGACCGCCTTTATGGCCGCCATCGAGTTCAGGGATTGGATGATCGTGACGATGCCCCCTATGATCTGCATGGAACCTACCATGGCGTCCATGGCGTCCGCCGCCGTCTGAGTGGTGTCGGCGAGCTCATCAGCCCCGATACCTGCCAGCCCGGTGGACACGCTCTGGATGGACTCCTGCCACATGCCCCCGATGTCCGCAGCGACCTCGAGGCCCATCATCCCACCCTCTGGATGCCCATGGCCGCCTCGATCTCCCTCTCCCTGCGGGCGATGGCGTCGCGCTCGGCCACGATCCTTGAGATGTGGTAGGCGAACTGCGAGACGGTCATCATCTCGAGCTCCGCTTCGGTCATCAGGCGCACGCCGTACTGCTGGGCGATGATCTCCATCATGCCGTCCACCTCATCAGGGTCGCGCACGCGCCCGAGCTCCTGCACGAGGATGTCCAGCGTGAGCTGCTCGTCTTCGGACAACGACTCGTAGAGGTCCTCGAACCTGTCCATGTTCTCCAGACACGGGGCAACGATGACGCCCAGAGCTGTCAGATCGTGCATGGAGACCTGCATCCTGAGCTCATTGATCCTGCGGACGGCATCCTGGTCCCACTGCTCCTGCGGAAGGTCCTTGAGGCCTGCCGCGAGGTCGGTGATCTCTGACTCCATGTCCCTGAGCTCGGGCCAGATGATGTAGCGTGTGGCGTCGATGCGCTTCTGGAGACGGTAGGGCATCCTGCGGAGGATGATTGCTCCCTGGGAGGTCTGGAAGACGTACCTCTGCAGATGCTCCCTGCGGAGTTCCATGATGGAGTACGTCCCCTCGTTCGGCGATTTCTCCGGCTTCCCCTCAGGGGTTTGATAGACATACAGGGTCATGCGACCTCCGTGACGGTGATGTCCGTGGCCGTGACGCTGATCGTTTCATCGTAGCCGCTGTCGGCCGTCCTGTCCGGGTCACCCTGGTTGATGCGGCATCCGGAGAGGGTCACGAGGTATCCGTCGATTTCGATCCTGAATGTCAGACCTGAGGCGAGCTCGTGCCTGAGTCTGTCCCACTCCTGACCTGCGGAGGTGACAGTGATCTCCAGCGTGACCTCCGACGCCCCAGGCACGCTGTCGCCTCCGGCTTCGAGCTTGAATCCGTTGGCGTCATTGGGATCGTTAACATCCGGCTCCGACGTCAGGTTCTGGTTGATGGTCATCGTCCACGATTTCCCCGGGATCGATGCGAAGTCTGTGCCGTCGTCGCTCCACTCCCACTTCTTGAGATATGTGATGGGTGCCCCAGACGGGAGCGGAGCGACATCCATGGACAGGTCGGTTCCGTCAGAATCTTTGAATGGACTCAGGGAGTACCACCTGCACACGGCATTGACGGAGAACTCGAGGGCCTGTCCGATGTCCGATGCGGAGATGGTCAGGGAGTTGACCCTGCATCCGGTCATGATGCGGTTGTCCCCGTCCGCGACCCTGAAAACCGTATCGTAGCTGTCGGACTGCCTCTGGATGCCCGTCAGGGCCCCTATGGCGAGCTCCATCCACCTCGTCCACCCCTGGGATCTGATGAAGTTGAACGTCGCCGTGTACCCGAACGCCCTGGATGTCACGAAGTCCCCGCGCTTGAGCCTGGTGCATCCATGGATCTCCTCCACATCGGCGGTGTTGCCGGAGGTGTTGAACGTCCTCAGCGTCCCACCGTACACGGATGTACCTGCCGTGTCCACTTTGCCATAAGTCTGCTCGGTGCGGATGGTCAGTCCGCACAGATCGCCCTTTGTTCTGACCGTCATCTCACTCACCGTAGTATCTCGTTATCTCGAGGCCGAAGAGGTATTCCCTCGATGACTCCGACGACCCCTCGACCTCGTAGGGGGCGCTGTCGGGTGTGATGCAAAGGTAGAGCGTTCCGTTGACGCTCTGATCCAGAATCAGATTGAAGCGGCGGTAGAGCTGCATCGAGAGCTCCTGCGCCCTCTGCTTGCCCAGTTCACCGTTGGCGGCGCCTCTGACCTGGACATTGGCGTAAAGGGTGTCCGTGTGGTTGAGGACGTCCGGCATCGGCGCGGTGTTGCGCTGCTCGACTAGGATTCTGTCGCCCGCGACGTTCTTTCTGATCTCGAGGATCTGCGGGTCGACGATGTTCCTTCCGACCTCTCCGAACCCCCAGGAGGCGATCAGGTCCATCAGGTCCCTGGTGACGCTGTCGCTCACAGCAGACCCCTCCTCTGGAGCTCCCTGTCGATGTTCGCCGAGAACTGCTTGGCGATCTTGTCCTGGAGCTCGACGAACGGGCGCTCCAGGAACTTGTTTCCGGTACCGTAGGCCGTCCATCCGTGCGTCTTGCCGGGCGTCCAGTAGTCTCCCTCCACAGGCTTCTCCGCCTCGTGGATCCTGGCGGCGTACTCTACGGACGAAGACAGCGAGAGGGTGACCGAGTTCGCGGTCTTCGAGACATGGAACGCCGTTGCGTCCTGCCTCGGGAGGATGCTGTTGGACAGTCTGCCTCTGCCGTAGCGCTCGATGCGGTCCAGCGATCTCTCGCGCCTGTCCCTCGCCACGGTGCCTCCCTTGGCGGCATCCGTGAGAAGTTTCTCGCGCTGCTTCTCCCACCCGCGGAGCGAGGCCTCCCATTGGGACGGGTCGTTGGGGTCGCCCCTACTCTTGATGGCCAGGGTCGCCCCTGCCATCGAGGCGTACCTCGCCATGTTCGACTTCGGGATGCGTCTCCATGCCTCCTGCAGGTACTTGGTACTCACCATCGCGTCCTTCATGGCCTTCTCCGCGATGTCCGGCCAGTCGGTCTGCAGCTGCTCGAGGCCCTTGACGAGCTCGTTCAGGTCCTCGATCTCCACGTGGTAGGTGGTCATATGTTCGGCCTCGTCTCGGAGTAGACCGAGGACATGACCGCCTCCGTGAGGGGGTCGTCGTCGCGCCTCTCGTACCTGTTCCTGACCATCATGAGCAGGGCGTTCTTGACGACCGGGGGACAGTGGGATCCCGCGCGGTACTCCACCGTGACGCCGATGGGTGCGACCTCCGCCTCCATCAGGTCGAGGGCCTCCCTGAGCGCCAGGTGCAGCTTCCCGCCGAAGACGTACCACGATTCGGCGGGAGCGGTCGCATCGCTGCCGTCCCTGAATGTGATCCTGACGCGCTCCACCTCGAGGACGGGGCCCTTGAGTGGGATGTCAACCTCAGGCAGAAGTCCCCATGTGCAGAGGCTCTTGGACACGGACACCTCGCGCTCGGCGAGATAATACGGCAGGACCGATTCGAGACGATCTCTGCAGAAGCTTATCGAATCGGTGAGAAGGGGATCCTCGGACGTGTCGTCCGGGACCATGGAGAGATAGGATCTAACGTCGGGCAGGTCGATGGGTTCCGCGATGCTGGCTGTCATGTTTCTCCTGAATGCATGAAAAAGGTTCCGACCGCCCCATCAGTGACGATCGGTAAGGTGTTTGGAGCGATGTTCTGTGAGTTTTACTCAGGATCGGGTCCCGAGTCCCTGGCCTCATCCAGCTCCACGATTCCCGTGGCGTTGGCGAAGACCACCTTGACGTACCTGCACGACCCGATGTAGCAGGCAACAATCTTGGTGCCGTCCCCTCCGCTGAGGGTCACGGGCTCCCCGGTGTCGATGTCGACGATGTCGTCGGCAGGGCAGGAGGACAACCCTGTGGACGAATCCCCTACAGTCACGGTTCCCGTGGCGGATGCTGCGGTCCCTATCATGAGGATCTTGACGATTCCGTGGTCGATGGTGTCCGCGACCTCATTGGACTCGAAAAGCCTCGCACCCCCCGGTGCTGCTCTGCGTGCCATGCTCAGGCCCCCACGTCGATGGCGACGAGCGCCTCCGGCCTTACGACCTGTCCTCCGAATGCGGAGTTGTAGGTCAGGCTGGTGATTCCATTCTTGTGCTGGGTGTAAGGGTCACGTATGAAGGTCATCTGCTCGGACTGGACGCCGATGTACGCCTTCCTGAGGTCCCCGAGCATGATCGCCCTGTTGCCGTCGGTGTCGAGACCGGGTGCCTCGGCGATGATGACCGGCTTTCCGAGGATGGCGGGCCTGATCCCCTCTGCGAGAGGCGTGGTCACATAGGCGCTGTCCTTCCCGAACTGCTTGACAATGGCCCAGAACGTCTCATTGGACATGACCCACTTGGCGTTGTCCATCGCGCCACTCTTCATGGCTCCCATGGCATCGAAGAGGACGTCGGTGGTAATGCCCTTGGACGCTCCGGACTTGAGGGTCTTGATCTTCTTGTTGACTTTGGAGGTCTTGTCTAGCAGTCCGACGGGCTTGTTGTCCCCGTTACCCAGAAGGATGGCGGTTCCGATGCCGTCCCTCATGGCGCTGGCTGACTCGCTCTGGATGTACTGCTCGGCGTTGACCAGGTTGCTATCCCTGATCAGGACGTTGGAGAGCTCGGTGCTACACACCATCTCGTTCATGGGAATGTTGGCCACTCCGACATCCACCTTGGACACGGGCCTCTCCTCGATTTCCCCGACCCAGTGGACCTCGGGCCTGGAGTTGGCCACGGGAACGCTTCCCACGTTTCCGGAGATCCTGAACACGGTGATCTCGGACAGGAGGGGACTCCTCTCATACAGCTGAGGGATGACCTGGTCGATGAACTCCGGAATCGCCAGGTATCCGGCGTTGTTCTGGTTGGCCACGGTCGCGGTGGCGGCCTTGGACTCGTATTCCTGAGTCCTGCCTGAGACGTAGTCGATAAAGGACTTCATCTCGGGGGACACGGTCTTGGATTTCGCACCGTGGAGATACTCGAACTTCTGGGTCCTGAGCTGCATCTCCGCGATGGCATCCTTCATGCTCTTGAGCTCGCCCGGGAGGGGGTCGAGCTTCTGTGTCATCGCCTCTCCAATCTTGGAGAGGTTCGTGCCGAGGGATTTAATCTCGGCCATCATCGTATCTGACATCTTATGCCTCCATCTTCTCGAGGATGGCCGAGGCACGCTCGTTCAGGGCTCTGATCTCCTTCATGAGCTCGTCGTCATCCTCCGCCCCGTTCTCGGGCTTCTCTTCTGTTGTTTCGTCGGCCTTCGTCTTAGGGTCGCACGCCTTCTGGTCATCGCCCTTGTCGGGCTTCGAGTCGACAGGCTCCCCTTCCTCGGGCTTCTCTTCCTCGGCGGGAGCTTCCTTCCCGTCCTCCTCGTCCAGCTTGTCCAGCTCGGACAGCGCCTGGTTGCGCTGCTCGTCTGTCAGGCTCTTCAAAAACTCGCATTTGGCATAGCGGCTCATCCTAGCCAGCCTCCGGGACTTAGCCTGGATCCTCGCCTCAGGGTTCGCCGGCTCTCCAACAATGGAACCCTCCAGGAGCTCCACATCGTCGAGATGGCGGACGCCGTTCTCGTCGTAGTGGTAGCTCTTGGCGTAATACCCGATGGAGAGGCCGTTTAGTGCCGCCCCGCCCCTGAACCTCATCAGCTCGAAGGTGTCGTGTCCGTCCTGTGTCGAGAGGCAGATATGCCCCTCGATGCGGAGGGCGTCAATCGAGTCAATGATGTCGAACGTGCCGATACCTCTGGTCGGATCGTGCTCCCTGCGGAGGGGGTAGTTCCTGAGACCCTTGGCCGCGATGGTCGAGTCGAAGCATCCGCGCTCGCAGATGTCCCCGACGAGGTCCACGTTGCCGTATGTGGACAGGATGCCCTGGAAGACGCCGTCGTTCCCCTCCTGGGAGAACGACTTGATCTCCGGGATCATCCGTCCGTAGAATCCAGCCATGGATTCCTTACCGTTCGAGGTGTTTTATAAAGGACAATTCGTCAGAGGTCCCTGAGATAGTGGAAGCACTTGCACCTGCAGTTAATCCAGTTCTCTGGTCCAGCTCCGTGTGCGCGGTCACCGGGCCACAGCATGAGGTCGGTTCCACCGTGACGATTGGGGACCTCGAACATCTCATCATCATCGATGACCTTGCCATGCATGACCCTGTGCGTCCTCCTGACGAGGGAGTCCTGCCACGTGCTCCACTCCTTGATCATGGGCTCCCCGTCGGTGGCCTCCTGCGCGGCCTGCGCCAGAGCGCGGTTGACAGCCTCGTTGGTCTCCGTCACGGCGATCCTGCGCGCACGTGCGGGTGAGAACGCGCCAGAGGATTCCAGCGCCTCTATGAACCTGTCGAGCTCGTCGTCGTGGATCGTCGTCCTCGACGGACCCGTCAGCCCCTCCCAGACAGTGCCCTGCGACATGCTCGTCTCGGTCTCCGGGAAGAAGCTGACCGAGACCCTCATGGGTGCCTCGTCGATGATGATGTCCCTGAGCTCCAGGAGCATCTGCAGAGTGACCGCTGACATGCTGGACACCGACGACTGGAGGTTCTGCTGGATCTGTTCGAGGATCCTCTGCTGTTCAGGGCTGAGAGCCTTGACCTCGAGGGCACGACGGTATGACTTGATAGTGTCCTCCGGCATGACCATGGATGCGGCCTGAGGGTAGATCTGGAGGAATAGCTTCTGCAGAACCTCCTCCTGCCTCTGCTGGAACCCTGCGATGATGGTCATCGCCTCGAGGTCGTCGGGGATATGGTCGAGAGCGGCGAACGCCCTCCGCATGTCGTTGAGGATCCTCGAGTAATGCCATGTGATCCAGCGCTCGTAGCGGAGCTGGAGGGACACAGCGGACTGCGTCTGCGCCATGAGGGCGCGCTGAGAGGGCTTCCTGTCCGTCAGGGCCTTGACGCCCTGCACAGGAGGCTGCCATAGATCAGGTGTAGTTCTGAGGGTCATAGCCGTCGTTGATGTCCATCTTGGACATGTCCGTCAGGACCCTGTCCCCTCCTGCGACAGGACTGTAGGACAGGCGTGCGCGCTTCTCGTTGATCGTCATGAAGTCGCATGAGGTGAGGGCTGTGATGATAGTCGACTCGTCACCCTTTAGTCCGTCGATCTGTGCCTCGTCGTACCCGATGCGGGCGACGTCCGGGTAGAGGTGCGCCAGCTTCCTCGTGAGTGTGGAGTAGAAGAGATCCGCCTGTGGCTTGACCGTGTGAGCTGCGAACTCCTTGTTGGCCTCCTGGGCATTGGAGTAGGTTTTGTTGGCGCTGTCGCCCACGAGCTCCGGAGGGACGCCCATGGCGATGGCGATCTCCCTGGCGGAAGTGGTGACGCCTTGGGAGTAGTCCATGTCCCTGGCGTTGAATCCTGCCGTGCTGATCGTCTTGCCCCTGTCCAGGACCATGACGCTCCCCGCCTTCTCAGGACCCGCATGTCCCGCGTTCAGGCGAGCTCTGAAATCCTCGAACATCTGGGCGGTCATGGGGTTCGGGTCCTGCACCACGATGGACGGCTTCGCCCCGTTGGCCATCAGGGAGACGTTCCACTGCCGAGCCATGGACTGCTGCTCGATGGACAGCCCTGCAGCCTCCAGCGGGGAGATGCCCCACACGCCGTTGATGTCCGTGGCCGTGTGCATGTGGATCATCCTCGAGGGCTCCACACCGACCACACCTCCCGACGTGGACACCTGCCACTCTGCCACAGGGTCGAATATGTTGCCGGTCTCCACCGCCGAGACATTGCCCGGTGCTGTCGGCCACAGCTCCCCCACGCCGTTGATGGTGAGGAGCGGGATGACGAAGGTGTTGCCGTTGATGACGTAGTCGATCTGCGTGCGATATACGAGATCGCGCCATGACATGAGCGGATTCGGTGCACGGAGAACCTGCAGAAGAGGGTGGTTCGGAATCGCCTCGTCATCCTGATCGTAGATGACGGGCTCGAGCGATGCCACAGCCGTGGAGCGGAGATCCGCGCAGCGGTAGACGTACGGGTTCATGGACAGCCCGTCCTTGACCTGGGAGGTGTAGCTCCTGCCCATGCCGCGACGGGACATGCCTGAGAAGACCCTGCCGACGATGGACTCCAGGCTCGAAGCGCGGAACTCCTCCGTCATACTTTTCCTCTGGAGACGGTCGAGTAGGCCCATGTGGGGAAAGACCCTGAGGACGCTTATAAAGGACGACTCGACTCAGAGGAAGAACACGTTGCTGGGTGCGTCGTAGTCAGCCAGGGTCCTGAACGCCCCGCTGCAGGCGTCCACCTGGTCGTCATGCTCCCCCAATGGGAACTCGAGGATCTCGGACTCGAGCTCGCGGTTCCAGGGCGCACGGACGAACCAGAGGTTGCCGCACTCCAGGGCGGCAGCCATCGGCCCCGCTCTCAACACCTTGTTCCCCGTCACCTTGTCGGGACGGAAATCATACCCCTGCAGGACCTGCCTCGAGTAGTGGTCGATGACGTCCACGCCTGAGGAACCCGGCTCCTGCTCCATGCGGATGATGGTCTCGATACCGTCCCTCTCCGCCGTTGCCCGGATGACCTTCTGCACCTCGTAGGGGCTCCCCTGGAGCCTGACGATGTCCTCGATGCAGTACCTCCCGTCCTGCACGCTCATCAGGCACCCGACGGTCCAGTCCCCGTCCCCATGCGTCGCCGCTCTGTCCCAATAACGGCAGCGGACGGCATTGGCAGGGAGCGGACGGTCGTACCTGATCCATGACCTCTTGAACAGTCCGCCCTCCAATGGTGTGGGGCGTCCCTGGTAGAGTGCCTCGAAGACCCTGGACCCCAGCTCTCTGCGCTTCGTCTCGAGATCCTCCACAGGGAACCTCTCAGGCCACAACGCCTCGCCTTCATCGCTGATGGCGGGGAGATTCAGGACCTCCCATCCGTCGGGATTGTCGTTGAGGATGCGCCCCGCGAGATCGTCATGATGCCAGCGCGTCATGATCAAAATCATGTGCCCGCCCGGTGAGAGACGTGTGGAGGCTACTGACAGGAACCAGTCATAGACCTTGTTCCTCATCGTCTCCGAGTCCGCTTCCTCCATGTCCTTGACCGGGTCGTCGATGATGATCAGGTCTCCACCCGACCCGGTGAGACCAGAACCCACTCCCGCCGCGATCAGGGACGGCCTGCCGTTGAGCTTGCCGGAGATCTGGAACTCGTCCACCGCATCGACGGAGAACTCGATCCCGGGGAAGATCCTGCGGTGCATCTCCGTGTCGAAACGCCCTCTGCAGGAGCGGCTCATCTTCCTGGCCTGAGATTGATTGTATGAGGCTATGATGACCTCCCCCTGAGGATTCCTTGACAGCCACCACGCAGGCAGGCACTCGGAACCTATGGTGCTCTTCATGTGTCTTGGAGGCATTGAGATCATCAGCCCGCGCTTGTCGCTCTGCAGGAACCGCTCTATGGTATCGCAGATCACGTGGATGTGGTGGCCGTCGACATAGCCCTGGTTGGCCAACACAGTCTGTTGCACATAGGGCAGAAGATGCTCATGGGCAGAACCTATGGTCCGCCAGAGTTCCTTGACCCTCTCCCATCCGGCATCGGTTGTCCGGTAGCGCATGGTCCTCTATCACCTTGCAGAGTTCGTCGTAGTCGAGGCGGTCGGCGACCTCCTCGTCGACGATTCTGACCTCCTCATCTGATTCCATGGTGCCCCTGTCGAGACCGCACCATTTTGCGAGGTCCCTCAGAGCGGACTGCACCAGCTTTCCGTGCTGGATGACATCGTAACGGGCGGCAGCGTCGTCTGGATTGGAAAGCCTCGCCCGAGCTTCGTTGTAGAGGTCGATCTCAGCGAGGAGGTGGGCGGTCATTGTCTCAGCAACGATCCGTCTGCCGGCCACGTGAACGGGGTCGGACTCGTGAACGTTCACGTGAACGTTCACATCCTTGTGAACGGTTTGTTCATAGTCGCGCGCACGCGCACGCGCAGGTAAATCGGCTCTGACGTGAACGCTCTCGTGAACGCTCGGTCCTCCAGCATCCATTTCGGACTTGACCTTGGCGACCATGCCCTTTGAGCATCCGACGACCTTGGCGATGTCCGCATACGAGGCTGTGCCTAGCATCTCCTCGATCTGCTGCCTCTGAGCATCCGTCAGCTTAGGATGGGCCATCACGTCATCTCCGGATTCTCGATTATGTATCCAAATCAGACATAATCACTTGATATTTGTTATATGAATCGGGGTTTTTACTCGATATTGTCTGATTCCAGACTGTTGCCCTTGGTCTCCATGGGCCTCATCCTATTCTCAGATACGTCTATCCTGTTTCTGAGAACGATGGGAGTTTGCGATGGAACCGGATTGATGTTGATGGTTGCCGTGTTTATATTGTATACTGGGCCCATCCCCTGTTTTAGAAGAGCCTCCTGACTTTCCGCAATTCTCTCTAGAATACTGATCACTCTTTCCTTCTGCTCATCGGTCAATGAATCCCACTCCTTCAACTGGATGATAAGACGTTTGTGTCCTGCTGGTCCGTCGTCTGTCTGGATCCTCTCAATCCTTCCATCCTCGACCAAACGCTGGATGATTTTCCACACTGCATTCTTATTCAGTCCGAGAACGGAATGGATCTCCCTCTGGTAGACTGATATGCCTTGGTCGTCGCACATGCGGAGATATGACACAACCATCTCCATGCGCTCTGCGTCCGGATAGTACGACATCAAGAATCCTCGAGGATGCGTGGGGCCACATGGATCCTGTACGATGCTGCTCCAGATCTGAACTCGAAGATCATAGGGTAGTCCGTGGAGAGGCCGACTAGAACATCATCCTCTGAATGGATCTTCCGGACAATATCTGCGATGACCTCTGAACCGAAGGAGCTCGTGACGTTCTCGGTGTAGACGCTGGGCACGAATATCTCTGCAGTCTCTACATCGGACGAGATGGAGAATGTCAGCCTTCCCTTATCGACACGGGCGAAGAGAGTCTCTCCGATTGTCTTCAAACCCGCGAGCTCACGGAGGGTTTCAACCGGCACGGGAATGTTCACTTCCGAATCTCTGTCAATGTCGGAGTAAATCGCTACATTGTCTCCGACAAGTGTGAAACTGCGCCGTCTGCAATCGTTCCACATGCAAACCTTGGCTCCGATGACCGTAACGCAGACACATTCGTCACCGAACGCCTTGAGTGCTCTGACCAGGTGTTCGATGGATACCGGTATCTCGCTGGGTCTCGTGCAGATGTAGTCGAAGATCGCACTGTCCTCCTGGAATGTGATCTTTGCATCCATGATACAACGCATTATGCTGGCCTCGTCCTGCACCCCTGTGCTGATGGAGTTCTCCGCGAACCTGAACTTGACTGGGGCCTCTTTACCCGCAACCCCGATGACAGGATCGAGATTCTTTAGCAGTTTGGTTGCTGAAGAAACGATGACAACCACATCTGTTCCTAATCTATCCCTGATTTGCTTTGCTGTTTCCATTCAGACATCCTCCATAATGTCCCCACACTCCGGGCAGTGGGCCTCACCTTCGTCGTCTATCTCGCAGTCCCCCCAATCGACCTCGAGACCGCATAATGGGCATCTGCATCTCGGGGCGAAACAGACCCCCTGCTCCGCCATCTGGAGAAGACCCTCATAGGTCATGCCATCACCAGCGTCATGACCGTGAGGGAAACGGTTCCGAGCATCAGAGAGATGGCGGAGACCAGGACCATCAGATCGATGATCCCCTGCTGCTTCTCGAGGGCTCTGTTGATCATCACAATATCGCGGCTGTTGCGCTCCATACACCTGTTCAGGTTACGGATGCTGTACTCCTGCGACTGCTGGCGCATTGTGATGTGAGCCAGGTCCGCCCTGTCACGGATGGTCAGGCGTCCATCGTCATCGTTCATGGCCCCTCCCTCCATGCCGGGATGAACTGCATGCAGCAGCGCGTCGGAGTAATCTCATTCTCGGTGTAGCACTCACAGTCGGCTAAGCCGCATGCGCTGCAGCTGTACCTCCGAATCCTCTGGATATGGAATTTCTCCACGGTCTCGGATTCCTCTACTTTTCCGCCCTTCCCTTTACACTTGCTCATCATATCATCTCGAAAAAGTGGAAGAAGTTTCTTTGAAGTACTCGACCTCTGATGCAGGGACTGCATGGACACGAGGCCCATCCTCGAGAATCTCCACGCTGAACAGGATCCTCTCCCCTCTGCCGCTTAACGCACAGATCTCATCCATGTACTGGATCGCATCCTCTATCGATTCGTACTCGGCATCGTACTCGTACTCGGGCTTGAAGTCGTTGAAGCCCCGCTCATTCTCGAAGATCGAGAAACAATCCAGGAGAATCTTCATGGGTTGACCTCCCCGTTCATCTGAACGCCTCCAGTTTCATCTGTCTGGGTTCCACAGGCTGGATGCCTGCGCAGTATCCACCGCACCCGAATGCGGTGGGATCCCAGCGGATCTTGCACTTGTTGCGGTCGCACCAGGTATGATCCGGTTCGGAGCACCCGCATGTGCTGCATGTGAACCATGTCCTGCGCATGAACGCATGGATGCCCGTCACAACATCACCTCATACGGCCCATAGGTTCTCAGATTCGGGGCGATTCCGACGATAGGGATAGTTCTCCACACAGCCCGCATGGGTTCCACGGTCAGAGCCTCGTCTTGGAAGCGATACGCGAGATCGCTCATGGCCATCAGATCATCATCGCGGATGCCCTTCTGCAACGCAACTATCATGAAGTGCTCCGGATAGGTGGATGGATCCAGAGGGAAGGTGTCATGAATGGGACACTCTGAATCCTCCACGATGTCCTGCGTCCATTCGGTTCCGTTATCCAGCAGATAGTGCAGGAGTTCGCCATCGACCCATGCTGACTCCACTCTGGGAACCTCCCTTATGAAGGCATCGTGAGTGTCATCAGCTGGATCCACGGGATATAGGAACTCCCCGACCGTGCCATCCCTGCGAATCAGCTTGTCGGCCCGGCAGTCGCCCCTGCACTGATAGAAGCAGAGGTCCCACCCGTCATACCTCGGGAATCTGCTGTCGCATGCCAGGAGCCTGGGCCAGATGCCATCGCCTGATGGTAACATGTGAAGGTCACGGACATAAGCCTCCGCATTGGAACGATAGCACCAGGCACGCCTGCCCCAGAAGAACAGGGGTGTTGGCCTGGGACCGAATGAGTCAAGGGAGGTCTGCATCATCTCTTCCCCTCCCACTGACCACAGATTTCGCACCTGCGGTCGTAGGCGGTACCTCCGAGGAGACTGCAGTTGCCGAGGACGACCATCCCTTCATCACCGACCAGCCCGGTGTAGGGGGTCCTGTGGAGCCATCTGCATGCAGGGCGGTTGTGTCCGCGAGACATGTCATCGAGCGTGAGCTGTGAGGTCATTCCCATGCTCCCCATTGATCATCACACATAGCGTCCCCTCCTGTACCACAGAGTCCCCTTCCCATCTGATCTGCGCCTGAATGCGACGAGGCCGCGGTAGCGCAGGATCGCCATCGCATACCTTGCACGGTCATATCTGACACCAGATAGGCGGGAGACCATCCTCAGCGTCATCGGCCTTTCGAGGTCCCATAGGATCCTCTCCACCTCCTCTGCGGTGGGGTATCTGCGGGAGTTCATCCGACCAGCTCCGCGATAATGAGAGAGTGGATCTCATGGGACATGATCAGCATACAGCAATCCCCCTGGTCCAGGAAGCCATCCTCATGGATGCAGTGGGCAAGGAACTTCGCCCGATCCAGTGCCATGTCCTTCGTGGGCTCCTCCCCGATGGGAAGCTTTTGAAGGCTTCCCTCGGGATCCCTGACCAGAGCCAGAACGACCCAGCTCATGGGTTCGCCTCCACTCTCGCGCCGCAAAACGGACAGCACATTATAGGACGCCCCCTCTTGTTGGCATCCTTCCTGCGGAGGACGATTAGAGTGTCCTTTCCGGATGATAGGTACACGATACCGTCGATGACGTACTCGTGCATTCCCGTACAGCACGGTTCTATCGTCTTGGTCTGCCTGTTACAGACTAGATGGCCATCGTAGGTGCATGTCATCTGACCACCTCCAGCTTGATGGCAGGCAGACCTAGCGTGGTCATCCCGTTCGACTGCCAGTAAGCTTCGACACCCGCACGCTCGATGATCTCCCCATACCGCTCCACCGTTTCCTTCCATGCGGTCATCGCGTCTGCATGGATGATCTCTGTCACCTCGAGCTGTGTGTCCATCCAGTTGATTCCTTCCGGATCGACCCATGAGGATACGGTGTTGATGATGTCGAGATATTCCCTGGCCGTCAGGTTTTCGAGAACCACGTAGTGCAGGCTCACCCAGAATACTCCGTTCACATTCTCGAAGTCGAGCTCCGGGTCCACTGCTGCGGTGATCTTCTCGGGCGGTATCTCTCCGAGGATCTCCGCTGCGATCATCGGCGAGATAATCATCTGACTGCCTCCCACCTGATGCAGCGCGTATCGGGATCGATGTCGACCCTCCTGATGTCTCCCCACCTTTCCAGTGAGCGGAGACGCCTGCCGAAATTGACGCTGTCGGCCTCCGTTATCGAGAGTCCTGCACGCTCGATGATGTCGTACTTGGTGAGGGGGGATACGCTCCCCCTGAGGATGTCCAGGATCTCCTCCTGCCTCATTGCATCGCCTCCGTCATCATGAGACACTCCGAGATGCGGTGCATCAGCTTGATGGCGTCCATCCTCTCCATCTTGACGGAGGTGGGGGCCCGATCTTCGAGGATGAGGGTGACCACGAAGGTTCCGTCTCTGGTGACGTCCACTGCGAGGCCCCCATGTGGGATGTCTGTGGTCATTCGTCCACCTCCTCCTCGTCTAAGTCATCCAGACGCTTCTGTCCCTTAGACAGGTTCAGTCCGGACCTCCCTGCAAGCATGAGCATGTCATCCGTGGCAGTGAGCTCGTAGAACATGCGGTGCTGCTTGCAGAACCAGAACCACATGTCGATCTCCGGGCCGTCGCAAGCGACCTTGAACTTGAGGGTACAGGTCACGTTTCCATCCTTGTCCGCGGATCCGGTGGACGTCTTGATGTCGGACACACTCATTCTCCCACCTCCTTGAGCTCGATGTCGGCCCCTTCGTGGAACTCGACGTACCCTCTGACACGGAAGTCATGTCCAGACGTGTCGCCGATGGCAAGTTGCATCATGCCCTCATGCCATGAGGGCCTGACCTCGATGCGGCGACCACTCCCTGCGTGGACCTGACAGCATCCTACGGGGACAATCATGTCCCACTGGATGCCTGTAACCTGGAGGTACACGGCGGTCTCGTTGCCGATCTCCACGCACAGGTTCTTCCTGTTTTTGGGCTTGAGTCTCGTGGTCAGCTCGACGATCCTCTCATTGAACTCAGCGGCGTTCACTGTACTGCCTCCCTGCCCTTGTCGGTGACGTTCCATACGTACACCTGCCCGACCTTCCTGGGCTCGGTGAGGTATCCGGCAGAGGCCATGCGCCCCAGCATCTCCTTGGCCTCCTTCGCGTCCTTATGGGTGGCAGTATGGCGGGTGACCGTGGACGTCTTGACGACGCCCTTGGTGTTCTTGACCGCGTAGCGCAGCGTGGCCTCCCAGTATCCGGGAAGGACCCTCTCGACGTCAGGGGTCATGCGACCGCCCTCCTGCGTCCGACGATGGCGTACAAGTCCCCGTCCATGAAGATCTCATATCCCGGGTGCTGTTCCTGCAGCCTGGCAATCTCCGCCATCATCTGCGACAGCGTGAGGTCGCAGGTGCGGATGTCGATGAGCACCATGTCGGGCTCCATCAGTCCCACCCCTTGCAGCCGCAGTAGTAGCGGTCGAACTGCTGCTCGGTGTGCTCGAAGAAGGGAAGTTCCCACCGGCTCGGGACCTCATGCCTGCAGTAGCAGCACCTGGCCTTCCTGCCTTCGAGGCCGTCCGATCCAGAGACCTCCCGGAGGGGCGTGGTGCATCCGCAGATCGCGCATGCGGGTCCACCGTCGCAGGTGGCGTTGCTGGCGTGGCCGCAAGCCATCATGAAGACGGTGCGGTTCATTCCCTCACCTCCTTCCTTACCAGGATGTACTGGGGCTTCACCACATGTTCGACCGAAACCCTGTCCATCATCTCGCTACGCTGATCCTTGTCGGTGTAGAGCCACTCCATGTCGGTCTTCGACAGCTTGGGCTTCCACCTCTTGACCTGTTCTTCATAGAGGCGCTTGTACGCCTCGGGATCCTCGACGGCGAGCATGTCCGCGTCCGGGGACCTGCTGGTGCCGGATGCGTAGCGAATCTGGAGCTTCCAGTCATCCGCCTCGACGTCGTTCTGCTCCCTGGCCAGCTGGCAGCACTCTTCGTAGATGGTCCTGACCCTTGAGCTCTCATCGTCTAGCTCCTGGAGGTACTCCTTGAGCATGACCGCTCTGTCGATGGCCCTGACCTGGTCGAATCCCTTGACCTCGTCGGGGGAGTATAGATGGGTCACTGCTCTCCCTCCTGGTCGAGGATGATGTTGTAGAGCTCCACCTTCTGGTCGAAGGAAAGGTCGTAGATCGACCTCGCCCCGTTGGACAGCTTGAAGTTCTTGACCAGCTCCTTGTGCTGCGGAGTGGCCCCCTTCACGTTGAGGATGTTGTCCAGTTCCTTCTCCGGAGGAATAATCCTCCCGCCGGTCATCGGCTCCAGCTGGTCAGCGGTCTTGAATTCTGGTGGGGTGTCGTTGGCAGAACCTCCGTTGCTGCCGAAGAACCTGTCCTCTCTTGGAGGTTCATCTACAGGTTCATCCCCGCCGTTGTTGATCGCCTCCGGGTCCTGGGCGTCATCACCGTCGATGGCGTAGAGCGTCCTGTAGAGGCTCCTCTGAGCATTGGTCAGGATCTTGTTGGTCAACTTGTCGCTGTTATCCTGGACTTCGAATGCGACCGTCGTTCTGATGCAATCGTCTTCGTCCCTACCGTAGATGCACACGTTGACATGACCGTTGGCAGCATACCATGTGGTCTCCTTGCCGGTGTAGTCGTACCTCAGATAGTTCGGATTCCACTTCTGCTCCTTCTTGATGTATGTGTAGCGCTTCTCGCCCTTCTCGGTGTCATATTCCGGCACACCGAATATTACCACAAGGCCTGCCTGTGCGTGGGCATTCCTGACGGCCTCGAGGATCTGCCCGATGCTCACGTACCAGTAGCCGTCCCCCTTGTCGTCCTTCTTGTTGGGCCTGCGTGTTTCGACGTACTTGTCCTTGACGAACTTGTAGTCGGCAATCACTTTGTATGCGATGTTGAGTCTCTGGAAGACGTTGAGGTCGGAGACGTCGATGTATGTCTCCCTCTCTCCCTCTCCCCCTGCGGTAGACATCATCAGTACGCCTCCACGGAGATGCGAGATCCGGACGGCTCCCTGCCGGTCGCCTCAAGTAGCTCACGGGCGGAGGGTGCCATGTAGTTCGCGAACTTCCACAGATTGATCTCGGCAGCATCGTAGTTCTTCTTGCCGTATGGGCGGACTACGCCCTTGACGACGAGCAGATCCCACTTTGTTCTGATGGTCTTTGGGTCGCTCAGGAGCTCATTCCTGAGCATGTCGTCCTTGAACTTGCCAAAATCGTAACTGACGACATTCCAGCTCTTTTTCGCCATGACGATGGCGAAGGCTTCAGCGCGAGACGAGTATATCTCGCGCATGATCTCCTCGTATGAGACCTTCTGCATTTCGATTTCCCTCTTGTTTTTTCAAGAGGCGAAATCGTGGAATCTCCCTCAGAAGTCCCTGAACGGAACTATATCACAACACTTGCATTCGAAGCACATGGTGATCGAGGTCTCGGTGGTCAGCCCGTGCCTGTTCATGACCCTCTTCTGCATTTCGGCCAGTCTCAGGGCTCTCTCAGGGGACACCGGTTCGCTACGGATACCCGCCTTCACAAGTCTGGTGCGGTTCAGGTCGTTGACCCTCAAGGCTCTCAGACCCGGGAGTACACCCATCCTGCACATCCGCTCCATTGCCATGTCCAGGTCGGCATCTGTTTCACCCATGCCGTAGATGATGTTCGAGATCACCCTGCCCCTTCCGAAGATGTCAACGGCATCGGCAAGCAGTGCCCATATGTCATCGAAGTTGAGATCGGGACATGCCTTGGAGAAGATGTCCCTCCGAGGGGTCTCCAGATTCAATTTGATCTCGTCGGCACCTGCATCCTTCAGCATCTGAATGTGTTCCCTGGATGAGACGTACGGCTCCACACCTATCGGCATGTCGGGATATTTCGAACGAACGGATTTCACGACATCTATGAATCTGGCCACCGTGGAGTCCACGTCACCGACAACTCCGCTGGTCAGGGAGACGGCTTTGACGTCGTACTGGGACTCCGATTCCTCCATCATCTCCATTATGCTGTCTGTGGACAGGTGCTTGTCCATCGACGGATCAAGTACGGGGGACGTGCAGTAGGCGCATCCGTAAATGCATCTGGGGTCCAGATTGAAGAACGCCTGCTCCGGGCAATGTCTCACGACTGGGACGATCTCAACCCTGGTTATGAACTGCTTCCCTCTTCTGGTCAGGGATAGCTTCCCTCTTTTGCCGACAACAAGTTCGAATTCCCCACTGTCGTAGGAAATCGACTTCTTCACACGGTATCCATCGAAGGAGAACACCGCGGATCCGAACCCTGCACCGGGACCGGCAGTGGAGTTGGATATCCTGCAGGGAAGCTCGAAGCCCTCGGGAAGTTTCACAGGACCGCCGAGGGTCAGGATCGCCTTGCGTTTCAGAGCCTCTTCCATTTGGCGCCCTCCGCCGAATCCTCCAGAGAGAACCCGGCCTCCTTGACGCGGTCGCGGATTATGTCAGCGAGGTCGTACATCTTGCGCTTCCTGAGCTCCTGGCGCAGATCGATAAGTACGGACATGATCGAATCGAGTTCCTCATCGGTCTTGCCGTCCTCCGGCATGATTCCCAGAACGGTGTCGAACTCCTTGATGAGGGACATCCATCCCAGCGCGGTGCCGGCCGTCATGGACCTGTCGGACAGCATCCTGTTGGACTCGGACGCCATCTCGAACATGACGCCAATGGCCTCACGGGTGTTGAAGTCGTTATCCATCGCCTCTTTGAACCTCTGCCTGTATGCATCGATGGCAGCCTCGTCTGTCGGACCCTCGGGGGCGTTGCGGAGGTATGCCTGAAGCTCCCTGTAGTTGTTGGTGAGCCTTCCGAGGGCGGTCTCGGCCTCCTTCAGCATGTCCTCTCCGTAAACGAGGGGGCTCATGTAATGGGTGTTGAGGAAGTAGAACCTGATCGTGCGCGTGTCGTACTTGGCTAGGACATCCTTAACTGTGAAGAAGTTGCCCAGTGACTTAGACATCTTCTCTTCCTTGGACATGCCATGGCCCTTGACCTGGAGCATCCCGTTGTGCATCCAGTAGTTGGCGAGGGGTTTGCCCGTGACGGCCTCCGTCTGAAGTATCTCGTTCTCGTGATGGGGGAAGATGAGGTCGTTGCCTCCTCCGTGTATGTCGATCTGCTCCCCGAGGTAGCGGTAGATCATGGCTGAGCATTCGATGTGCCATCCAGGCCTGCCCTTTCCCCATGGGGAGTCCCAGGACACCTCTCCAGGCTTGGCAGCCTTCCAGACGGCGAAATCCTGAGGATTACGCTTGAACGGGTCGGCGGCGATGCGTCCCGATGACTGCATCTGGTCGGTGGTGCGGTTGGTGAGCCTGCCCTCCCCTCCCATCTTAGCCACGTCGAAATAGACGCTCCCGTCCTCGGCGACGTAGCCGTAGCCGTTGTCGATGATCTTCTGGACCATGGTTATGATGTCGCCGATGCACTCGCTCGCCTTGGGATAGAAATCGGCACGGTTGATTCCGAGTCTGGCCGAGTCCTCGAAGTATTTTTGGATGTATCTGGCGGAAAGCTCCAAAGGTTCCACTCCCTCCTGCGCGGCGCGGGTGATGATCTTGTCGTCGACATCGGTGAAGTTCGTGACGTGGGTCACCTCGTAGCCGGAGTACCTTAGGTACCTGGCGACCATGTCGAATACGATCATGCTTCTTGCGTGGCCCATGTGGATGTCGTCGTAAACTGTGACGCCACAGACGTACATCTTCACTTTTCCGGGTTCGATGGGCTTGAACTCCTGGACCGAGTTCGTGAGGGTGTTGTGAATCCTGAGTGACATCGGAATCGCGTGATAATCGGTTCCTCTAATTAATATTGTGATACGTTAAACTCGGAACCGACGACGTCTGGGAGAGGCGTCTCTGGTATTGAAGAGTGATCGAACGGCGCTCTATGCAGTGTCGATCCATCCGACCATGTCGTTATGCGGAAAGATCTGTTTCAACGGCATCCGGCGGTCGCCGTGTGTTCGGTGCTTCCACCAACATCATCATCGAATTGCCTGGGGAGATACGGAACAGCACTGTTCCCGAACAGGTGATGGGCGGGATGTCGGCAACCCTTGAAAGAAGGGAGAATAACGCCCTGACGGGCGTGTCTGGTTTAGACAGTAATCAGAACTCGTCAGATTCCTTGTCCTTTAGCAGCTTCTCCAGGGCCGCCACCTGTGCCCTGAGCACAGAGATCTCCGCCTCCATGGAGGCCATCCTGTCCTTCTCGGGGTCCGGTAGCTGATTGTGCATCAGATCGCAGTCGCTCGTCTTCAGCCCCGCTCTTCTGACGATCCTTCCGGGAACTCCCACGACGGTGCAGTCGTCGGGGACATCCTTCAAGACGACAGATCCCGCCCCGATACGAACGTTGTTGCCGATGGTGATGTCGCCGAGGACGGAGGCGTTGCAACCGATGACAACATGGTTGCCGATGGTCGGGTGTCTCTTCCCCTTGTTGGTGGAGACTCCGCCCAGGGTCACACCCTGATACAGGGAAACGTTGTCCCCGATGATGGCGGTCTCTCCGATAACAACGCCTGTGGCGTGATCTATGAAGAATCTCTTGCCGATGGTCGCACCCGGATGTATGTCGCACCCTGTGAGCTGATGCGCCCTGAAGTTGATCTCCCTGGCTTCCATTTTCTTTCCAGCGAGCCACAGTTCATGGCTCTCTCTGTACATGCTGACGGCCTGCAGCCCCGTATGGAACCTTCTGGCGTCCTCCTCGTCGACTATGGCGGGATCCTTCTCCATCACCACTGCCAGGTCATCTGGGTCAATCTTCATTTTATCGTCTCCGTATTTCGTTCTCAGTATAAGTGGATTCTAAAGGAAGCGGCCATTCGCCGACTGTCTATTCAAAAGAGGGGGGGGGGCATCCCCCGGGATTGGTGCTTTTCCTTCCCAGGGGATTTTTTCTCGGGGACGCCGGTCACTGGTCGAACCCTTCGTTGTCCCTGGCGAAGTTTACAGATGGGCAGGGCCCGAAGCAGTCTCTGCAGTAGATGCATTCGTCCTCGTTTATTTTCACCTGCCCGTCTTCCATGTAGAGGGCGCCGGGATCGCATCTGGCCGCGCATAGGCCGCATCCGACGCACTGCTCCGCCCTGACAACGACCTGGAAGGCGTGGTCCATATGTTTCCTGGCGTCGTTCTCGACGTTCGCCTTGCATATGATGGCGCCTTCACGGTAGATGGTGGTGTAGTCTGCCGAAACGAACTCCCCGTCAGGGTCTACGGTTACAACCCATCCGAGGGCATGGCAGAAGGGCTTGACCTTCTCTATATCAATCGGTCTGGACAGCGCTGCCTCGATGCTGTATCCGATGGTGCAGGGGGAGTATCCCTCCTGAACCTTGATTGTCAGAGGTCCCCTCTCCGGGGCCTTCGTCTGTTTCGTCAATTCCGACACCTCCTTTCCTGAAATCCTGTGCACCTCCTCCCTGATGGATTTCGGTGCGTTCTTCCATCTCCAGAGCCCGTATTCCTTCCATTCCTCAGGGAGTCCGCGCTCCTGCATGTACCGAGTCAGGTACTCGTCCCACTGGCTCCAGCGGGAGCTCTTGCCGGCGATGGCATCGAACTCCGCGAGGTCGGAGGCAGGGCAGAGGAAGCACCCTATTCTGTCCAGTCCGCGGGTGTACCAAACGTTGAAAGGCTCCTTCTTGGAGAAGATGTAGAGCCATACGTGCATTGCGCACCAGTTCTGGATCGGGGATGCCCCTATCTGGCCCGGGGTCCAGGGGTTGGTCCACACCCTGGGCTTCGCGTTCCTGGCCTCGGATTCGTACTTCCTCTGGCCGATGAACGATAGGACTCCGTCGGGGAAGTTCTTGGTGATGGCGCCGACGGTGGGGCCGAGTTTGCAGGTCTTGCAGCACCACCTGTAATCCTTGGCAGGCGGTCCGAAGTACACGAGGTTTCCGAAGAAGGCATCGGTTGGGGCCTTCTCTTCGATGAGTCTGAGGTTGTGCCTCCGGCACACGTCGTGGACATGCTCCACCGTCTCGTCGAACTCCAGTCCTGTGTCAACGAACAGCACCGGCAGGCTGAAGCCAGCGTCTATGGTAAGGAGAAGAGAGGCGAGGCTGTCCTTCCCACCGGAGAAGGAGACTATCGCCGGTTTCTGGTTCTTCTCGATGGTGTTCCTAATGAAGCCAACCGCCTCCGTTACCCTCTTTGTTATCACGTCGCGGTTGGCTTCCACTACGTCATCCCAGCTGTGGGGGGTCTGGAGGTCCTTGAACTCCTCGGGCTTGTACCATCTCGTCTTCACGGCAACGCCCTTGTCGGCGGCGACCATCTCGGGACCTGTCATTCTGGCCATACCAGTGGCGACAACCTCCCTGTCGGCGGTGACGATGATAATCTCGTCCCCGGGCACGATGTCCGGATCCGCATCCACCACGCCGGGCGCCATGAGGTTCTTGCTTTCTCTGACGAATGGGACCGCACCGGGATCGCAAACGACGTATCCCTTGGAGTACGCCTTCCCGATGCGGTAAGCACCCTGCATCCTGGACACGAACTTCCATCCGGAGCCCATGTCGTACCGCAGGGATGCCACCACCGCACCGTCTACTATGACCTCATCCATGCGGTCCAGGGCCGGTGCCTTGCTGAGGATGACCACATGCCCATCCGGGAGCACAGCCTGTCCGGTGCCCTCCCCGTAATCCCTGTCCAAGATCGACCTTATCAGGTCGATGTCGTGCTGGAACGCAGGACGGGCATCACCCGGGGGCGTCAGCTCAATCTCCTCGGTTTGCTCTCCGCAAACCGGGCACTCCTTGGACTCAAGTATCGGAAGGTTGCACCTGTAGCACCATCTTAGATGGTTCTTTCCCAGTCTTATGGCTCCCATGATCTCCTCAACTCGGTACAGGCCCTGAGCCTATTTGGTATTTATCAGGACCTTCTGATCACCACCATGAGTGTCGCCACAATCAGCGCCAGGACACCAACCACGATGCCGACGGAAATCCCGTCTATCCTGCCGCCTCCCTCTGACGGTGGGTCCTCCGGAGCGGTTCCCGAGCCTCCTTCATCATCTGAGGGGCTGTCCGAATCGCCGATGCCAGGCCGGACGCCAGATTCGTCGTTCCCCGAGGATCCATCGGGTCCTTCCGATCCGTCTCCTCCACCGTCCTGATCGCTGTCGGAGCCGTCATCGGGAGACGAGGGGGTGTCATGGGAACCGCCAGGTCTGATCCCCCCATCATCCCCGTCCCCTTCGGGATCGCCGGGATTGGACGCGTCGCCCCCTCCGTCGGGCTCCTCCACGGTCCAAACGGCGTATAGCGTCGTGTTCTCCACAGGGATGAAGGCCTCGTCCTGGGCGTATGTCGCCGAACCCCCTGAGGTCAGTGACCATCCGCAGAATGTGTATCCATCCATGATGCCGGGATCGACGTCAAGGATACAACCCTCGCCAGCCTTAACGGTCTTCGTCGAAACGGTCTCGCCATTGGAGACGAAGGTCACCTCGTATAGGACGAAATCCCTCCAGACAGCGGTGAGGGTGATGTCCTCCGTCAGGGCGAAGCAGTCACCGAGCGAGTATGTGTTCTCCCCATCGGTCCATCCCATGAATTCGGAGGTTTCAGTGTCTTCGAGGTCGGGACAGGTGATTTCGAACTCCGAGTTATCCCATCCCTGGAACTCGGCGATGACATCAGTGCCGTCCATGAAAGTAACGGTAAACTTGGCCGCCTGCATCCATCTTGTGGTCAGGACGAGGTCCGACCCAACCTCGATTCTGTCCCCGCGGATGTACAAGCAACCATCGGAACCACTCCATCCGGCGAAGGCCATCCCGTCCCTTACAGGATCCTCCATGGATATCTCGAACTCCACTCCCTCGGTGGAACTGTAGGTTCCGAGGACGAGCTCGCCGTCCATGAACGTGATCGTGAATACATACGGCTGTCTCCAGACCGCGGTGAGTGTGAGGTCCCCCACCATCTCGACGGTATCGCCGGACACATAGGCGTCCTCCCGGGAATCAGTCCAGTGGACGAAGACCATCCCCTCTCTGCCAGGGTCATCCGCGTCGATCTCGAGCACGGCCCCTGCTCTAGCTGAAACGGTGTGGAGTACGGCACCGTCCGAGACGAAGGTGAGGGTGTATACCGTGAACTCTTTCCAGATCGCGGTCAGCGTTACGTCGTCCGTGAGGACCAGGACGTCACCCGAGGAGTATTCTCCGTTCCCATCCGTCCAGCACAGGAAGTCCCTTTCGACCGAATCCTCTGGATCCTGCTGCGTTATCTCGAATTCGGACCCCTCGATTCCAGACATCTCCGCGACGGTGTCACCGTCGACGACGAATCTTACGGTGAACTCGTAAGCGTCCCTCCACACTGCCTCCAGGGTGAGATCGTTCTCGAGGGCTGTGCTGTGCCCACTCCGGTACTCGTTTCCGTCTTCGTCAGTCCAGTGCAGGAATACCTTTCCCGGCAACATCGGATCGGTCTCAGTCACGGTGAAAACGGTCCCCTCCAGGATTCTGATAATGGAAATTACTTCGTCTCCGACCATGTACGTCACAGTGTACGTCTGCAGTGGCCTCCACTGAGCGGTCAGGGTCTTGTCCCCGTCCATCAGCACATCGTCTCCGAGGGCGTACGTCTCGCCGTCGCCGTCCATCCATCCTGTGAACATCATTCCTTCTCTGACCGGATCTTCCAGCTGGATCTCCAGATGCGTGCCCTCGGTCCCGGTCACCATCATGAGCCTTTCGTTACCATCCATGTAGGTCAGCGTGTACTCGTAGAGCTGTCTCCACTGAGCGGACAATGTCAGGTCGGTTCCGAGAACGACCCGGTCCCCATCTCCGTACAGTCTTCCGTCGGATCCCATCCAACCGATGAAGACACTGCCCTCCTTCCCGGGAATCTCGAAGTCGACTGTGAAAGTCTCCCCCTCCACCGCATCCGCGGTTCCCAGGACCGAGTTCCCGTCCTTGTAGGTCACGGTCAGATCCGCGGGCATTCTCCAGGATGCATACAGGACGGTGTCGGAGTTCACGGGCACGTCATCGCCATGGACGTACCTGTTTCCGAGGGAATCCGTCCAATCCACGAAATACATCCCCTCCTTAGCGGGATCCTCCAATCCGATCGTGAACCCGATGCCCTCCACGGCCTCCGCTGTCGAAAGCACCATGTCCCCATCCTTGTAGGTGACGGTGTATACCTCGCGCTCATGATAGACGGCGGTGAGTCTGAGTGGTTCGTCGGTGGTTATGACATCTCCCACCAGAACGACGGTGCCGTCCTCCTTCACCCAATGATCGAATATCAGCTCATCCGTGTCATCGCAGGAGAGATCCACGGTGTAGGCGATCCCCTCGGTCTTGGAGTCTTCGCGATCCCCGTTCACTGGGTCGGCGAAGACGATCTCGTAGGTGTTCCTGGCCCTCCATTCAGCGGTCAGCGTCAGATCCGAGGTGACCTTCAGGGAGTCCCCGTTTGTGAGCCCTATCCCTCCGGGACCCGACCAGTGATCGAATATGAGGTCTGAAGTGGGTACAGGCACATCGATGGTGATGGTTCTGCCGTCGTAGCAAAACGCGTTGGCCCACGCCCTTCCGTCGACTTCGAAGACAATGTCGTGGAGCGTCCTCTCTTCGAACAGCGGTACGAGGGTCTTGTCCCCGTCCATGACTATTTCGTCGTCCGCGGCCAGCAGGGTCTTCCCGTCGAGGGACCATCCGATGAACCTCTGGGAGTCCTCTCCGTCTGTGACCACTGACTCATCCACAGTGGCGATGTGGTTGTGTGCGTACTCGGCAACCTTCAGCGTCGAGCCGTCCGTTCCTCTGTATGTGAGGCTGTGATAAACGGACGGGGTCCAGATACTGACCGCCCTGTGGTCCCTGTACGTCTCGATCCTGTCACCGGGACTGTAGGTCTTCCCTTCGACATGCCAGCCGGAGAAGGTGTATCCCTCCAGGTCGCCGATATCAGGGTACACGTCGCCGTAGGTGAACACCATCCTCTTCTCCAGTCCGGATGTGTCCGCATAGTCCGAGATTCCAGAATGGTCGAGTTCCAGGTACGCATTCCCGAAGACCGGGACGAGGTTGATTGATCCCCCGGTCTCAATGAGGGTCTCCCTGTCTATCTGGGTGAAGGTGCCGTCCAGGCCCTCGATCTCCCAGTGGATAAACTGAAGTTCGCCCAGCACTGGGGTTTCAAGCTTGAGGGATTCGGTTCCCGGTTCGAGGACCACCTCGGACGGGACGATCCCCAGGCCATCGGGGTATCTGACAATGGCATCGGTGGGTGACATCCTGTAGTCCGTACCTTCGACGGTATCGAACGAGAACAGGAAATCCTTGTTCTCCTTGTCTTCGACCACATCTATTTTCACCTTCATCCCCTGATCGTCGTACACTTCGAGAAACTCGAGATCGTCCATCACGAACGTCATCCTGCCGTTGATGCAGTATGCGGACTTGTAGAAGTCCTTCGAGCCGTCGAATAATATCCTGTCTACGCCGTATGCGCTGACGTCCTGATCGGATGTCACAATCTGGAGGGTCAGGTCGCTACCCGTGAATGCATCGGCATCGAGGGATCCTATGTTCCTCAGATCCAGGCATTCGATGCCACTGTTCATGAACACGCCGTCTCCCAGTGCTGTGACCGATGTCGCATTCAGATCGATGACTTTCAGATTGTCACAGTCTCTGAACGCGTTATCCCCTATCTTCACCAACGGAGTTTCGAAGTAGCACGATTCGATTCCGGACCCTCTGAACGCATTCTCTCCGATGGTTTTGATCCCGGGGGCGTCCACGACGGTCAGGTTGGTCATGTTCTCGAAAGCACCGTTGCCGATTTTACTCACAGTTCCGGAAAAGTAGACCTTCTCGACTGACGTACAACCTCTGAAAGCGTTGTCCGCCAGGGTCGTCGAGACGCTGCCTATGACGTATATGTTCTTGTGCCCAGCCAACGAGCTGTTGGTGTGGGTGCTGTTAGCGTGCACCACATAGAAATCCTCGCCACCGATTTTGACTATGTCTCCCTCCTCGAGCGGAGTGACGCTCGCATCCGATCCCGGACTGTCCGAAACGAACACGAACGCCATCACCAGCATCAGGAAGGCGAGACTGGTGGCCATTACCATTTTATTCGTTTAATCACCCGCTGCGACCGTTAGCACGGTCCGCGGAGTGTCATTCCTCCTCGTCTTATTTCACTGAGGTGCTGTTCACTAGCGAGATTAAACCTAAGACCGCATCATTTCGACGTTTGTTGAAGGGAGTTTCATCCGCATCATGATCAGTGACGTGGGTCTACGCACGTCATATTAAATACGGAAATAGCATCTGGCACATAGGATGGGATTGCAATGAAGCTGAGATTCCTCAGGTTACGGGACGGTGTAGAGAAGCCCCGTTCCGACCGTCCGAGGTATGTCTCCTCTCTTCAGAAGGACGTTCAGAAATACACGGGGTGGACGGAGGACAACGTGAAGTCCGACTACAGGGCTTCGAAGTCCGTCCACACGATAATGATGTTGGGGTACATGGAGTACTCTGACGGAATTCTGGTGCTGACCAAGAAGGGAAGGATGCTGATGCAGAACGTCACAGTATCTGTATGAGCGACCAACGATTGAGATCCAAAGGGTAAAAGGTTGTTCGCGGAGGCCGAGTTCGGCCCCCGCTTTCCAGTCAGTCCAGCGTAGCCTTTCTGTACAGCGACAGGTCGGCACCCAGGGGGATCGTGGCATCGTAGCCGACCTTCCATGTGGTCTTGCCGTGGGAGCTCGGATCCAGCGAGGAGCCAGCCGCTCCGGGGATCATGAGGATCCTGTCGGCTTGCATCCTGGTTGCGACAGCCCATTCGACCTCCCTGTCGTCGAAGATGTCGATGTCGTCATCCACGATGATGACCTGCTTCATGGACGGATGTCCGGTGAACGCCGCCATTATCGCGTTAACCCCGTCGCCCTCCTTGTTCTTGGCGATGGACACTACTCCGTTGAGCCAGCAGCACCCGCCCTCGGTCAGTCTCACGTTCCTGACCCTGGGGACCGCCTGTCTTACGGTCTTCAGGATCATGGGTTCTCTGGGAAGGCCCATGAGCATGTAGTGCTCCCACCCTCCAGGAAGAAGGACATGGAACATCGGATCCTTCCTGGACCAGATGCGGTCGATCTCGATGACAGGCTGCTGTCTCTCGAAGTCGTAGGTTCCGGTGATGTCGACGAACGGCCCCTCCTTGGTCTCCTCCAAGGTGATCCTCCCCTCGAGCACGTAATCCGTGTCCGCTGGGACGAGCAGACCGTTGTCGCATCTGCCCACCTTGAGCGGTGTGCCGTGCCCCTTCCTGAACATGGAGGAGGCAACCTCCAGCTCGTCGGCACCGAAGTCCATGGAGGTGGCGGCGGCGAGAAGGACCTCGGCTCTAGCTCCGACGCAAATGGAGATCCTCAGCTCTTCTCCGTTCTTCTTAGCCATGTTGTAGATGGTGAAGAGGTGCCTGGGAACGAGCCTGACGGCTATGTGGTTGCGGTCCATTATCATCATCCTGTGGAAGGAGACGTTCTTGGTCCCGTTATAGTCCGTCACGATTACACCGGATGTGATGTAGCGACCGCCATCCTCGGGGAAGTACTTGGGTATCGGCAGCTTCATCAGGTCCAGATCCGCAGAGACCTCTCTGAATTCGGGGGTGTCCGTGATTTCGCAGGGTTCGGGACTGGTGATGGCGTGCAGGAGGTGCTCCACGATTCCGTCTTTGGGGACGTTGAGGGCTGTGGCAATCTTCTCTCTTGTGGAGAACAGGTTCCCCACGGCCCTTCCTCCGTTCAGATCTTCGAACACGACCGTCTTCGATTGGTCCTCTATGAGCTTCCTGGTGACGTCACGGGTGTCGGGGTCAACATTGCCTTGGACGGTCACGACGTCTCCGGAGATGGATTCTTTGACTGACATGAGCACCCGTAGCCCTTCTAGGGGTTTGTAGCTTTGGGGGCTCCGGGGGATCGTCCGGGTATGTAATCGTCCCGAATCCTGCTGAGAGGTGCAGGTGGTGCCGAATCTCTGTTGGCGGATCCCGATGTCGTTACGGCAGCATGTTTCGACCGCCATTCCATTTGTTTTTTCTTCGACACAACCCGGGAGGGGTGATGGCTCCGTCCATCCAGAGAACTGATATTCCAAGCATCATGTCAGATGCCGTCTACGTACGTCTCGGGGAAGGCACAGTCCTACACCGTCATTCCCTGACGCCTGAGGGATCTGCCCGAACGAATCGGCAATCGTCAACAGTAAACCGACGGCCGCAGAACTCAGAACATCTGCAGCAGAATGTTCGTGGCTGTACCGAGCAGGATTGCGACGACTATTGACATCACGCTGACGCCGATGGTCTCCTTCCAGCCGATCTCCCTCCACATCGTGATGAGCGTGGCCACACAGGGCATGTAAACCGCCATGACCACTCCGAACACGACGAACTGGTCAGGCGTCATGAACTGCTCCAGGGCTAATCCTCCGGCGAGGATCTGCAACATCCCGAGAGCCATCTCCTTCCTCAAAATCCCGACTATGAATGCGATGGCGCAGACCGCAGGAAGGCCGAGCATCCCAACGATGACGGGTGAAAGCGGATCGACTATGACATTGAGCAGGTCGTACTGGAGCAGGACCTCCACCACTATCGAGCCTATTATCAGCAGAGGGAATGCGATGTAGAAGAAGTCCTTGATTCTGTACCAGGTCTTGAACAGGACGTTCTTGGCGCTGGGGACCTGTAGGTCCGGAAGCTCCATTGCCAGGCTGCTGGGCTCGTACTTCATGAACTTGTTCATCAGGATCCCGGTGATCACCGCCAGACACACCAGCATGACGAGTATGCCGAAGGCGTATATCACGCCGGAGTAGCTGCCTGTGGCGCCCATGATTATCGCCATCTGGGCCGAACACGGCACAGCCATGACGATCATCGATGACAGGATGACCTTCTCCCTGCGGGACTGCACCGTGCGCACAGCCATGATGGCGGGGACGTTGCATCCGAGCCCCACGATTATGGGGATGAATGACCCGCCGTGCAGTCCGAAATGATGCATGGTCCTGTCCAGCAGGACGACGGCCCTTGTCAGGTATCCCGAGTCCTCCAGGATGCCCAGGATGATGTAGAAGACCATGATGTAGGGTATGACCAGGGACATGATCGCCTGGATGCTACCGTCTATGCCTGTCAGGACGGCGGTCCAGAACTCGCTGCTGCCGCCGAGGTCTATAATCGCGGATCCGACTACAGTTTCGTAAACAGAGGATACGACCTCGTCGAGGAACGAACCCACGTAGACTATCGTCGTGAGGATGGCCAGGCAGACAGCCAGGAGTATGGGAACCCCGGTGATGGGTGTAATCATCACGTCCGAGATCCTGTCGGCCAGTGACGGCTTCGTGTCGTTCTCCGAAACGACGTGGCTGACGATGCTCTCCGCCTCAGCGTACCTGGAGGTGGCGATATCGATGCCCAGGCCGTGGCCGGTGTTGTCTCTGTAGAGTTTCTTCATCACGGCGACGGTATGCTTCAGCTCCGTGCCGATCATGTCATAGAACGGTTCGGAGTCCTCCAGCAGCTTCACGGCCACCCCACGTTTGTTGAACCTGAGGCTGTCCGGAAGGCCGTCCTCCAGGGCGACGATCGCCTTCTCGATGTCCGGCAAGTACTCGATTTTGAACCCGGATGTTCTCGCCCTGCCTTCGCAGACGGCGTCAGCCAGCGCGTCCACCCCCTCCGAGGTCTTGGAGGATACGGGCATCACAGGAACACCGAGGATCTCCGAGAGGGCGTCGATGTCGATGTTGTTCCTCTTTCTCGCCTCGTCCATCTTCGTGAGGGCGATAATGGTTGGCAGGCCTAGCTCGAGGGTCTCGAAACACAGGGCCAGGCTGCTGACGAGGTTGGTCGCATCCGCGACCAGGATCACTGTGTCGTTGCGACCTTCCCATAGGTCTCTGAGGACGACCTTCTCGTCGTCCGAGTTGCCCGACATGCTGTATGTTCCGGGGAGGTCGTGTACGCTGACGGTCTTGCCTTTCCTCGTCACAACCCCCTCGTCGAACTCGACAGTCGTTCCCGGGTAGTTGGAGGATATGACCCCAACGCCCGTCAAACGTGTGAAGAGGGACGACTTGCCCACGTTGGGCTGCCCTACGAGGGCGACTTTGAACGTTTTCCCGTTTGCCAAGGGGTTCACTCATCAGAATTGTTCAGACTCTGCGGCAGTGTCGACGAAGATGTGGGAGGCAAGGTGGTAGTCCAGGGCCATGGTGGCGTTACCCATCCTGACGATGCGGGGTCCGCCATCGGACAGTATCGTCTCTATGGAGATCTCACGTCCTGGTACGAAGCCCATGGATATGAGCCTCTTGACTACTTCCGTGTCGTCAGATGTGATGTGGGAGATCCTTCCGGATTCGCTCTGTGCCAGCTTGTTCAGGGGTGTTATTCTCGTGACACCTTCGGAAACGGCCTTGCAGGGTTTTTTGCAGCTTTGACAATCCGAATCCACGGGAGTGCCCATCATGTGGCACATCTTTATCGCGGATTCGTCGGAGATTGCGTGTTCCATCCTGCAGGCTTCTTCGTGTGCGGTCTTGTGGTCGATGTTGAGGTAGTCGGTGAGGAACCTTTCCAGGACATGGTGCTTCTTGCGGAGCTGTCTGGCATAGGTGAGTCCCTCCTCAGTGAGGGAGACCCCTTTGTACTTCTCATAGTTGACAAGACCTTCCTTCGCAAGGACCTTGATCATCTCGCTGACGCTTGCCGGGGAGACATTCATGTACGTAGCAAGCTCGGTGGTCTTGGCCACGCCTTCCCCCTCAGTCAGCCTGAGTATATTGATAAGATAGTCCTCGCGGTTTCCTGTAGTCATTGTTCCATCATTAAGGCATTCCTATTTATAGTTAAGGTCAACCTAATCTTAAAAGAAGGAAACGTCCTGAAATCGATATGCTGGCTTATGCCCCTAACGTGTAGGTAGGTCGCTTCCCCATGCGGTGCAGGGGACGTTTTCCGGAGTGGTGTACGGTTTGGGAGGGCTGGGCTGGGTCACGGTCGGAAACCGTATTACAAATCGTCACAAGTCGGGTGTGTCGTGGAATTAACGGTGAGAATGCAGGAGTATGTAGCAATCAAATAATTGTGATTGCGGGTTGCATTCATGCGGAACATGGCTTGCAGTCATGGGCGTGGGTTCATTGCCGACCGCGCATAAGAAAGACATCCTGAAGCATCCAGGGACTAACTGGTTTGAGACGGGGGAGTACCCCGTCGATTGGTTGCGAGCTCATTCTTCTTTCTTGCCGAGTTTCTCTTTATCAGCCTTAAGCTCGGCGATTTTCATCTCACATTTCTTGATGTCCTCGTAGATTCCGGAGATGTCGGCGTCGACAGCCTCCTTACCGGACCTGAGGGCCTCCAGGACCTTGTCTCCGATCTGCTTGGTGAACTCCTCTATGGACTTCTCCTGTTTGCGGATCTCGCTGTCGATCTTTTCCTTGTCGATGGCGTTGCCCAGTTTCTCGTCAGCGCTTTTCACAGAGTCCTTGACCTTGTCCATGATTCCCATTTTTGACACCCCGTTTCACTCGACCAGTTTGTGGTACCCGTATGCGGGTTCGCCAGCGTTGAAGCAGTACTGGATCGTTGTGAACTGCTTCTTGAATGCTTTTACGTCTTCTTTAACCTTGACCGGGTTTTCCTTCTTGACGACGACTCTCGCAATGAACTCGGCGACCTGCTTCATGTCAGATTCCTTCATCCCAATCCTGGTCATCTCCTGGGATCCGAGTCTGAGTCCAGAGGGCCTCACGGAGCTGACATCTTTCGGCAACATGTTCTTGTTGCAGATGATGTTCGCATCTTCGAGTGCTTTGGCGCAGTCCTTGCCGCCTCCGAACTGTCCGACGTCGACGGCGATGGCATGGGACCTAGTGAATCCGAGGTCGGGACACAGGACGGGGACGCCGAGTTCGTAGAGGGATTCTCCGAGGGCCCTGGCGTTCTTGCATGCCTGGGAAGCATACTCCTTTCCAAAGACGTCCATCTCGGCAAGGGTTATACCGAGGGCGGCCATAGCGTGGAGGTGATGGCTAGACGTCACTCCGGGGAAGACTGCCTTCTGCAGCTTCTTCTCCTGCTCGTCGGTGAGGTTCTGTCCGAGGAGAAGTCCGTGGTTGGGTCCCGGGAACGTCTTGTGGGTGGACGACGACACGACGTTGACGCCCTCCCTCAGCGGGTCGTGGAACTGTCCTCCGGCGATGAGGCCGAGGACGTGAGCGCAATCCTCCCAGACGAGACATCCAATCTCGTTGAACGTGTCCTGGAGCTCCTTGAGCGGTGGGGGGAACAGGAACACGGACAGTCCGAACTGGGCGACCTTGGGTTTGACCTCCTTCAGGAGCTTGATCGTGCCGTCGACGTCCAGGTTCATGTCATGCTCGTTGAAGGGATAGTTGACGGAGTTCACTGCCCTCTGTCCGAAAGCGCCAAACTCGCAGGTGGAGATGTGCGCTCCCTGGGCAAGGGCGCAGGTGGTGATCGTGTCGCCGGGCTGGGCGAAAGCAAAAAGGACGGACATGTTGGCGACCGTACCTGAGATAGGTCTCACATCGGCGAACTGGGCGTCGAACACCTTCTTGGCAAGCTCGATGGTCTTGAGCTCGACCTCGTCCACATAGATGTTGCCCTGGTAGTAGCGTTTGCCCGGGAGTCCCTCTGCATACCTGTCGGCGAAGTCGGAGATGAGCATCTCCTTGGCCAGCGGGCTCATCAGATTCTCGGATGCGATCATGGGGATGCACTCCTCGAACCACTTGTTGTGGGCCATGACCTTGTCGCGGATGAATTTGGCGTCTTCCTGTGCCATTGTTATCGACCCGTTATGTCAAGCTACCTATATATTCACGCGGAGGGGCGGGACTTCATCGAGACGGACAGCATGAACGCGTAACCCAACAGTAACGGAAACTGCATCGGGAATCTTGGATCATGTTTGTGGAAATGTAACTGAGAACGAACACTATGAAGTTTATGGCGGCTCCAATGAAATCATTCCCACACCAGGTCGAGGCGATGCTCCCAGACCTATCAACAGGGTGAAGGCTTCAGTCTACCTAGACTCAACATTGGACGAACGGACACGTCCTGGCCCAGCATCTCAGGGTAAGGACGACCACGGCCATTCCAATCATGGAGTTCTCTTGACCGAACACTTGGGCAAAGGTTACTACGAATAGCAGATTAGGATGGAGAATATGCTCTTCCCAGCTACCATCTTAGCTCTATGTTATACAGCTGATCTGTCTCCATATAAAGAGAACAAATCGCCTGTTTCCTGCTTCACTCCAAGACGAAAGCTTTCTATCCAGTCTGCCATACCTCCGACATTATCTGAGGTTCTGTAATCGAAACAGTTACAACTCTGGCCATAATCTACTTTTTTCTTGGTAGTTCGCTCCGCCTTATCTTATCAACGACGATTCAGAGCTGAGAACATGAGCGGATTCGACAGGGTGCTTGATGACATCAGGGTCGGTAGACCTGTCCTCGTCTACGACTTCGACGATAGGGAACGGGAGACCGACATGACGGTCGCCTCCCAGTTCGTGACCGCGTCGACTCTCAGAACGATGAGGCACGACGCAGGCGGACTCGTGTGTACCACAACGCCGGGAAGGATCGCCGAGGAGATTGGTCTGCCCTTCATGTCGGACGTCTTCTGGGACGATGTGGACAGATACCCTCTGCTGAGGGACATGGCCCCCACGGACATCCCATATGACAGGACGAAATCCTCCTTCGGTATAACAATTAACCATCGCAACACATACACAGGCATAACCGACGACGACCGTGCTCTCACCATCACGCAGTACGCCGAGACAATCTTCCAGGACATCCCAATGGAGGAGATCCGCAGGCAGATGGGCGAGAGATTCAGAGCACCGGGTCATGTCCATCTATTGAACACCACGGACAGGATCCTTGTGGACAGGAAGGGTCACACCGAGCTCTGCACCGCTCTGATGTACATGGCGGGAGTGAAGCCCTCGGCGACGATCTGCGAGATGATGGGGGACGATGGCGGAGCCATGTCGCGCGAAAAGGTCGAGGAGTACGCCGCAGAGAAGGGGCTGAGCTTCATTACAGGTTCCGAGATCCTTGACAAGTGGGAGGCGTTCCGTATCGAGAACGGGGAGGATTTCTGAATGACCAGGGTCATGGCTTCAGGGGTCTTCGACATCATCCATCCAGGTCACATATCCTATCTTGAGCAGGCCCGTTCGTACGGCGACGAGCTCGTCGTCGTGATAGCGAACGACGACACGGTCCGCAGGAGCAAGCACGACCCGATCACACCTGAGGCAATGAGAGCGAGGATCGTGGGTGCACTCAAGCCTGTGGATAGGGCGATTGTCGGTGGGCACGGCGACATCTTCGACACCGTTCGCTATGTCAGGCCGGACGTCATCGTACTGGGATACGACCAGAAGTTCGACACGGACGATCTCCAGAGGCGTCTCGAGGAAGAGGGTCTCGACGGGATAAGGGTCGTAAGGGCGACCGAGTGCGCTGAGGATCTGAACGCCACCCGCAGGATAATCGCCAAGATCCGCAGCATGGGGGGAGCTCCGTGAAGAAGATAGGGATAGCAGACACGACATTCGCCAGATTCGACATGGGTCGCTCGGCCATAGATCAGCTCCAGAAGACCGGGACGGGGTTCACGGTCGTCAGGTACACGGTCCCTGGTTTCAAGGACCTGCCTGTTGCATGCAAGAAGCTAATCGAGGAGCAGGGCTGCGACATCGTCATGGCTCTTGGCATGCCCGGGCCCATGGAGAAGGACAAGATGTGCGCTCACGAGGCATCCACAGGTCTGATGCTGGCGCAGTTGATGACGAACAAACACATTATCGAGGTCTTTGTCCACGAGGACGAGGCCAAGGACGACGCCGAGCTGGCGTTCCTGGCGGACAGTCGCGCCAGGGAGCACGCGTTGAACGTCTATGACCTGCTCTTCCGTCCGGAGAGCCTGACCAAGAGGGCTGGAATGGGCCTCAGGCAGGGATTCGCGGACAAAGGGCCGGTTCTCCAGAGAAGGTGAGAAAATGAAGGAGTACAAGATTGGAATAGTCGCCGCGGAGTTCAACTTCGAGGTTACTTCGCTCATGATCGAGAGGGCCAAAGCCGAAGCTGAGTTCCTCGGTGTCAATATCGTCAGGACGATTCTGGTTCCCGGGGTCTTCGAGATTCCAATGGCTGTGAAGAAGATGCTGGAGTCCGATGATGTCGACGGAGTCATCACCCTGGGAGCAGTCATCACAGGAGAGACCAAGCATGATGAGGTCGTGGTCGCTCAGAGTTCAAGGAAGATCATGGACCTCGGGCTGGAGTACAACAAGCCTGTTGCATTCGGTATAACCGGGCCCGGAATGACCGAGCTTCAGGCTATGGACAGGATAGAGAAGGGCCGCGAGGTTGTAGACGCCGTGGTCAAGATGCTTCAGAGGTTAGACTACTGAAAAACGAGGGTAACAACCCTCTTCACTTTTTTTTTGATTTACATCCGGGGAGTCTTACCCTCGCAGATGCCGTTCTTCAGGATCCTTATCACTGTCGACATCGGGATCCCTGTTTCTATCGCGATTCTGACGCACCCCTGACCGGAAACGTAACGTTCCTCCACCTCGTACGCGGTTGTGTTCTCCGTCGCTTTCGCGGAGTCGCCTGGGTTTCTCGAAGAGGCATCCATCCATGAACGGGTCTTGCAATTCGGGCATCTGAGTGGAACCTGGTCAGAGCGGGAGAACCATGTGTGCCCACAGGCGACGCATGTGTTGGTCGTTGGTTTACCCTGCCAGTGGTAGGTGCCACAGTTCGGGCATCTCACCGGAGTTTCGGTGTGGCTGATCCAAACATGGCCGCAACGGCCGCATACCTTCTCTCTGCCGTCAGAAGAATCCATGCGGTTCACCCATTTGGGCTATGCATCCAACAATATACCGGAGATATATAGGCGTATTGCTCAGGTGTTAATACTATATAGTATAAAATCAGAACGAGTGTTGTTAAACACAGAATATCGATTCCATGAGCAAAATTCGTATATGGATTGAAAACAGATGCGATTATCCATCCATTGTTATTGCAACACGACGAAATATGGCAGTCGATCCAAACGCAATCTAACTCCGAATATAATTATTAATATTTACTAATTGAATGTTAAATCTTATGGATTGTATAATTTTGTTTAACCAGTATTATTTATAAATTTTCCTAGTTGAATTATAAATTAACATCGTTGAAATTTGAGCTCACTCTAGGTTTTGACGAGCATGAAGACGGTTCAATACTTCGGAATCAGTGTATGATGTCCAGAATTCGCGAAATATGGGAAAGGGGAGGTCGTTCCTCGGGGAACGACCCCTGAAAAGTAGTATTATGCTGTGTTGTGTTTGATGAAGCGATCGATCTTGTCGTATGCTTCCTCAAGCACGTCCATCGGCGGGAGCGTGATGGTCCTGAAGTGTCCGGAACCGAACTCGGGGTCGAATCCGCTGCCGTGTACTACCACGACGCCTTCTTCGGCAATGAGATCCAGAACGAAGTCCTTGTCGGTTTTCCACTTGGTACCGCTGAGGTCAATTTTTGGGAACATGTAGAATGCTCCCTTCGCCCTGCGGGTGGTGATGCGATCAATCTCGTTCAATCTCTTGTAGGTATACTCCGCCCTAGCCTTCAGCTTGTTGTTCAGGTCCACGATGTAATCCTGGGGGCCCTGAAGTGATGCTTTGGCAGCGGCTTGGCAGGGGACGTTTGCACAAATCCTTGCCCTGAACTGTTTCATCATTCCTTCGCGGACCTCATCCATGAGGCCGTACTTGTCCATGAAGTAGCAGTATCCCATTCTCCATCCTGGCATCAGGTTGACTTTGGAGAACCCGTTGAAGATCACCCTCGGGATGTCGTCTGGCAACTCCGAAGCTGAGAAGTAGTTCCCCTCCATGATAATCTTGTCGTATATCTCGTCGGAAATCAGAGGAATGTCGTATTCTGCAGCTATGTCTCCGACTTCCCTGACCGTTTTCTCATTATAGATTGCTCCGGTGGGGTTGTTAGGGTTGATCATGATGAGGGCTTTGGTCCTGTTGGTGATTCTTTTCCGGATCATGTCGGTGTCGACTCTCCAGTCCTCATCCTCGATCTGTCTGTATGAGACGGTTCTTCCTTCATAGAAGTTGATGTACTGCGCGTAGGATGGGTATCCTGGTCCAGGAACCAGAATCTCGTCACCTGGTTCGATGAGGGTACCCATCATGATGTTGATGCACTCGCTCACACCTGCTGTGACGTAGACATCCTTAGCGGTGATGCGTGCGCCGTGCTTTTCAAACTCTCTCTGAACAATTGCCTCGCGGAGATCTAAGTTGCCCTGAGAGTCGCCGTATCCGTTGTCGGTCTCATCCACTGCCACTCTGAGAGTCGCTTTAAAGTACTCGGGGGTCTCGAAGTCCCATTTGTTGGGATCTCCGATGTTGAGATCAAGGAGCTTCTTACCTGCTTTGGCGGCAGCGGCGGCGGGAACCGTGACCTCACGGATAGCGTAGTTCATTCCCATCGACCTTCTGGATGCCTTGATCTTAGTCTTCATAAGCAATCGGCACTGAACCACAATTATTGGATATAATTCTAAGGGTCTTCGGTAATCGCCCGATCCGTATAGATGTAAGTAGTTTTTAGGCGGGCCGTCGGCCCGCCTGTGATCAAAGGATATAACTAGCCCAGTACAGCTCATACATGCTCTTGACATCGCCTCTCTCGACGCCCAAGGCGTAGAGGATGCCGTCTTCCATCCCTATGTAGCTGGTGTAGATTGTTCCGTCTTCGGCGGTGCTAATGTAGACATCGCAGTATCTGGTTCCATAGAGGAAGTCTCCGGAGATTCTGTAGGCGAATTCTCCGTTCTCGTATCCCGGACCCTTTAGCAGTCCTTCGACCGTCCAGGAACTCTCTTCGTCGTTCTCAAGTACGGTGATTGTGCCATCCTCGTACACATGAGTAACTTGTACGTAACTCTCATAGTACCCGTACGTTCTGTCTATGTATGTACACCAGTCTCCGGCATTGATCTCGGTTCTCATTTCACTCTCGGTGAACGGGTCATCGCGCCCCCACTCGTATCCGTAATAGGTGTAGACCTGGTAGGTGCTGGATGTCCCTTGATCAATCAGGATCGCAATGACGAAACCGTCGTAGACGTATTCGGTGACGCGGTAGTTCAGCTCATTGATGTACGTTACCGCCTCGCACTCGAGTGCCCCCCAGGGGGTGTTTATCGTCTTTCCCTCGGCAGGATCGCCCTGAGAGGGTCCTGTGACGAATCCGGGCGTTCCGATGTAGTCCCCCTCATACTCCATGTTCGTGTATATCGTAGTGACAAGGCTGCCGTCGGGGTATTCTATGTAGACTTCCTGGTCGCTCTCGAAGGCTCCGACAGGAACCCCGTTCTCGATCGTGTACATCACGCTGGTGACAGTGTATCCGAAGGGCTCATCCACAGGTACCAGGTCGAAGGCACCTGACCCTATGACAAGGCTGGAGTATGCCAGACTGTATTCCATGAGGTTCGTACCGTTGTACTCCTGGCGAAGGTAGACGACACCGTCGTCCTTGCCGACGAAGGTGTAGGTGTAGCTACCATCATCGTTCTCTTCCAGATAGGCATCACACATGATGTTTCCATACTCTGTGTTCTTCACATATGCAGATCCCACGGGTTCGAGCCCCCTGAAACCGTTGGTGTTGAGGAAGTAGGACTTGGGGTCTGTAATCGATTCATCGGTTCCCAGTATGTTGTAGGTGATCTCATCCTCTGTAACGGCTGTGACTGCACGGGTTAACATGTCGGTGCCAACAAGATCGCCATTGGAGTATTCTCTGACAAGGTACGATATTATGTCCCCGACTTCGACCTCAGAATCCTGTTGGTTGACGTTCACTTCGATCGTTCCACCGTAGAGGCTGGATTCGATGAGATCGAAAGAATAGGTATATCCTGCCGATGTGCTCAGAATCTTGATGAAGGCCCCGGTACGCAGATCGAGCCAATAGATCCACATGTCGTCTCCGACTGTATACTCGTATACGTTGCACTCCACATCCTCACCCATGAATTCCAGGGTATCTGTGCGGGCCACGTCAAGGGAGATGATGTAACTGTAGTAGTAGCTGGGTTCGTAGAATTCTTCGCCTGATATAGCCGTTATCATGGTGAGGTCGTCACCTTCGGACATGAACACGTACTCGCTGTAGTAGTACATGCTGCTGGCTTCTTCGTTGGTGGAATCCTGAACAGTTGTTAGATAGAGGAAGTTGTCTCCGACGTCTATATGCCTGTAACCATCATCATCTTGGTTCGTAATGTACCATGTGAATCCGGCCACAGCAACTATAATCGCCGCAACAACAACGATTATTGCTATGTTCTTCGAATTCATGATTAACTAATCAGTTAATGCATATTTAAACAAAATAGTAGGGTAATATTGCCCTCCAAATTCCGATTGAGTTTATATCCAACGATATTTCAAATTATTTTACAATAAAGTCAAGAATTAGACACATAAGACATGGAAATGAATGAAAAGAGGAGATGTTTGTGGAAGAACAATCCGATATTCGCGGATGGATAGTGCAGAGGGAATCCAGCACATATTAGATGCCGAGGGCGGCCAAAGGCCGCCCCGGCAGTGCGATCACTCGAGCTCGATGGTAACGTTCCTCTTCAGTCCGAGGTCGCCGGCCGCTTCGAGGGATTTGACAATGGCACATGGTACCGGACAGGCTGTGTGGCGGATGTTCTCGGTTGCCCAGGCGTAGACCTTGGACTCGTTGAACGGTGCTCCGACCTCCTCGTAGGCGACTATGGACATCTCGGGATCCTTGGCGACCATGGGGCAGTCGCTCTCGATCCTGATGTTAACGGTCATCATATCCTCGGATGGTGTGGCGTAGATCGTCGTGGTCTTTCCACATACCCCGGCTTTGACTGTTGTCTTGCAGTCCGACATAAGCATTCCTCAAAGGCGAGGTCCCATCCGACAATATATAGGAATGCCCTCGACAAGAAAAGTAAAGACCCATTAATGTCAGGGGATGGTTTGAAGGGGAGGTGTTGCCCTCCCCGTGTTGAACCGGATCAGCTCCACCAGTCGCCACGGCGGTCGATGGTCTCGTCCCTGTCGGGCCCTACGCTGATGATGTCTGCGGGGACCTTGAGGTAGTTCTCCACGAACTCGATGTACTCGCGCATCTCTCCGGGAAGGTTGTCGTATCCGTTTTTGACGACTGCCGCGGTGTCATTCCAGCCTTTCCATCCCTTGAAGTACTCGTAGACGGGCTTTGCCCTGTTGAGCTTGGAAATGGACGCTGGGAAGTGCCTGACCTCTTCTCCGTCGATCTCATATGCCACACAGACCGGGAGTTCCGGCGTGTCGTTCAGGACGTCGATCTTCGTGATGCCCAGAGATGTGAAGCCGCACATTCTGGAGGCATGCTCGCACACTACGAGGTCCAGCCAGCCGCACCTGCGTCCCCTTCCGGTCGTGACGCCGAACTCGCCTCCCTTGTGTTGCAGCGCCAGCTCCTCCTCGCCGGAGAGCTCTGTGACGAACGGCCCCTCACCCACGCGGGTGGTGTATGCCTTGATGACTCCGAGCACGCCGTCGATTCTGTTGGGTGCGACACCGGATCCCGTGCAGATCCCGCCACCGCAGGTCGCGGAGGAAGTCACGTACGGGTACGTCCCATGGTCGATGTCCAGCATCGCTCCCTGTGCGCCCTCGAAGATGACATTCTTTCCCTCGTCGAGGGAGTCGTTGATGAGGACCGAAGTGTCGCAGATGTACCTGCCGACCATGTCCCTCCACCCCTTCATCTTGTCATGCAGGGATTCGACGGTGCATGAGCAGGGTTCCGCCTCCATGAGGTCCAGCATGTCCTTCTTGTACGGCAGGATGAACGAGATCTTGTCATCCAGGAGTTCATCCTCCAGGAGGTCTCCAGCTCTGAATCCGATCCTCGCGATCTTGTCCTGGTACGCAGGTCCAATACCCTTCTTGGTTGTTCCCACGACGTTCTTTCCGCGGTACTTCTCCTCTGCCCCGTCCAGTTTCTTATGGTAATTCATAATCAGGTGCGCCCTGTCGGATATCCTGAGCCCGTCGACGCTTCCGCCGTTTTCAAGGACCTGTTTGATCTCCTCTCCGAGCTCCTCAAGATTGACAACGACACCGTTCCCGATGACTGCCAGCTTGCCGGGTCTGACCACGCCCGAGGGCAGTCCGTGGAGCTTGAACGTCTTACCGTCCACGATGATGGTGTGGCCGGCGTTGTTCCCGCCCTGGAAGCGGACGATGAGGTCCGCCTGCTCGTCGAGATAGTCTGTGATCTTTCCTTTCCCTTCGTCTCCCCACTGGGCTCCGATGATAGCTAGACTGGGCATTCTCTGGCACCTTGTTCGACGCTAGATTATGCATCTTTATAAGGTTGCTGGGGTGCGACAAGGGTGTCATTTCCTATCTGTCCGGCTGGCGAATCTACAAGTGCCAATCGTTTTACTGATTCGGGCCATCCTGAGCGTCCGGGCTGAACTGCCTGTAGAGTTCCTGCAGGTCATCCAGGTCGATGTCAGTTTTGAAAGACGTGGGGGATACATGAGACTTCGAGGCCCTTCCGTGATTGTTAAGGAAATCCACGAAGTCATCAATCCTCGGAGGTGACATCTTGACATGCGAGGACAGCTCGCTCATGTCATAGACGAACACCTGGTCATCCAGTTCGCCCCTCCACAGGTTCAGGTACTTGGAGCACCTGCGCTCATCAGCCATGCCTTCCGGGGACATCCTGGAGATGGTGTAGGCGTCGTGCAGCGGTCCCAGCCAGAACGGGCCGAGCCTGTGCTCCTCGTCCGGGAACCTGGATGTTGAGCGTTCCATCGTCTCCATATTGTACTGCATGTATCCGAGCTGGGCAAGGGAGTCGTCGGCGGCTTTCGCCCCCTCCGTTATCTGGACGTAGGTCCTGAAGTAATGGTCGGCGTAGAACGATAGAAGTGGCTTCATGCCGCGGTCGAACTTCGCGAGTTCCCTTGCGACGTTGCACATGAGTATCCTGAGGCCACCCTCGTGACACATGAACCCACGGATCGGTTCGCACTGGTACCTGCGTCTGCACTTGGGAGCATGGGCTCCTGCAAGCGGTGCTGTGTCGGTGGCGGTTATCGCCATTATCCCCCTCTTGCCGGTGCCGCGTATCGCAGACTGGAGGAACGGCATGGGCGAACCAAACGGGTCCAGGTCCACGTAGTCGAAGGACTCCTCCGTGAAGAGTATGTGAAGGTTGGAGCAGTTGGCCCTGCAGTTCGTCAAGCCGTTCAGCTCTATGTTCGCCTGGATGTAGGGCATCGCGGAGGGGCTGATGTCGTTGGCAGTGACGTCGGACCCCGGCACCTCGTTGGCGATCCTGACCGACCTGGATCCGGTGGCGCACATCGCGTCTGCGACACTGACGGAGTCGCGTTCAAGGGATCTCAGGAGCATGACGCTTACATCTCTGTTGAATGCCATCTGCTCGTTGAAGAAAACGGACCCGACCTTCTTGCCCGGTCCGTGGACGGAATGTTCGAGGGGAACCAGGATCTCGGTGTTTCCCTCTCTTATGACGGTGCCCTCCGGGGTCACACGCTCTCCCCGTTCATTAGACGGACAATCTTGTAGGGGAGGATGTTTCTGTTGGTGGGCGTGACCTCGAGAATCCTCACATCGTCCCTCCTCCTGATGTCCTGAAGAAGCGGGTTTCTTGATTTCTTGTGGAGTGTTATTATCATCGGTTTGTCGGCGTCCAGGGCATCCTTCACGGCGTCTATGAAGAGCTGACTCTCGACCTCCATCTTCCCGACCTCGTCGATTACGATGATGTCGCAGTTCTGGCACGCTTCGCGGATGGCCTTGACCCCGACCTCCTCGAGTTTGCTGAGGTCGACTCCAATCTTCCCCACCATAATCTTGCTCTCGATGTCCGTACTGGCGAACACGGCGGTCTCTCCGGTAACGAGATCTCTGACGGTAAAGCCTGTCTTGTGTCTCCCGTCTCCCACAGGCTCGTCGATCATGCCACCGATGGACAGTTCCTCCTCTTTCAGCATCTCGATTACCCTGAGCAGGGCATAGGTCTTCCCAGAGCCAGGGAGACCGGTGATTCCGATCTTGATATCAGCTATCATGGACACGCCCGCCAGTTTAAAGACTGGCCTAACGGAGATGGAATTAAGAATATTTAAACCGTCGTCAAGACTCTCGGTTTCCGTGATTTTCCCGTCGTCGTTTGATTACCAAAAAACGGGTTTTAGTACGACATTAGTCGAATATCGAAGCACCGTCCGGGGCAGCCAGACATATTTAACAGATGTCGGACACGTACATCAGCGGATACCCGAGTTCCTTGTCGTAGCGCATCTCGGCGGTGACCCTGGTGCCGCCGATGCGGATGGTCACGACCGCATCCATCATGTCGCCGGTCAGCGACACGTACGAGTATCTGTCGCCGTCCTTGGTGAAGACCGAGCGGTTCACACGGACTTTGGCCGATTCGACGTATGGCTGTACGGAGATTGCAGAGCTCATCCCCTCCTCCAGGGATTCCACAGTGCGAAGGTTGACTGGGGTCCCGACGAACTGGTGGTAGATGGTGCCCATCTTGATACCCGCCTCGAACAGTGCCCTCTCGCGTTCCGTGCAAGCGAACTTGCCGGCCGCCATCTGGTCTCTTCCTTCCATGTGACCGCCATCCGCGATTCAGGTAAAAAGTGAACGGTTCGATTCCTAGTCCTCTTAAATACCGCTGTTCTATGCACCGGCATGGAATCCGTCGGCGAGAGGATCGTCAGGCTCAAGAAAGAGAGGAAAGCCGTCATTTTGGCGCACAACTACTGTCTGCCAGAGGTGCAGGACATAGCCGACTTCGTAGGGGACTCCCTCGGCCTCTCGAGGAAGGCAACGGAGACGGACGCCGAGGTCATCGTGTTCTGCGGAGTCACGTTCATGGCCGAGACAGCCAAGATTCTCAACCCTGGGAAGGCCGTCCTCCTGCCGGACCCAGCCGCTGTATGCGCGATGGCACAGATGTGCACCCCGGAGCAGATCGTAGCGGCCAAGGCGGCCCATCCTGGAATGGAGGTCGTGGGGTATGTGAACTCTACCGCCGCATGCAAGGCGGAGATGGACGTCTGCTGCACGTCATCCAACGCAGTCGACATTGTCTCCTCGCTCGGGTCCGAAGGGGCGATATTCGTTCCTGACAGGAATCTTGGGACGTACGCCGCCCGGAGCTGTCCGGACAAGGATGTCGTGGTCTGGAGCGGCTTCTGCCCCATCCACCAGTCGATATCCGTCCAGCAGGTTGCGGAACTCAAGTCGGCCCATCCCGACGCGGAGGTGCTGGCCCACCCGGAGTGCAGGACGGAGGTCCTGAACATGGCGGACGTCATAGGGTCCACCGAGAAGATGCTGAACCACTGCCGGCAGTCCGACAGGGACGAGTTCATCGTGCTGACAGAGGTCGGAATGCGTCACAGGTTGGAGGTCAACTGTCCCGGGAAGCGCTTCTACTTCCCCGAGTCCGCCGTGTGCGGCGCGATGAAGATGGCCACGCTGGAGACGGTGGCCGAGGTGCTTGAGAACATGACCAACGGAGTCGAACTGCCGTCGGAAATGGTTGAGAGGGCCCGTAGGCCCGTTGAGCGCATGATCGGGCGCTCATGAGAACATCGGGTCCTTGATCACCGAGTTCGCCGGAATCAGGTCCTTCAGCTTCCCGTCGTTAATGTCGACGGTCTTGAACGCCACCGTCAGCAGGTGCTCCACCATGCTCACCGACGGGACACGGTCGAAGTAGCTCTGGACGATCTTGAAGTAGATCTTCGGCTCGCCGTCGGCCATGTAGAAGCCGCCGTTGTTGATGGTGTTGTTCAGGGTGTTGAGTTCGGGGACGAGCTTGTTCCTCGCATCCTCCGGGATGTCGAACATCAGGTAGCAGTAGATGTTCAGGGTCTTGTGCTCGTCGTCGGTGACGATCACCATCCCGATGGGGTTGTCGTCGCCCATGGCTCCCAGGACGATGCTCCCGTCCTCGCGCTCGTCGTACTTGAGGTCTAGTCCCTGCACCGCGGTGCGGACGTTGTCCACGACCTTCTCCTTGGAGACTTTTCCGAACATGATACCTGGATGCGATTCAAGGTTTATCGCTCTTATCCCCGCGTTCCTCGAGGGGGATGTACTCCTCCGGCACGCACATGCTGATGTACGCGGGACGGAGAATCTTGTTGGATGTGACCAGTTCCTCGATGCGGTGGGCGCTCCATCCGACTATTCTGGCGGTTGCGAACAGGGCGGTGTAGAGCTCCTTGGGGATGTTCAGCATGTCATATACGAATCCGCTGTAGAAGTCCACGTTGGCGCAGACGCTGGTGGCGTTCGGTCTCTTGGACAGGATGAGTTCAGGGGCTATCCTCTCGATGGCGGCGTAGAGCTGGTAGTCGTCATTGCGGCCCTTCTCGGTTGCCAGCTTCTCCACGAAGGACTTGAACACCTCCGCCCTTGGATCCGATATCGTGTAAACCGCGTGTCCCATGCCGTAGATGAGCCCCTGGTGGTCGAAGGCCTTTTTGTCGAGGATATCATTCAGATACTTTCTCAGTTCCTTCTCGTTCCCGGGGTGCTTGACATGCTTCTTGATGTCCTCCATCATGTCCATGACCTTCAGGTTGGCCCCTCCGTGCTTGGGTCCCTTGAGCGAGGACATGGCGGCAGCTATCACGGCGTAGGTGTCCGATCCGGCCGAAGTCGTCACCCTCGTGGTGAATGTGGAGTTGTTGCCTCCCCCGTGCTCCATGTGAAGTACGAGGGCGAGGTCGAGGACTGTGGCCTCCAGATAGGTGTAGGACTTGTCCGGCCTCAGCATGCGGAGGATGTTCTCGGCAGTGGAGAGTTTCGGATCCGGCCTGTGGATGTACATGCTCTCGTCGTTGATGTAGTGGTTGTACGCATGGTAGCTGTAGACGGAGAGCATGGGGAAGACGCTGATCAGGAAGATGCATTGGCTTATGACGTTGTCCAGGTTGTTGTTGAGAGCTTTCTTGTCGTAAGATGCCAGAGTGAG
>CALUNK010000002.1 GCA_944321985.1 Candidatus Methanomethylophilaceae archaeon
CTTCCCGCGGACCGACCGCGAGAATCCTGCCGGGGGTGCCCACCCAGCCAACGCCCCCCCCCCCGGTTTTCGGGTCGATCCGGAACCGCTACTCGGATGCCGTGAGTCCGGCCGGTGGTGGAGCCATGCAAGAAAAGACGAAGGTGCTTCCAGCTGTAGGCATCCGCATCCACTTCGCGCATCCGAGTGAACCAAAGTGCCGAAAACCTCGTGAATGGCCGTCCGGGCGGTTCCAGACGTCGGGCGAGTACCGGCCCGCGGTCGTCACGACAACCCTCGGGGCGAAGTGTCCGGTATCCACCCGCCCTCGTAAGTCTCGGCATCGGACACGGTCAGTTCATCCCCCACATCCAGCGTCATGAGGTCGTGCCCGGCAATCGTCTTCACGCCAGTCGCTGCCTCGACGGAAGCGGCTTCGGAGTCCGGGCCGCGGCGGATGATCACCACGCCCAGGTGTATGAATATCGCCAGTTCTGGCTTCACCCGCTCGACGAAGGTGATGGCGTCGTCTGTGCAGAGATGGTACCTGATCCTATTTCCTGTCGGAGTGGTAACTGGCAGCAAAAGGACCCTCGAACCGATGTACTGGTCGGCTATCTCGTCCCTGTACTCGGTGTCGCTCACATAGGAAACAATGCCGTGGTCCGTGTGGAACCTGAACCCCACGTTGGTCGGGTCGCTGTGGATCGCCTTGCAGATGTCCACCTTCAGGCCGTCCACATCCAGGACGTCGCCGGGTCTGAACACTGTGCAGTCCTCCACGATGCCCTTGTGATAGTTGGATATGCACGGGCCGAGCCTGTCGTTTCCGTTGATGACAGTCTCGGAGCCGTACAGGTGGCCGCGTTTGACCCATCCGCCCCTGGACATGCCCTCCAGGACGCATTCAGCGTCCGAGTAGTGGTCCGGATGGCAATGGGAGATTATCAGCGACTCGGTGCGGGTGAGGTCGTACCTTATCCTGTGCATCTGCGTCAGCGCGCCCGGTCCCGGGTCCACGTGGAGGAACCTCCCGTCGTGGTCAATGAGCATGCCGCCAGTCGAACGGACCTGATACATCGTGGTGTGACGCCCACCCCCGGTTCCGAGAAACGTGATGCGGAAGCTCATGGTGGTTAGGAAATGCCCGATGACTATTTCCAGCTTTCATTCCAACGTCCATGATGTTCGTCTCCGATCTTCGTCGACGTGACAAGGGTTAATATGGAAACTATCAATCGCATCCTCATGATTACAGCGATCCGCAACGCATGGATCGTCATACAGGACGAGTCCAGACGCATTCTCAGAGGTGACGTGGTTGTCGACGGGGAGAGGATTGTCTCCGTGGGTCCCGCCTATAACGGCACGGCCGACAGGGAGATCGACGCCACCGGCGACATAGTGATGCCCGGTATGATCAACACCCACACCCATGTTGCCATGTCCGTCATGAAGGGGGTCGTCGACGACCTGACCTTCCCCGACTTCCTGGACAAGGTCTTCAAGATCGACTCCGACAGGACAGACGAGGATCTGGCCTTGGGGACGAAGCTGGGATGCATGGAGATGATGCGTGGCGGAACGACCACGTTCATGGACCTGTACTACTCCGAGGACGTCATCGCAAAGGCGACTCAGGAGGCGGGGATCAGAGGGGTGCTGTGCTGGTGCGTCCTCGACCAGGAGTGCACGACGCAGAAAGGAAATCCACTTCAGAACTGCAAGGACTTCTATCACAAATTCAAGGACGAACGCAAGATCGTCCCCGGTGTCGGGCTCCAGGGGGTGTACGTGTGCAACGAGGAGACCTGTGTCGGTGCGAAGGAGTTCTCGGACGAGGTGGGGGCTCCAATGAACTTCCACCTCTCAGAGACCAGGGGGGAGGTCAATGACCACAAGAAGAAGACCGGCATGCGTCCCGCGGAATGGCTGTCCAACATCGGCGTCCTCGGTCCGAGGGGAGTGGCGGCCCACTCCGCCTGGCTGACCCTGAGGGAGGTCAGGCTGATGGGCGAGGCGGGCATGTCGATATCGTCGTGTCCGGTGTCCAACATGAAGCTGGCCACGGGAGGGGTCGCGCCCGTGCCCGAGTTCCAGAAGTATGGTGTCAACGTGTCCATCGGCACTGATGGAAACACGACCAACAACACCTTGGACATGTTCGCGGAGATGAAGGCCCTGGGTCTCCTTCAGAAGTCCAGCAGGTGGGACCCCGTCGTGGCCAACGCCCAGGAGCTCCTCGACTTCGCAACCATCAACGGGGCAAAGGCGGTGGGCATGCAGGACCTCATCGGATCCATCGAGCCCGGCAAGTATGCTGATCTGGTCATCCTGGACGGAAAGGCACCCAACCTGAGGCCACTCGTACCGGAGAACATCATCGCCAACATCGTCTACTCGGGGAACAGCCTCAACGTGAAGACCGTGCTATGCCAGGGCGACGTCGTCGTCGAGGATGGGAGGATCGTCACGCTGGACACAGAGGATGTGTTGGCGGGGTCGGAGGATGCCTGGAGGGCCCTCTGTCTGAGATGACATGTCGGTAAGTTTCGAAAGACCAGACTGGGAAGCCATCCGCGAAAGCGGAGTGGTGGCCGTGGACATGCACTTCCACACGAACTGCTCCGACTCGTTCACGGACGTTAGATCCGCCGTAAGGCTGGCCGCCGAGAGGGGGGTGGGGGTGGCGATCACGGACCACAACCTCATCGAATCCCTGGTGAAGCTCAGGAACGAGAACGTCTCGGTCCCCGTGATCCCGGGGATGGAGATAAGCACGTCGGACGGCCCCCACATCCTGGTCTACTTCTATGAACTCCCGGATCTGGAGAGGTTCTGGTTCCACTCCATACGTCCGCGTCTTCAGGAATGCCCATGGCTGGCTCTCAGGGACTGTCCGACGGAGAGGCTCCTGGACTTACTGGAACGGGAGAACTGCGTGGTTTCAGCCGCGCATCCCATGGGGTACTTCATGACCAACAAGGGTGTGGAGGTATGCATACGCAAGGGCTATCTCGCAGAGGAGGTCGCAACGCGTCTGGACGCGTACGAGGTCATCTGCAGCGGGATGACCCACGAGTCCAACCTCCAGGCCCTGTCTTCCGCCAAGAGGTACGGCATAGGTTTCACGGGAGGGACTGACGGTCACACGTTGGGGGAGATTGGGAACGTGGTGACGATCTCCGATTCTACTACGGTCGATGGGTTCCTAGACGATGTCCTGAGGAGGCGCGTCGACGTGGTGGGCGTCGAGAAGACAGTCCCGAAGAAGCTCCAGATGGCCTCCGCATCCCTGGGGAAGTTCGCGATGCACTCTCCCTCCGCCCTCATGGTCCAGACCAACCAGGCCGTGAAGTCCGCTGACCGCGGGGCGAGGAAGGCGGCGGTTGCCGTCAAAGAGATCACCTCCGAATTCATCGAGTCAGCATCCGAACTTGAGACCCGCATACGCGAGATCAGGAAGCGCTGACATCAGAACTCACCCTTGTCGCCGTCTTCGTCGTATGTCTCGGGGACGTCTCCCGATCTGTTCTTGTCCTCCATCCTCTTTTTGAAGTAAAACGCGAACAGCACAATCACCGCGATGGCGAGCATGACCAGGTGCAGCCACAGTCCGACGGAGTTGGGTGTCACTATGATTATCAGAACATCGATGAGGATGACCATAAGGTATGTGTTGACCTCGAGAATGCGATGGTAGATCACACCCGGCTCATCGTCAGTCCCCTCCCTCGAGGCTATGTGGCGTGCACCGCTTATCACCACCTCGTCCAGGAACTTGACGTTGTTGACGAGATGGTATACCGGCACCGTTAGTATGGCGAAGTTGACGAACAGCATCGCTATGCTCCAGACGGTGGCGTTCCCTCCGAAGCTCATCATCATCCAATCCACAGCGAGTGGCGTGACGAAGTGGAACACAATCTGTACCGCGACTATCACCAGGATGTTGATGTAGGTGTGGGTCATGCTGCGGTAGATCGTCTTCTTGGACTTCTTTGAGGAAGCGTACATGCGATCGTAGAATTTGTCTCTGGATGCGTTGATGTTGCAGCAAGCGGCATAGACCGGTTTTGGGCACGTCTCCACCGACGTATCCCAGATCTTGGCGGCGTACTTCGTCAGGAACGGCAGTGCGATCATGGACACCAGCGCCGCTCCGACTACCGAGGTGTAGAATGAGTTGTCCACCACGCCGAAGTCGAGGGCCTCCGAGGCTATGATGAACGCGAACTCGCCCATCGCGACCAGTCCCGTTGCTGATAGGAATCCGTTACGGCACGTCTCTCCGCCGATCCAATATGCAAGGAACACGGTGGATGTCTTGAGGATGGCGAACAGCAGGTAGATGATGACGATCGTCGAGATGTTGTCGACAATGGAGGAGACGGAGATCTCCATTCCTATCGATATGAAGAACACTGCCATGAAAAGGTCGCGCATGGGCTCTATCTTGTGGTTGATGTCCTTGCTTTTTCTACTTGCCGCTATCATCATGCCCATCAGGAACGCCCCGATCGCCATGGAGAGCCCTATGTAGATGGAGAGAAGGGCCATTCCGAAGGCCAGTCCGACTGAAAGCACAGTAAGGATCTCGTCAGAGACGTTGTCCGAGACCCAGTTGATCATCCTGGGTATGAGCCGCAGTCCGATAAGCAGGCTGACGACCATGAAAACTATGATGCTGACTATCATCACGATCAGGCTGTTGACGTCCACGGACGGATCGTTGCTCGCCATGATGGGGGTGATCATAGACAGGATGATGACCTGCCCGATGTCCTCCATGATTGTAATGAGGACGAGCATCTCGATGTGTTCCTTGTCCAAGCGGTTCTGGGACTTTAGCACTGCCATGACCACGGCCGTGCTCGAACCGGATATGATCGCGCCAAGACAGATGCATTGGACCATGTCGAATCCCATGAAGGCACCCGCTATCACTCCTCCCAAGACCATCAGGGGAAGTTGTATGATGGCCACTTCAATGGCGAATATCCCCTGTTTTCTGATCTTCTTCAGATTGATCTCCAGGCCGATGCAGAACATCAGCATGACCAGGCCTATGTCCGACAGGATTTCGACTATCAGCTCTCCCTCGGCGGTCACCACCCATACATTGGCGATGATGATTCCCGCTACGATGTAACCGATGAGTGGAGGGAGTTTGATTTTGTTGAAGACTATCGAACAGGCGGCCGCGAGAAGTGTGAACATTGCCAAACTAGTCAAAAGCGCCGTCTCTTCCACATCTACACCCATAGATAGTATGCAGAGGAGACTATATTATCCAATGTGAACACGATTCGGAATGGAAGATGTCTAAGTTCCGACAGCAACAAAGTCGGTTTTTCGGTGTCGGTATACGGACAGTTCAGAGATCGTCTCCCAGGTCGTCGTCCGATTCTTCGGTCGGCCGCGGTTCAGTTGGCGCGGGCTTCCTCCTGTCGTCCAGGAGTCTCTTGAAGTAGAACGCGACGAGGACCATGACCGACAGTCCGAGGACGACGAGGTGATGCCACAGGCTGGCCGAGTTGGGACAGAGTATGACGATTATCGCGACTATGACGAGGACCATGATGTACGTGTTGATCTCAAGGAACCTCTGATATATTGCGCCGGGCTCGGTGAGGTTGCCCTCTCTTTTAGCGATGCGACGTGCGCCTCCGATTATCATCTCGTCCAGGAACTTGACGTTGTTCACGAGGTGGTACACAGGCATGGTCAGAACGACGAAGTTGATCATCAGCATCATGATGCTCCACAGGTCGCTAGTCCCTCCGAAGTTCTCGGTCAGCCAGTCCACGCACACCGGGATGAGGAAGTAGAACGCAATCTCCACCGCGGCTATGGCCAGGATGTTGATGTACGAGTGGGTCATGCTTCTGTACATCGCCTTACGGGATTTCTTCGAAGTCGCGTACACCCTGCTGTACGTCCTCTCCCTGGCGTCGTTAAACCTGCAGCAGGCCGCGTAGATGGGACGTGGGCATTTCTCCACGGATTTGTCCCATATGCGAGGGGAGTACTTGCTGAGGAATGGGAGTATCACCATGGACATCAGTGCCGCGCCGACGACAGACGTGTAGAACGACGAATCCACAGCGCCGAATCCCAGGGCCTCCGAGGCTATGATGAACGCGAACTCGCCCATCGTGGCCAGACTCACCGCGGAAAGGAAGCCCGTACGACACGGCTCGTTTCCGAACCAGTATGCGATGAACACCGAGGAGATGATCAGGGTGACGAATATGAGGTACAGGATGATGATCGTGTCTATGTTCTCGATCAGCGAGGACACGGTAATCTCCATACCGATCGATATGAAGAATATGGCCATGAACAGGTCGCGCATGGGCTCTATCCTGTGGTTGATCTCCCTGCTCTTCCTGCTCCCTGCGATCATCATGCCCATCAGGAACGCCCCGATGGCCATGGAGAGCCCGATGTAGATGGAGAGGAGGGCCATTCCGAATGCTAAACCTACAGAGAATACGGTCAGAATCTCGTCTGAGACGTTGTCCGAGACCCAGTTGATTGCTCTCGGTATCAGTTTCAGACCTATGGTGATGCTGATGACCATGAACACTATGATGCTGACAATCATCACGATGAGGCTGTCGATGTCCACAGACGGGTCGTTGCTAGCCATGATCGGGGTGATCATCGACAGAATGATGACCTGCCCTATATCCTCCATAATCAGTACCAGGACCAGAGTCTCCTTGTGGTCGCTGTCCAGCTCTTTCTGGGACTTCAGGACTGCTAGAACTACGGCTGTGCTCGAACCGGATATGATCGCGCCAAGACAGATGCATTGAACCATGGCGTAGCCAAGGAGCATTCCTGCGACAATGCCGCCGATCATCATCAGTGGTAACTGGATGATCACCACGCCCATGGCGAATATGCCCTGTTTACGAATCTTCCGCAGGTTGATCTCCAGGCCGATGCAGAACATCAGCATGACCAGACCTATGTCCGAAAGTATGCTGACTACCTGTTCGCTGTCCTCTGTGATGGTCCATACGTTCGCGACGATGATTCCCGCAACTATGTATCCGATGAGCGGAGGGAGCTTGATCTTGTTGAAAATGATCGAGCAAGCGGCGGCGAGTAGCGTGAATACCGCCAAGCTGGTCAGTAACGCAAGCTCCTCCAAACACCCACCCTTGAATGATGTTAGTTTTTCGTCCTATATATCATTCGTGACCGATGGCGGCAACCGCGGTCAACGGGACCGTCGATCCACCTTGGCGGTCGGGAAAAGATCACGATTCACAATGTCTGGCTCATTCGGTCCCTTCATCGTCCTCGGTGTACTCCAGGATATCTCCCGGTTGACAGTCCAGGGCCTTGCATATGCCGTTCAGAGTGGAGAACCTGATTGCGGATATCTTGCCGGTCTTGATGTTGGATAGGTTGACGTTCGAGATCCCCACGCGGCGCGCCAACTCATTCAGTGACATCTTCCTGTCAGCCATGACCCGGTCAAGCCTCAGTATTATCGCCATGTTCTCCTCGTCAGAGAGTTTCGTCTGACTCTTTCTGCAACCAGCAGCCGTAGCGGAACACCAGTGACAGGCAGTAGAATATCGCCGCCATCAGCACCGACGAGAAGCTGAGGAGGATGATCTCCAGGGCAGTGAGCTCGCCCAGCACCGCGTAAATCATCGGGGATATCACCACGGGCAATAGCAGATAGGTCAGCGCAATGACTTCCAGACGTTTTACGTTTTTGATTGTGAAGGGCGAGTACTCCCTGTATATGGCGCTGGCTATGTTCATCAACATGACAAGGACGACCAGGCTCACCACCATGACGACGATGCCGAACCCGACGACGGCGATGAACTCCTCCCCCGACAATCCAGCCTCGCCGGACACCGTCCCAGGGCTGTCGATCTCTATGAACGCTCCGGAAACGAGCAGGCAGATACCCATCGCTATTATGACGGTGAGTAGAAGGAGCACGAAAAACAGCCCTCTGCAAAGGGCCTTCAGTCTGCCCAGGTCGTTATCCATGATCAGATCTCCAAACATCCCAAGTGTTCTTCGTATTTATCGATGTGCATCTATCATTTATTGATAAACATTAAATAATTAATGATATATGTTTCAAAAGGTCGAAGTAGGCGGTAGAATCCCAGCCCACCTGGTCTACCGTCTTCACGACCTTAGAGGTGAGCGCGTGGGAGAATCGAAGACCGTCAACCTGCCGGCAGGCGTCTTCGTCATGCCGTTTCTGACGGACGTCAGATGTAGTCCGATATGTACGGAATCTGATGAATGACGACCTCATCGAGGATCTGCACGGCTTCTTGCGAGCCCTCGATCCTCTCCAGCTTGTACAGCTGGTTGGCCGTCATGTACCCGAGCAGCAGTGTTGACAGGGTCCCTATCGACATCCTGACCGTGTAGCGCGGCTCCCTGTCGGTCACGGTCGCCTTTCCGTTGTGGAAGTATACGTTGAAACCACTGTTGTTCCATTCGAGGAAGCTGTCCTCTATGTCGAACCTGAAGCAGACGTCCTCCTCGGTCGGGTCGCAGCGGTATCTCATGAAGAAGGCCTCGACATCCACTATCCTGCCCATGATGTACGGTCTGATGGTTTCTGTGATGTTTCCGTCCTCGAGGTAGAACGCCAGCAGCTCGTTCTGGTAGGTGTTGCCACGGACCTCGTCGATCATCGAGTAATGGGCGCTGATGTAGTCCCACAGCCCCTTCTGCGCCTCCCTGTTGAGGTATATCATCTCCTTGATGTACATCACATCCTCCTTGATCAGATACACCATGTATCCCAGGGGCTTGTCCTCCTCGCTGTAGTACACTGCCACCGTGGTGTCGTCGGAGTCCCATCTCCAGTACTCCTCCCAGGCAGACGAGTTCCTCAGGAGGCATCCATGGGTGCGGAGGGCGAACCTGGTGTGGAGGTTCATGAAGTCCGGGTTGGTCCAGTCGACCCTCCTCACGTATCCGTTGGTCGCCCTCTTCCTGCTGGGGACGATCTGGTTGTCCTTGATCTTGTAGGAGATCTTGTTGGAGACGATCTCCCATCCGAACCTCCTGTACAGGGGTATCGAGTACGGGAAGAGAAGTGCCAGAGACTGGCCCTTCTCGCGCATCCTCACCAGGCTCTTGTACATGAGCCTGCGCATTATCCCTCTTCCCGAGTATTCGGGATAGGTGGTGACGCTCGTGATGTAGCCCACCGGGTAGATCTCGTCGTGGATGTTCATCTGCAGGGGATACACGGCGAACTGGGAGACGAGGAAGTCCCCATCGTAGCAGCCGAGGACGTCCGCCCTCTCCAGGATGGGGAACTTGGACTGTTCGATGTCGTCGTCCCTCCATCCGGCCTCCATGAGCTGTTTCTCCGTAACCTGGAAGGCGTAACGTAGCAGGGCGTTGTACTGATCCAGATCGTCGGTGGTCAGGTCGCGTATCTGATAAGGGAAGCCTTCATCGTCACCCATCTCGAGTCCTCCGGTGTTTCGAGTGGGTGACAACCGATATAAATGATGCGGAGACCCCGGGATTCCCGGATCTCACATCCTGGCGACCGAGTTTATCGCCATGAGGACGGACTGGAAGTTGTACGGGTGGTAGACGTTCCCCTTGTAGGAGATGCATCCGCCGTCCCTGGTGTATATGTCAAGGATCCAGCGCGCCCTGCTCTTGGAACCAGGCATCATGTACCTCCCGCCCCAGCAGAAAACGTAGTTGTTGAGGAGGCTGTTTATGAGGATCGCCCTGGTGCTCCCTGCGACAGGGATGGTCTCCATGTTGAACGGGCCGTAGCCTGACGCCTTCGCGAGGAATCCGGCCGGCTCGAGGACGAAGTCGTACCCGTAGGATTTCCCGTCCTCGCCTCTTTCGGCGAACACGATCCTGACGGCGCTGTATATGTCGCCGGCAACACTGCAGAGCTTCCCGTACTCCTCGGACGGGGAGTAACGTTCGCCCCTGGACTTCAGCTCGCTGATGGCCGCGTCCAACTTCTGGTCCCACATCGTCTGGTTGTTCGTCCTGGACATGATCTTGAACTTGTACGATTTGTCCTGGTCCAGGGACTCCGGAGCGTTGTCGAGGGCGTACAGCTCCCCTGCCACCCTTACAAGGTTGTCCTCGAGCTTGGCGATTTCGTCGCGGATCGTCGCCGAGTCCATCTGCACGAGTTTCTGCCTGTATCTGTCGAGGGACACTTCGTTTGCCATCGTCCGGGAAACGTCGATGCCGTTTAAAGCATCATCGGGAACAACATCGTGGGAAGGGGTTTGTGAAGAGGTTTAGGGGCAGGCCGGTTCAATCCCACTCCGTGATCCCGGAGTCATCCGAGAGGCAGTCCTTGTGGAACACGGGTTCCTCCACACCCTCCCTCTTCTGCCTGCGGTAGTCCTGGAAAGCCTCTATGCCGCGCCGTGCCAGTTTGATCATGATGAACGTGTTGAAGAACGCGCATACGGCGAGCAGAACGTCCATGATGACCACCAAGGCATCCGAGGCGTAGAAGCTGGACAGGAACACGACCGCGAGCAAAAGGATCCACATGCCGTATTTGGCGATCCTGCTCTCCTTGATCAGCATCAGGTTGCCTTCTCCTATGACGATGTCCGACATCAGGCACGTGAACGCGAAGACGAACATGAAGATCATGACGACGTAAGGGGCGACGGAGCCCAGAGTGTCCGTGAATATGTGCTGGAGCAGCGGGATGGACTCGAGTCCCGACCCCACGAGGGCGTCGATGTCGGCGAAGGACAGGACGACCAGCGCCGTTATCGTGCTCACGAGGGTGTCGATGAGGACGCCGATGGCCTGGGTGTATCCCTGGGAGACCGGGTGCTTGACATCCGCCATACTGGAGAGGTTGGTGATCGTACCGATTCCAGCCTCGTTTGACCAAACGCCTCTCTGCATGCCGGTGATGATGACAGCACCGACCGAACCTCCGATGACGGAGGGGATGTTGAAGGCGTATTCGAAAATGGACGAGAATCCGTTGATGATCCCCTCGGGACCGAGGGCGATGGTCACGATGCAGACGGCGAACCAGGCGATGGCCATCAGCGGGACGACCTTGACCGACAGGTTGGCGATCTTGTACACTCCTCCGATGAGGAGGACCGCGGTGGCGATGGTCAGCAGGGTTGCGAATAATATGTTGATCCCGTCGAAGTCGAAGGCATAGTGCACCGCCTCGGACATGCTGATGACCTCGCTCGAGATGAATCCGACCAGGTACATCAGAATCATGACGAAGGCGGCCATCATGCCAAGACGTTTCATGCCCAAACCGTGGAACAGGGTGTACGCCGGGCCTCCGCGGTATCCTCCGTTCTCCTTTGGCACCTTGTATATCTGGGCGATGGTGGTCTCCAGGAAGCTGGTGGCCATACCGATGAGGGCGAATATCCACATCCACAGGATGGCTCCGGGCCCTCCGACGAGGATGGCCAGGATGGGGCCGGTGATGTTCCCGACTCCGATACGGGAACCCATGCTCATGCAGAAGACCTGGAACGAGGATAGCTTCCCCTCCTTGTGGTCTCCCCTGTTCAGGAACGTGACCTTGACCATCTCCTTGAAACCGGCGACCTGGATCCCCCCGAGGCGGATCGTCGCGTATAGGCCAACACAGATAATCAGGACGAACGCCACGTACCAGATGTACGTGTCGATGAAGTCTAGTATGTCCATGAAGCTCAATCAATCACTGTAAACTCGGAGTGAGTGTGGGTATATGGTAGCTACGTCGTCTTCGGGGGTGCGCGCACCCTGCCGTATCCGACCATGCTGCTCAGAGGGTCTCGTCAGATTCCTTCTGTAGACAGCACCCGTATCTGAACACCAGCGCCAATGTGTACAGGAGAGCCGCAACGAACAGTGACGGCAGGAAGATGGCCGCAGCGACGATGGCAATGAGCGCGCAATTCGATTCGCCGACGCATGCAGACACGGTCAGAACCACGGGCATAACGACATAGATCGCAGAGAGGATCGTGATCATCCTCACGTTGTCTTCAACGAACGGGCTGTGGCCCCTGGAGATGTTGAGCATCATCCTGAAGATTATGGCGAACGTGGCCGTGACAAGGACGAGGGCGGCGACCAGAGCGATCCCGAACAGGGCGGACTGGCCCCAGGTCATTCCGAAGTCCTCCTCCAATCCAGACGGGTCCGCGAGAATCCAGCCGACGCCGATCGCGATGACGACTGTCAGTGCGACCATGACGGCGGTGATCACCAGAAGCAGCGCTGACGATCCCCTGCTGAATACCTTGAGTCTCCTCAGATCCCTCTCGGCTTCCAAGTCCCATCCCCTCCTCCAACGGTAGTGTGTTTTTACATATTTAATGCAACTCATGTATGATTTAATGTTAATCATTAAATAATTCATGGGAAATGACAAGCTGAGGATAACATGGACAAGAATCCCATCGAACTCGTGTCCCTTCGCAAGGAGTATGGACGGTTCACAGCCGTGGATGGTCTGTCCCTGGGCATAAGGCGCAACAGTTTCACAGGACTCCTGGGACCCAACGGCGCGGGGAAGAGCACCACACTGAAGATGATGACCAACCTGATCCGTCCCACGTCCGGGCAGGTCTTCATACACGGGTACAATGTGACGGAGGAACCGAAGGAGGCCCTAGCAGGGGTCGGGACGGTTATAGAGACCCCGGAATTCTACGGATACATGACTCCGCGCGAGAACCTCCGCTACATAGGCGAAATCATAGGCATGACCCCGGAGTCGATTTCAGCCCAATCCGACGAGATCCTGGAGAAGGTCAGAATGACGGGGTGGGCGGACAAGAGGATGTCGACGTTCTCGAAGGGCATGCGCCAGAGGATAGCATTCGGGCAGGCGTTGCTTGGCGACCCCGAGATCATAATTCTGGACGAGCCCACGTCCGGTCTGGACCCCCGCGGGATGGCCGAGATGAGATCGATCATGAAGGAGTTCCGCGGGAACTCCAAAGAGCTTACGGTTATGATGTCGTCCCACATCCTGCACGAGGTGCAGGATCTATGCGACCGTGTCGCCATGGTCAACTGCGGCAAGCTCGTGTTCAACGACGACATCTCGGCCGTCAATTCGATGGCGGGGCTGCAGACGATGGTGCTCAAGACCGAGGATGTGTCGGAGGAGTTCGTACGCGACAGGCTGAGGTCCCTGTCGAACGTCGTCACCGTGGATTCCGACGGAACGGACACGCTCGTACGCTTCCGCGGAAGCCGTTCAAAGTTGTTCACCGACATAGCGGGGCTTGGAATAGGCGCCTACAGTCTTTCAGAGGGGGATAGTCTGGAGACGAAGTACCTCGAGATAATCAAGGAGTCGAGATGATGTTCAAGCTATCGGACATGAGAGGAGACGCGATGCAGACCGTCATCGTCGCCAGGAACGAGATCCTCAAGTTCCTTCGTTCCAAGAAGTTCCTGATGTTCGGCGTGCTGGTGGCCGTCCTGCTGGTGCTCACCACATTCCTTCCCTATGCGCTCGGAGACAGCATCTCCGGGTCAGCAGGGAACGTGTTCTCAAGGTACATAGGGTACGCATCCCTCCTCGTCCTCCTCGGCGCCACCCTGTTCGCATCCTACACCATCGTCTCCGAGTTCGAGGAAAGGACAGCCCTCATACTGTTCACAAGACCCATCAGAAGGTCCACGGTATTCCTGGGGAAGTTCGCAGCATGCTTCGCGCTGACAGCCGTCGTGATGGTCGTGTATTACCTCGTGGCTGTCGCGGTAGCCTTCGCAGTGTCGGGAAGTTTCGTCTCGTCGTCCCTATCATCGTTGTCGATGTGCCTGGCATACGTGTTTGCGACAACGGGGGTGGCGATGTTGATCAGCTCCCTCATGAGAAAGGGGGGCTCATCCGCAGTGCTGACGTTCATCACGATCCTTCTGCTGGTGTCGGTGGTCTCCGCGGTACTCTCGATGGCCGGTACGGACACATGGTTCATGCTGGATTCGGCGTCGAACGCGATATCGAACTCCGTTCCGGAGTATGTGTCCGGCATGAACGACATGGTGGGCGAGATGGGCACGAGCCTCGGTGTGTCGGTCGAAGGGGCGCTGGTCGAGACCGCGGACTGTGTGAGGTCTGGAGGCGTCATGATGGCATGGGGTGCGGCGACGCTCGCACTCTCCTACCTGGTGTTCTCCAGAAGGGAGTTCTGAGCCGGTCGGAGGTCATCCTCGGGTACGGAAGTCCGGTACCCGAGGGTGCGGACCGTCTTGCCCCCAAGGCGTCCGCGGACCTCCTCCATGATGCGGTCCAGGTCCTCGCGGGTGTCGATCTCCGTGGCCAGCCTGTATCTGAACTCGCGGCTCCTCCTGCATCCGACGACGAACTTGGGGGCCATGCTGCGCATCTTCTTGGATGCGACCTCGTCCCCCTTCTCAGCGTACAGCAGGTCCGCCAGTTCCAGGCACCAGTCCACCTGCTGGGACACCGTGGGGTTGGAAAGTCTGATTCCTTCGCGGAACCAGCGGTCGATCTGTGTCACCAGGTACGGGTTGCCTATCCCTCCGCGGGCGACCATTACCGCATCGGCCCCCGTGATCCCCGTGTACCCTATCGCGTCGTCCAGCGAGAATATGTTGCCGGACACGATCAACGGAACGCACATCTCCTTCCGGAGGTCCCTCATGAGGTCGTAGCGCGGCATGCCGGCGTAACGCTGCTTCCTGGTGCGGGCATGGACCGTGATGGCGTCAATCCCAGATGATTCCAGCTCGGCGACGACCTCCCTGAAGTTCAAGGAGTCCTCCCCCTGTCCGAGACGGATCTTGGCCGTGACGGGCAGACCGGTGCACCTCTTGATCGTCCTCACGATTCTGCCGCATTTCTCGGGGTCGGTCATCAGGGCGGAACCCGCTCCCCTGCGGACGACCTTCTCCACGGGGCAGCCCATGTTAACGTCGAACAGGTCCACATTGGGGTTGCGTCTGACGCATTCCGCCGCTGCGTCGCCCATCCTTTCTGGATCGCTTCCGAAAAGCTGGATCCCGGTGAGCGGGCACCTGTCGAACATGAGGTACTCATCGCTGCGTCTGTTGTGCATCATGGCACTGTCGGAGACCATCTCGGTGTAGGCCAGGGACACGCCGAAAGGCTTCATGAACCTCCTGTATGCCTCCGAGGTGTAGCCCGACATCGGCCCAAGGACCACGCGCCCGTCCACCTCCAGGTCTCCGATTCTCCACATGCCACGGCCGATGGGCTTCTCGGATATGACAGTTGTCAGCGGAACTCCGTCTCATTGGGTGGCCGGCTGACCTGACGAATCTCCCGCCAGCATCCAGCTTCTGATCCTCTGCAGGTGCTTCGTCATCCATTTGATCTCGGTTCCAACGAGGAGGGCGGCCACGACTGTCCCTATCCCCACGCTTCCCAGTGAACCTATCATGACGAGGCAGACCGCCAGTGAAATCAGGACCATGCTAACGTCGCTTATGATCTTGACGACGGAGAACTTCTTCCCTGAGACGGTGGATGCCGCAAGGATCAGCCCTTCGGGAGCGAGCGGTACGAAGTTCGCCGGTACGTAAAGGAACACCCCCAGTGCGACCAGAACGGTGCTCGCCAGCATCATCAGGAACTGGAAGAGGAAATTGTCCGGACTCGGGACGGGGGCCATCAGATTGCCGCACAATGTGAGGAACGCTCCGAACACGATACCTACCGGGATTTGAAGCAGGTTTATCGGTCTGTAGTCGCGCCTGAGGATGAGTATCTGGAGTATGACTACCGCGATGGAGAAGATGATCGTCGCCAGGCCGAGATCCATACCGGCCACGACTGTCATGGTGTACGGGATGGAGCTAATGGGTGTGACCCCCAGATTCGATTTAACGGACACCACAACTCCGAAAGTCATTATGAAGAGGCCGCCGAAATAGAACAGCAGCCTTCTTCCCAGAGTCTTTTCCTGCGTCATTCGCGCACCCCCGTGGATGCGGGCAGACCGGACCTGTCGATCTCGTCATGAAGCCCGTCAAGGAAACAGCGTATGGCGATCCTCCTGCTGTCCTCCACGTCCGCGTCTCCATAGTGGTAGAAGTAGCCGAGGTACTCCTGTGAAACGAAGCCGTGCAGTAACGCACGGAATACGCGTTGCCAATGAGCGACGGAAGTGCGGTCCATCCCGTACTCGGAGAGGACGGATACGGCGAGCTCTAGAAGGGGCAGGGCTATTCTGTTGCCGTTCTCATCGTTGTTCGAAGGTATGGACATGACGAGTGTGTACAGCCCCCTGTTCCTAATCGCGAAGTCGTGATACGCTTCCGCAAATGCGACGATCGCCTCATCCCTCGTCTTGTCGGCTATGGACTCCCTCAGCTCCATCACGAATTTCTCGATGGAGTACTGGTAGATGGCATACTGCAGCTCCTTGGTGTTCCTGAAGTGGTTGTAGAGGGACGGGGCCTTGACTCCGAGCCTGCGTGAAATCTCGCGAATGGCTATCTCCGGACTTCCAGTTTCGGAAATGTATGCCACGGCCTCCTCGATGATGATCTGTTTGGTCAATTTCTTCGACGGCATGAGTTCATTCCTAAACTAACACTGTTAGTTATAGATGCAACATGGTTCCGATATATAAAGGCAGGGTAAACGGAGAAGAACGAACGGTGGGGATGAAGTGTTTCGGTGAACCGGTTCGGGGCCGGGAAGCGCGGGACCCATGCCAGCTTCGGGAGCTCACTTGTTAGAAGCGCCGCTGCCGTGGCTCCTGTAGTAAAGGTCTATGCGGGTGTCTATTTTGTTGTAGAACATCTCCATCAGTTCTATCTCGTCATCGGTGAAATCGGAGAACAGGTATTCAAGGCACTCCTCAGCGTATCCGGTGACGGTCGCCCTCATGTTCTCTCCTTTCGGCGTGAGGCGTATTCCGCAACTCCTCCCGCGAGGTTTGTTCTCGACCAGCCCCATCTCCTGCAATTGCCTGGTGACTCTCGTGGACAGCGCCATGGTGACACCCGCCTTTTCCGCCAACTCCTTGTTGGTGAGAACCAGTCCCGGATTCAGTTCTATAAGGAATATCGCTGTGGACGCGGTCAAACCCGTTCCCTTTAGTTTCTCGTTCATCAAGGTATCGATGAACTTCTTCACCTCAGTGGGTTTCTTGTAGTTGCGGAAATCCACGGCCCTCATGTTATCGTCGAATCGTCAAAGGGCGGATAAATGGTTTGCCCGTCACCCGAAGGCGACGGGCGATAGGTTCAGCAGTCTGCATCGGACGATTCGTCGGTCCCGACCTTGAACCTGGCTCCTATGATGATCAGAAGCAGAAGGAGCACCCCGCAGATGAGGAACGCGGTGTCCACGCTGTTCGCGAACGCCTCCAGAATGTCTCCCACATAGGGTGCGATGGTCTCGTACCCGGGAGTGCCTGCCTCTATCGCCGCCACGATGTCAAGGATTCCGGTGTCATGGGGCACGATGTCGAATATTTCGGCAGGGAGGGAGGTCTCCAGATGTGTCGTCATCGCCGCGGTGATGACCATCGAGAATAACGCGGTCCCCATGGTGGCTCCGATGGACCTGATCAGATTGACGGACGATGTGGTCATGCCCATTTCCCTCGGTCTGGAGCTGTTCTGGACGGCTGTCATGATAACCGACATGAAGCATCCCAGACCCAGGCCGAACAGGAATGTGCTGCCACAGTAGTATGATATGGGTGTGCCCAGGCCCATCTTGGACATCAGCAGCAGACCAACGAAGCACAGAATCGGCCCTACGGTGAGCCATGCCCTGTATCCGGTCCTGTTCACCAGCATCCCGCTGGATACCGAAGTCGTGAGCATCCCGCAGACCATGGCCAGGGAGTATACCCCTGCCTCGAGGGTGGTCAGGCCGAACACATAGATCGCGAACATGGAGGCGTAGGTCATCACGCCCATCATGCCTATGCCGTAAATCAGCATGAACATCATCGATTTGACGATGGTACGATTCCTCATCAGATGAGGTGCCAGAAGAGGCTCACGAGCTCTTTTCTCGACCCTGATGAAAAGGCAAAGCAGAATCACCGCGACGATGACCATCATGATACTGGTGGTGCTGACCCACTCGAACTCCTTGCCGCCCAGTTCTATCAGAAGCAGAACGTCGAGAAGAAGCAGAGACAGCAGGGCGATTCCGTATGCGTCAATCAAATGTTTGACGTTCTCATCGGGCTGTGGGAACTTCTTCATGGTCAGGATGATGCTGACGACAGCCAACGGGATGTTGATGTAGAATATCCAATGCCAGGATATGTACTCGGTTATGTACCCGCCTATGAGCGGACCCACTCCGCTTCCGATACCGAAGAACGCCCCGAGTATCCCCTGCATCCTGCCTCTGTCCTTAGGGGCGTAGAAATCCGCAACGGCCGCGGTGGCGACCGGGATCAGGATTCCTCCGCCGAACCCTTGTACAGCGCGGCAGACGATCAGCGTCTCCATGTTGGTGGACAACCCAGCCATGATCGATCCGACTATGAAGAGTCCGAGCCCTGTGAGGAAGAGTGGCTTTCTTCCGAAAATGTCGGACAGTTTCCCTGCAACTGGTATCATTATCGTCTCACAGAGCATGTACGCCGTGACCATCCAGGAATAGAGGTCGGTCCCATTCAGGTCAGCGGCAATGACGGGTCCGCAAGTTCCGACGATCGTCCCGTCGAAGCAGGCGATCAACATCGCCAGGAAGATGCCAATCATCGTGACCGTGCGAGTCCTGGCATCTATGTTTCTCCAGGTAATCTGTTCACTCGTTTGTAATCACCATTTTTACATGTAAAATTATATCTATATAAGATTTTACATGTAAAACAAGTGTGGCAACAGGTACGGATCCATGGTCGTCACCGATTTCCACGAGTGCGATGTTCTCAACCTACCGTTTTTAGAAGATACGTAGAGCCAATGGAAGGGATCCAGGCAGAGCAACGTCTGTGTTAAGATGAGGGGACGCCCTTGTAGTTAAAGTTATTAGCTCTTAAAATCATAATAATACAGGCGCTGTGGCGAATCGCACCGATCGCCATCGCTGTCCACTTAGACAAGACGGATCCGAGGAGGTGACAGTCATGAAGAAGGAATCGTTGATCGCAGTACTCGCCGTCCTGGCGGTGGCGCTCTCGTGCGCCGTCGTGATGGCAGAGGATGCGGAAGTCGAGACATCGGAGAAAGCCGTAGCAGACGGGGGGCTCACATATGCCCTCGGAACAAACGTAACGAATGACGTGGTAATAGAAGATGGAGACTGGTTCTACTCCTATGGAGACACGGGAACATACTACAGGACGGATCTCAAACCCTCAATCCAAAAGGCATTCGTGCAGGACGAAAACGGTAACTGGGTCGTCGTCGCGACATACACAGGAGTATACTTCACAGTGGATCTGTCGGACTACAGCCTGGTCAAGATCACCAGGTCCTGGCCCGGGCTAGCAACAGATGTCGCATACATCGTCCCCCTGCATCTGTCACAGTCGGGTGATTCCGACGGAAGGTACGTGGTGACGTTCTACGACCGTGACACCGTGGTCGGGACGCCGTACGTGGACAACACCACCATGGTGTTGAAAGGGGACCCCCATATCGTCGTTCCGGATGACCCCGTCCGCGAGGGATACGAGTTCGGCGGATGGTTCACCGACCAGAGCTTCGAGGAGCAGTACCGCTTCGACCCCACCCAGCCCATACCTGGTGACATGAGCGTCTACGCCAAGTGGGATGATTCCGGAGGTTCCGGGTTCCCCTGGTGGATCCTGATAGTCGTGGCGATAATCGTGGCGGCTATCGTGTATTACACGTACAAGAAGAGGAAGGCCGAAGAGCCAGATTCGTAAACCATTAGAAGGTCGGCGGCAGGTCCGCCGACCGTAAACGTTTTTGTGCCGTCATGGAAGGTCGCTCCAGACAGAACGTGTAGTGTAGGTTCACCTTGTAGGCCATAGGCATGTGGAAGAACATATGCCCATCTTGTAGAATTCGATCAAAACTCCACTCGATACAGCCTAGTATGGTCTCATGAAGCCCATCCCCCAGCAGGTCTTCTAGGGACAGTCCGACGATGGGAGCTAAAACTCTTCAAGATAGTGCAAGTCAAATTTTCACTTTAACTCGGCAAAGTCGGAAACTGATACTCAATGTTGTCGAGTTAGAGTTTATAACTTAAATACATTACCCAAATTGGATTGAAGAAGATGGCTAACATGGAGAAAACAGCTCATGCCGAGAAACAGGCACCATACCTTCCAGCAGAGGAGATTCTATATGGAACTGACGACGAGCAGAACGCATACTGGAACTCGTTCTTGCCTATCTTCTTCGACCGTATGAACACCATCATGAGGCGCGAGATGTTGGAGGCACTCTCCGAGTACGATTTGACAGCGTCGCATGCATACTATCTGATTGCTATGAACCTGGAAGGTCCCCAGACCCTTATGGAGCTGTCAAAGTTTCTGGACATGGACTTGTCCACGTCCAACCGCCTGTTCAAGGCCCTCAAGGAGAAGGGTCTTGTCACGGATGACAGAATCACTGCGACATCGAAGAAGTTCCATGTGATTCTCACTGAAGAGGGCAAAGAGGTTTCGAACTACATCATGATCAGGGCTCAGGACAGTGCGAACGCCCTTTTCAGGAACATCTCCAACGACGACCTGCATGTAGTTCGTTCGGTCCTCATTCGTGCGCTGGTGGAGTCCGACCCGGACTTCCTCAGCTATATCAAGTCCCCGTACACCAATCCGTTCTATACCTATCTGGGAACCCATCCAAAGAACGAGTCTATCGCTGTGCCCCTCATGTCGAAGGATAAGAAAAAGAAGTAAGGCGTTTAGACCGAGACGGGGAGGAAAAGAGGACCGTCTCGGGAGGTGTTGGCTCTTAGATCTTCTTGAAGAAGTTCCTGGAGATGTACAGAGTCACGGCGTCCATGATTATGATTAGGATGCAGAAGACGATGTCTCCGCCTTCGAACGCGAACAGATTCTCGATTTCTCCGAACATGCTATCACTCCAGCATGGTTTCGATCTTGTACCGCCCGTAGTCTGTTAGGCTGTAGCGGGTGAGAGAGTGGCTCTCTCCGAACATCCCGGAGTCGTCCAGCTTCTGCTCCATGGGCGACAGGAGACCGTTGGTGGAGAGCTCCATTAGGTAGAACCTGCAGGTCCAGGTCCAGTAGTTGTTACCGACTTTTCCATCGCGCTCAAGCACCTTCGAGATGCAGTCATTTTCCCACATCTCGGGTTGATCCTTGAAGTAGTAGAGCATCTGGCTCTTTATCGACAGCTCGACCATCTCAATCACCTCTCGTGGAATCGGCCAGCGAGTCGGACTCCCAGTACATCACAAACACTCCTGCGACTGCGATGATGGTTCCGATGACCATCAGCAGTCCCAGGTCCGCGCCCATGAATATGAACAGGGCGACCAAGGAGATAGGTACGTACAGGGAGTTGAGCGACAGCGTTCTTCCGACCCCGATGAGCGGGAACGCCTTGTATTGCGCGGCGTAGCAAAATCCTAGCGACAGCACCAGTATGAACATCCAGTAGACGAACGGGATGCTGGTGAGGCTGTCCGTGATGGCCCCTCCCATGGTGTCGACCCCGACGAAGCACGTCGTAATGGGCAGCAGAATCAGAATCCACACCAGCCCCTCCAGTGCGAAGCGCACGGGCAGGCTGACGTCGGCATCGGTCACATCCAGGGTGCGGACGGCAATGTTGCCCTCGAATCCCCAGCCGATCATCGACATGAGAGCGCCGATGTATCCCCAGATCATTCCGTCGGTGGACGGGTTAGTGATGTCGGCGATCATCTGGGACGGGTCTACGATGAGGATTCCGCCGACTAAGATGACGACGATACCTACTATCGCCTTAATCGACAGCTTCTCGCGGTTCATAACCCTGCCCACAAGGGCACCCACAGCCGTGCAGAGCAGAGCGGTGCCGGCCGCGAACCCGGCTCCGATGTAGCCTGTCGCTAGCATGTTTCCCATGATGGCGCAAGGGCCGCCGAACAAGGCGCCTATCAGCAACCACTTGACGGCTTTTTTGTTGAGGATTACGCGCTTGAACTCGTTAAGTTTCCCGGAGACCCCTGACCATATGAGAGTCAGGAACACTCCGAAGAATATGATCTGGAACGCTGTGAGCATGATCGATGCGAAGATGTACCCGGTCGATCCCTCTATTCCGTACTGGCTGCCAATGGGGTCGAATCCCCAGAACAAGTTGAGGGGCACGTATCCGAGGCCCCAGAACAACGCGCAGACGAGGGCCCAGATGAACCCCCACCTGACCTTGTTCTTCTTCTCGGTTGCCAGCACTTGATTGATGTCAGACATCATTATCACCTAGACAAGTGTGGCGGGTGCACGGGAATTCTCAGTGCGCCCGTCATGTCTTTCATCTGTGGAGCCCAGTCACCTCTCTGAAGCGGCAGCAGCAGGCTATTTCCATGTCGAGGATCTCTTCGATGTTGAGCTTGGCCTCGATGCCGTAGGGTGCCCCTCCGATGGTCGTGACGGTGCCGAGGCCGTGCTCCTCACGGAACGTCCTCATGAAGCACTCGTCGTTGAGCTCGCTCTCCCCGATTCCAAGCTTGTCCATGACATACTTCTTGGAGTCGGCAATCTTGGTCTTCTTCCTCAGCTGAACCCTTCCGACGAGGTCGCCGGTTGTGCGGATGCCTCCGAGACCGGAGCTTGTGTAGTGGGTTACAAGACCCATGGGGTCTCCCACTCCAACCTACAAACCATCCACGTGAGCGATCTCGATCATGCACTTGTCCGCACGAGTGATGGCATCGATGGGAGGTGTCTCGCACATAGGTGTTCCTCCCACGCCCATGCCCATGTTGACCTGGAGTGGGATGTTGCTGACCTTGGAGCACTCTTTTACCATGCAGACGGCACGCGCGACGTTGTACGCTGTAGATTTGCTGGTGTTGGTGTTGACTACGGGTCCGAAGGCACTGACTCCAGCCATCTCGGCGAGCTTGACCTGCTGGTGGGGGTAGAGGCCAGCGGCGACTGTTCCCTTGTACTCCACCATTCCGTGGATTCCGAGAACGTTCTCGGCAGACATCCCCATCTGGATGTCGGCGTCGGGATAACTCTCGCGGAGCGTCTCTACGGCCCTCAAGGAAGCCACGAAGTCTAGGTCACCCGCGGAGGCGGTGGTGTCGAAGTCCATGCCGTCGATTCCGGTGGAGAGGATCTTCTCTCCGATGTATACGATGTCTTTGTACATTTCATCGGCGGCTTTCTCGCCTTCGGACATGGCCTTCTCAATCTTGAAATCCCTCATGAGATCAGGAGGATTGCCGTACATCCCGGTCGGCTGGTAGTAGAGGCCGAGGTTGGGCATGAACATATACAGCATGGGGATAACGGTGTTGGCCATTACATTTTGGCAATGGGCCATCTCGAGTCCGATGACGGGCTTGATTTGCTTCGTGCTCGGGTCGAAGTAGGCGATCTCAAAGGTGTCCATCCCGAGAGCACGCTCGTGGACCTGGATACCCTCCAAGCGGTTCAGCTCCAGGGCGGGGCTGCTGGACCCGTTGTCCATCAGGAGCTTTTGCTCCCCGCCGTCCTGGGTGAGGATGACTTCCTCGCCGGGCTCGACGGAGACCGTGCGACCCTTCTCGCACATGATGTCGACGATGCGGGTCATGTCGTCATCGGTGAGGGACGGAACCTCCGCTGCATCCACAGCGGCATAGTTGCCCGCCTCGACCTCGGCGCGAATCTCTTCCCTGCTCATCCACACGCGGCTTCCGTCGCCCATGCGAGTCATGTGGTCCTTGGTCATTGGACCACCCCGTCGGCGATGTCCTTGGCTTTCCTGGTGGTCTCGGAGGCGGACTCCCCGTAGACATCTGCACCGATTTTCTCGCAGTAGGCCTGGGTTATGGGGGCACCTCCGACCATGACGGTGCATCTTTCGCGGAGTCCGGCCTCCTTTAGCATCTCGATGATATCCTTCATAACTGTCATGGTAGTGGTCATCAGCGCGGACATACCACAGTAGCAGCAGCCGTCCTGCACTTCCCTGATGAACTCGGGCTTGGGGACGTCCCTTCCGAGGTCGTGGACCTCGAACCCAGCACACTGCAGCATTGTGGAGCATATCGATTTGCCAATGTCGTGGACATCTCCCTCGACGGTTCCCATGACGACTTTGCCCTTGGAAGCCCCCTCGTTTCCAGATGCCATGAGTTCTGGGCCGAGGATTTCCATGGCCTTCTTCATCCCGTTCGCGGCACTAAGCACATGGGGCAGGAAGAGCTTTCCTCTCTCGAAAAGGATCCCGACCTCCGACATGGAGTTCCCGAACTCGTCGATAATCTCGTTAGCACTCATGCCGGCTGCCTTTGCCGTGTTTACGGATTCAACGATGTCGGGAACCTTGCAAGATACCAGTGCGTCGTGTAGCAACTTCTGTTCGTTCTCGAACGACATATTATCCTCCTCTAAGGCGTCTTTTCAACGTCTGAGAAAAAATCGTGCGGACACATATTTAATTATGCCTATGCACGATTAATCATGTTCATGCACATATTGTGATTTTTGTCGGGAAGATAATGATGCAGATACACGAAAATTACGAAGTGTGACGATAGATGGATATATTTAAGAAAAATATTTATAGGAGTGGTGATAAAAGAGCTAAAATCCTGCTGGAAATATGAAACGGTCCGTCGAAAAGCACTCTGCACAGGTTGACCTAAACTCGATTTCCATGCATACACACATATTATAGAATGAATGCCGGACCGACAGGCACAGATTCGAAGAACAAAGGAGGCGATTCTCCGATTCGTGATCGCGGGCTGAAACAGTCTGATGTGCGTTTTAAGAAATACTGTGTATTACACGAAGCTTAGAGCCATTCTTGTTATAGACACCTTGTTGCCACATGTTATTGCAATGGCGCCAGGGGGGATTGCTATGAAAAGGTCCACCAGTTGGATTACGACACGGTTACAATCAAAGACTCTAAATCATTAGCGTTGGGTATCAGTTTCTAGCGTTGCCGAGTTAGAGTTTTAAATTTTTTCAAGTTAAATTTACGTATACACTATCAAGTCTGATAGATCCTCGCTTTGCTACGGCCCATGGCACTCGCTTTGCTCGTGCCTGCACGTGCGGCACCTTGTCTTTGGTAGCGGGGCGTATGCACGCTGTGGTCGTTGCTTCGCAGCGACTTGAGACGGCACCACCTGGATGGGAGGACGGGACGAAGCCAGGTGGTGTGTAGAAAGGGATGGGCAGGAAGCCTCAGCCGAGAGGCGGTCTCTTACCGGAGAGGGTTTTTAGAAATTGGAGAAGGGAGAACGTTGTTTCCGGGGATGGAACGCCCCCAGGATGTACGGCGGTCTGCTTCTAATCTTTTTTTTTCAAAAAAATCTTTCAGATAATCGCGGATGGACCTTGAGATCAATCTTGTGATTCGCAGTACAAAGCAAAAGAGGATGCGGGACATCCTCAGGAAGATTTCAGGAACCACACGGTGAACCTGAGAATGGGATGGCGGTCACGAGTCATCTCCACCCGTCGGTTCATCCGGAAGATGACCGGGGAGCCTGCGTGGTCTTTTGGATCTGAGGAACTCCTCCCTGTTCACGGAGTCTATGTAGATCCAGTCCGACTTTACAGGTTCACCGTTCTCGTCCAGCACGACCTCCTTCCTCTTCGGGGGAGAGGCCGATGCGGTTCCTGAAGCACTTGTTGCAGTAGTGGGTGTAGAGGGCGGTCCTGAGCTTGGGGCCCTCGACGTCGTCGATGCAATCAATGTTCGAGGCGGAGAACGCGTCATCCCTCGTCAAGCATTTGGTGAGGTACTTAAAGGGATAGCTGATGACGTTGCGGCGTCCCCTGAACCTCGACTCCGAGACGACGCCCTCGAAGTCGATGAACCCGTTCTTCCAGTTCGGGTTGGCGTCAATCCCCGTGCTGTAGTCCCTCTCGCACAAGGCCCTGGACTCGGGGCTCTTGCCTATGCGGCGGAGTATGCTCTCGTCGACGGGGGCCCACTTCACGCCCCTCTTCCCATTGATCATCCTGACCTGCACCGGCTCGTCGAGGACGAGGATCATGTGCGGAGCCGGATAGCCGCTGGACTGGGCCTCCTTGCACAGCAGCTTCCCGTGGGGGCCGAAGATCCTAGGGAGGTTGGCGTCGAGGCGGTTGATCTCCCCGTACAGGTGATGCCTCTCGCGGGAGCCCGTGGACTTGATGGAGGCCCAAGCCTCATCCTGCGTGAATCTTTTGGGGTCGAACGTGACGGTGACGAAGAACATCCTCGTTCACCTGAGGGCGGGGTTGTCGGGATCCGGCCAGTCGAACACCTTGTCCGAAATCGCCCTGATCATCTCGTTGCGGCGGGAGGCCTTGTTCATGACGTAGGCCATGTTGCCCCTCTTCGGAACCGGGATGTAGATCATCTCCGCGGTCCTCATGTTGTAGAACTTGCTGAGCTCCTCCTTCCTCACCCATCTGATGAAGGACCTCTGCAGATGGCGGTCCTCAGACGGAACTCCCCCGACAGGAGGGAGTCGATCAGCCATCTGGGGTCGTACCAGTCGCCGGACTCCGACGGCTCGTCACAGACAGGTTCGGGCGGTCCGAACTCCTCCAGTGTTGGCCTGCTGACGTAGCCGATGGAGGTCATGAGACCTCCATCGGACGGCGTGTCCCGACCGGGATGCCGTCATGGGGGGAGGGCTGTTTGACATGAAGGAGGACGGGAATCTTCCGGACAGAATTTACCGGTTTGTGGACAGTCCCCCGACCCTTCTGACGGCGGGTGAGGGAGGGTGTCCGGAGACCTGTACGGAGGGGTGCATAATGTGCCCTCAGAAGTGGTACAAGTCAAACTTCCAAGAAAAATTTTAACCGACGGTTCGCCGGATGATCTGGATAGGGGTGGTCCCCACTCCCTGATTTGAACAGGGGACCTGCTGATTTCAGCGGCTGTATCGGATTTTCTTCCGAAAACACTCTACAGTCAGCCGCTCTGGCCAGTCTGAGCTAAGTGGGGATTGAAAAATGGGATAGCGATGATTTATTTAAAATTAACCTAGGGTTCGTTCTCCGATTTCAGGATGTGGGCAGCCGCTCTGCTACCTGCTGGCGGAGGGTCGTTTCTGATCGGCCTCTAAAAATAACATTTAATTTACTATACAAGGGGTAATGTCTTCGAGGTATGCAGATGATTCAGGGATTATATCTGGTGGACAGGAGGCACGAGAACGTCGATGAGGAGGTCAGGCTCTTCCGCCAGACCATGGGTGTCGACGTCAGACCGCTCAATTTCGAGGACGTGGTCCCGATCGTCGGTCCCGGGGACGAGGACGGAGTGCTTCTTACAAACGGAGAGAGGCTCCCACGTCCGGACTTCGTGTTCACGAGGGCATTCAGGCTTTCAGAAACCGAGTCTTACCAACTGAAGGCGGTGCTGAGGATGATGGAGGGGATGGGGGTGCTTTGCATCAATCCCGCGGACTGCAAGGACATCACCTCCGACAAGCTGAGGACGTTCCAGATCGCCAGGAGGGTGATCCCTGAGATACCCATACCAAAAACCATGCTGATCGTTCCCGGAACGGAAGCCGGACAGGTTGCCGACTACATAGGCTATCCCGTGGTCCTCAAGGTCCTCCATGGAGAAGGAGGGGCCGGGGTGGTCCTGGTCGAATCGGAGGGTGAGCTCAAGAGGATGCTGTCGATGGTCTCGGCATGCAAACCAGGGGACCAGATCATAGCCCAGCAGGCGATCATGACGTCCAAGGGCAGGGACCTGCGCGTCATGGTCCTGGGTGACGGAGTCATGGGGTCACTCGTCAGGATAAACCCTGGGAACTTCACGTCAAACGTCCATCAGGGCGGATACGCGGCGGCGTTCGACGCTCCTGAGAACATTAAGGAGGCCGCCGTCCGTCTTGCGAAGGCCATCGGCATCAAGATGGGCAGCGTGGACTTCCTGTTCGGCAAGAACGAGGGCGAGTTCTACCTGTGCGAGGCGAACTCGTCGATAGGGTTCAATTCCGTGCCGGGGGTCGATCAGAACCGCATGATGGAACTGGCGACCGGCCTGCTGGGGGATTTGAGGTGAGGCCATACCTGAAGGTGACGGGGGAACCGCGCGAGGCGGCAGCCTCCTGGGCTGCGATGTGTGCCGACTGCAGGGGCACCCAGGAAGCGACCCTCATGTCGATAGTGGAGGCAGCGGCGGATAGCGAATACGGGAGGGAACACGGTTTCCACGACATCCGCGATGTGGATGATTTCCGCAGGTCTGTGCCTGTCAACGATTACGCTGACTTCGAGGGCTACGTCGAACGCATGGCAGCCGGTGAACCCGATGTGCTGTTCGACGGTCCAACGGAGTACTTCATATCCACGTCCGGCACGACCGGGAAGTCCAAGCTGATCCCCGAGTCTGCGGCGGGAAGGGAGGCCAAGGAGGCCGTCAACAAGGTCAGGAACGCCGTCATGACGAGGGCGGTTTCAGGTGCGTTGTCCCGTTCTCCGGCAATCCTCGAGGCGCTGAGGTCCAAGGGCCTGGATCCGGTCACGGTGAAGCCGTCGGACCTGATAGGGGCCTTCCACTTCTACTCAGTGACCTCGGCAATAGCAGGCAGGAGGACCGAGGGAGGGATCGAGGTCGGATTCGCATCCGGGAAGACGTTCGACAGCTCCGAATACGGGGGGATGCTGGCATACCCCAAGGAGCTCATGGGTCTCGCCGATGGGGAGGCGACGATGTACCTCACGATGCTGTTCGCGCTGAGGTACGACGACATCGCCATAGTGACGTCCAACAACGCCGCCAGGCTCTATGCCAGGATCAGGTACGCCCAGGAGCACGCCGAGGACATCATAAACGACATGCGTCACGGTACCGTACGGTCTGAGCTGAACCTTACAGACGAGGAGAGGCGTATGGCGGAGGGGTACATGACGCCGAATCCAGACCGGGCGGACAGGCTGCAGGAGATACTGGACTCTGGCAGGGAGAACTTCATCCCGCGTTTCTACTGGCCGTATCTGATGGCGGCAAGGTTCTGGCTGTCCGGATCGGTGGGGGTCAACGTACCACGCGTCAGGCCCCTCCTTCCCGAAGGCACCGTGTATTTCGACATAGGCTACGGGGCCAGCGAGGCCAAGATCAACATACCAGGGAGACCGGACGAGGGCAGCGGGACGCTGGCTACGTTCTCCGCATTCTACGAGTTCGTGCCGGTCGGAGGCGGGGACCCGCTCACGGCCGACATGTTGGAGGATGGTGGCCAGTACGAGCTTCTGGTCACAAACTACTCGGGGTTGTACCGTTACAACCTCAACGACATCGTGGCGGTTCGCGGATTCGACGGGGACACCCCCGTCATAGAGTTCGTCACGAAGTCCAGGGAGATCCTGAACATAGCGCAGGAGAAGGTTCCGGCACCCGGGGTGCTGGACTGCGTAAACAAGATGGCGGACATGTACGGGTTCTCCGTCCGTCAGGCCCAGGTCCGCGAGGATCCCGAATCACAGTCGTACGAGGTCTACGTGGAGCCCGAGTCGCCCATCGATGTTCCGGCGGGGGAGATGGCGGACGATCTCGACCGCATCCTGTCGGAGACGTTCGAGCTGTACGGGAGGAACCGCATGCTCGGGTCACTGAACAGGTTGAATGTGACAATCATGAGGGACGGATGGCAGGAGAGCCTGTTCAGGGCACGTGAGGCCCAGGGCTCACCCAGGTCCCAGATAAAGCTGGATGCGAGGGCGATTGCGCCGCCCGAAGAGCGCTGGGTGCTTAGGAGATGAGACCATGGGTAAACTGAAGGGTATGATGCTCATCGGCGATCACTCGGATTTCGAGAGGGAGTTCGCCGTGGCGAAGGGGCTTTTCACCGATGACTGGGTGGACATGAGCTACGTGTGCTTGGACGACGTGGAGGTCGTCGCAGTCGACTCGGTAGACGGCAAGGTCCGTGCTGCAGGCGAGACGTACGATCTTCCAGACTTCGTCTTGGTCATGACGGTCGAGGAGAGGTCGCAGTACCAGCTGAAGGCGGTGCTCCGTATGTTCGAGACCCTTGGTGTCGTGTGCGTGAACACGTACGACTCCATCGAGGCGGCGGGGGACAAGCTGTACTCGTTCCAGATCGCCAAGATGGCGGTTCCGGAGATCAGCATCCCGGACACGGTTCTGGTCACGGAGAGGACCGAGCCGGAGCGCCTGGCGGAGATGCTCGGTCTCCCCTTAGTGCTGAAGGTCATGCACGGGTTCCAGGGGCGCGGGGTCTGTCTGGTCAGGGACCTCCAGGAGCTGAAGTCGATGATAGGCATGCTCACGGCCGCCGAGTACGGGGACCAGGTGATAGCGCAGAAGGCGGTCATGTCGTCCAAGGGCAGGGACCTGAGGGTCGTAGTGGCCGCAGGAGAGGTGGTGACGTCCTTCGTCAGGCACAACGAGAAGGATTTCAAGTCCAACCTGCACCAGGGAGGCTCGATAGAACCGTTCTCCCTCCCCGAGGATCTGGCCGAGCGGTCCGTGAGGCTAGCCGAGGCCTTCGGTCTCAAGATGGGGAGCATAGACTACCTGTTCGGTGAGAACGAGGGCGAATTCCTCCTGTGCGAGGTGAACTCCATCCCCGGGATATCGTATCTGTTCAGGGCACAGGCCCAGGGGGACGCGGCACTGGTGTCCAGGTTCATGGAGATGCCCAAGGCAATTCTGAGGAGGGAGGGGCTCCTATGACATCCTCCGCGAGTCGGTGATGAAGTGAAGCTGTTTCTCAAGGACTACGTTCTCCCGTATTGGAAGCACATCCTGCTGCTGGCGATGTTCATCGTCCTGCAGGTGTTCCTGCAGATGCAGGTGCTCAACGAGACCCACGCCGTCCTGAACTCCGGGGTGGCCGCCCAGGACATGGATTTCATCGCCGCCGCCGGGATCAAGATGCTGGCACTCACTCTGGTCTACGGATTGGCGATAGTCATCGTGTCGTATCTCAGTGCCTACCTCAGTGCCAGCGTCACCTGCGACGTCCGCAGGGACCTGTTCAAGCACATCATGTCCTTCTCGCAGAAGGACTTCTCGAGGTTCGGCGGCTCAACCCTGATGACCCGTCTGACCGCGGACACCACGCGCATCCAGATCTTTATGCTGAACGCGCTAAGGAACGCCCTACTCGTCCCAGTGGTGATCGTGGCAATCGTGATCGCGACAGCGATGATCAACGTCACCCTCTGTGCGATCCTGGTGGTCGCCTTCGCCGTGACAATAACATTCATGGTGGTCAGGAGTCGCCAGAGCATGCCGATGTTCAACGAGGTCCAGCAGGAGCTGGACACTCTCAACACCCTGGTCAAGGAGAAGGCCGAGGGCGCCCGCACGATAAGGGCGTTCGGCAGGCAGAGGTATGAGACGGAGAGGTTCGCGGAGCTGAACGAGGAATACCGCATCGACTCCCAGAACGCTGCCCTGAAGATCTGCTACCTGACCCCGCTGGCTCTGATCATCATGAACCTGGCGGTTCTGCTGATCTACTACGTCGGATCGGTGGAGTTGCAGGAGCGCATCATAAGCATATCTGACATGATCCTCTTCTTCCAGTACGTCACATACTTCATCAGCTGTCTCGCCATAGTTCCGTTCATAGTGACCACCCTTCCGAAGACGATCGTCTCCACAGCGAGGCTGGAGGAGGTCCTGTACTGCGAGCCATCGGTCACGAACGATCCAAAGGGCGTGATGCCGGAGGCGGAGGGCGATGCCGACATCGTCTTCGAGAACGTGTCCTTCGGATACGAGGGCGCAGCCAAGGATGCAGTGTCCGATGTGACGGTGAGGATGGGACGCGGGAAGACGACCGCAATCATAGGCGCCACGGGCTCGGGCAAGAGCACACTGGTGCAGATGATCCCGAGGTTCTTCGACCCGAAGTCGGGCAGGGTGACCTTCCACGGGGCGGACCTCAGGGACCTGGATGTGGGCGATCTGAGGGACAGGGTCTCATACGCTAGCCAGAGGACGATGATCCTGGAGGACACCGTTTACGCGAATGTCTCGATGGGCTCGGGAGTCAGCCGTGAGCAGGCCGAGGAGGCCTGCAGGCTCACGATGTTCTCGGAGGCACTGGATGTGATGCCAGACGGCCTGGACACCGTCATGGCCCGCGGAGGGATGAACGTCTCCGGAGGACAGAAGCAGAGGCTCTCTCTGGCGCGGGCAATCTGCAAGGATGCGGACGTCTACGTCTTCGACGACTGCTTCTCAGCACTGGACGCCAAGACGGAGAGGGCAGTGAGGGCGAACATCCGCGAGCGTCTCAAGGGGAAGACCGTCGTCATGGTCGCACAGAAGATCAACACCATCCGCGATGCCGACAGCATCGTGGTCATGGACAAGGGCCGGGTCGTGATGCAGGGCACCCACGACGAGCTCATGGAGTCGTGCCAGATCTACCGCGAGATATACGCGACGCAGTCGTACTCGGAGGGGGAGTGAGATGTCGGAGGAGAGATCTCGTTCGACATGGGCGGTCCTCAGGAGGCTCGGCGGCTACATCAGCAAGGACAAGTACCGCACGATCGCGTCGGTGGTCGCCCTCGTGGCCGGGAGCTTCGCGCTTGCGTTCGCACCCACTCTGGCGGGAGACGCCATAGACATGCTCACGGAGTACGTGTACTCGGGGTACCAGGGTCTGGACGCAGGGGCCTTCGTCGGTCTTCTGCTCGTCATCGCCGCGCTGTACGTGTTCGGCAACGGCGCCAACATGTTCTCCAGCAGGAACATGATCATCGTCTCCAGGAACGCGGCCCTGAAGATGAGGCGCAACCTCCACAACAAGCTCAACAGGGTGCCGATCAGCTACCTGGACACGCACTCCTCTGGGGACATATCGTCCCGTCTTACCAATGACCTGACGACGGCGGAGTCGCTCCTGGAGAGCGACCTCCTGAACCTCGTAGTGCAGATCCTGCTGATCGTCCTGATACTGATAATGATGCTGCTGGTCAATCCGCTGCTGGCGGTGATATACATCATCCTGATGCCGGTGTCGTTCCTCCTGATAAGGTTCATAACCTCCAAGACGAAGCGCGGGTTCAAGCTCCAGCAGAGTACGGTCGGGGAGCTCAACGGGTACATGGGGGACATCCTGAGCAATCACACCCTCGTCAAGTCCTACAACATGGAGGGGGTGTCGGAGGAGAGGTTCGAGGAGATCAACCGCAGGTTCCACAGGGCGTACGTGAAGTCCAAGTTCGCGTCCGGGTTCATCATGCCCATGACCCTGATGGTCAACAACATCGGGTACATCTGTGTCTCCATATTCGGTGCGTACATGATAATAGACGGGAGCCTGACTCTCGGAGGGTTCACCGCCTTCCTTCTGTACGGGCAGATGCTCAGCAGCCCGTTGCAGTCGGCGTCCTCGTCCATGAACCAGGTGCAGTCCGGGTTCGCCGCGGTGGAGAGGCTGTTCGACATCCTCGACGCGGAAGAGGAGCCGGACGAGAGCGGCCTGGCCAGGCTGGACGTGTCCGGGGTCCGCGGCGAAGTGTCCTTCGACGACGTCACCTTCGGGTACACGCCTGACAGGATGCTGTTCCAGCACGTGTCGTTCGATGTGGAGCCCGGGACGGTCACTGCGATCGTCGGCCCCTCGGGTGCGGGGAAGACCACGGTCATCAACCTGCTTATGAGGTTCTACGAGATCAACGGCGGGAAGATCCATGTCGATGGGGAGGACACCCGTGCCATCAATCGCGACGAGCTCAGGAGGGCGTTCGGGATGGTCCTGCAGGACTCGTGGGTCTTCGATGGGACGGTGGCCGACAACATAGCCTACGGCAAGGAGGGCGCGACCCGCGAGGACGTGGTCCGCGCCGCGGAGGCCGTCGGATGCGACTCGTTCATCGATGTCATGCCGGACGGGTACGACACATACATCAGCGAGGAGAATTCACAGCTCTCCGTGGGGGAGAAGCAGCTGCTGGTCCTGGCCAGGGCCGTGCTCGCGGACCCCAGGATTCTGATACTGGACGAGGCCACGTCCAACATGGACACCAGGACGGAGGCTCTGGTCACGCGCGCGATGGAGAGGATGATGGAAGGGAGGACGACGTTCATCATCGCCCACAGGCTCTTCACCATTCGCAACGCGGACAAAATCATCTTCATGAAGGACGGAGACATAAAGGAGGTCGGCTCTCACGAGGAGCTGATGGCCCTTGACGGACTCTATGCCGAGATGTACCGCAGCATGTCCTCGACTTGAGATTAAACCGATTTGGAAGGAGGGAAAACTATGGAGATAAAGGATACCGAAGAGGAAGGAAAGACCGTCGTGTACTTGTCCGGAAGGTTGGATACCAAGACCGCCCCCGAGTTGGAAGCCCACATCAAGGCAGGAGGCATCGGCGACAACGGGCTCATACTGGACCTGTCCGACCTCGAGTACGTGTCCAGCGCAGGTCTGAGGGTCATACTGGCCACCCACAAGATGATGGTCAACCGCGGCGGGTTTATTTTGAGGAACGCCCAGGACACGGTCATGGAGGTTCTCAACGCCACCGGGTTCGCTGACGTCCTCAACATCCAGTGAGGTGCTCGGCATGGACGTATCAAAGCTCTCGCCCATGGGTCAGTTCAACATGAAGCTGTATTCGGAGGGAAAGGTCGCTTACGCCCATTTCATGGAGATGACCAAGGACCCGATGAAGTACAACACCGAGCTCCTCATGAGAATCCTGCAGGACAACAAGGACACGGAGTACGGGAGGAAGTACGGGTTCGCCGACATCTACAGCATCGAGGAGTATCAGGCGAAGGTCCCGATAACGATGTTCGACGACTATGCCGGGTACATCTACAAGATGACCGAGGAGGGAGCCACCGGTCTGATCACATCCTACAGGGTGGAGCACTATGCAAAGTCCTCGGGGACCATGGGGAACCCCAAGAGGATCCCCGTCACTGACAGGGCGATGGAGGTGCTGGATAGGTACAACCAGCAGGTCCGTCTCGCAATACTGTGCGACGGCTTGGGGTTCGGATGGATAGAGTCGCCTGCGATCAACCTGATAGAGGCCCCGATGACCAAGCTGAAGTGCGGAGCCACATACGGGGCGATCTCCGGGAGGATGGTCCTGTCCCTGGGGGAGTACCTTCCGTTCTTCATGACGTCTCCGAGTGAGGCCCTGGTCCCGGACATAAGGACGAACACCAGGTACCTGCACGCCAGATTCGCTCTGGCGAGCAAGACCGTGACGATGGCCGCCTGCAGTTACATCAGCCTCATCCTGGAGATGATGCAGTACATCGAGAGGGACTGGGAGATGCTGGTATACGACATCGAGCACGGGACCATCGACGAGAGTGTGAAGATGCCGCCGGAGGTGAGGCAGTCCATCCTCGGCAAGATAAGGCCCATGCCCGAGAGGGCGGCGGAGCTGAGGGGGATCTTCGAGGAGGGCTTCGGGCCCACGGTCATGAAGAGGATCTGGCCCGACCTGCAGGTCTTCTACGGCATATCCACAGGAGGGTTCGCGGACTACCTCAGGAGGCTGAGGGAGAAGTACGCAGGTGACGACATACCCGCGATGTACGTCGGAGTCACCGCTTCAGAGGGTCTTTTTACCACCCCGTACGAGATAGACAACAACCAGACGGTGCTGATCCCAGACAGCATGTTCTATGAGTTCTGGCCAGTGGACTCCGACGATCCCGCCGACATCGTCACCATGGACAATCTGGAGGTCGGAAGGGTCTACGAGATCGTCTGCACCAACCTCTCCGGGTTCTATCGCTACCGCATGAGGGATGCGCTCAAGGTCGTGGGGATGCTCAACAACACCCCGCTCATGGACTTCCAGTACAGGATCGACCAATCCCTGAACATGACGGGAGAGAAGACCACCGAGGTGGCGCTGAGGGCCGCCCTGGAGAAGATGGGCGAGGGAATCGGAGTCGAAGTGGTGGATTTCTCCGTGTATGCGGACACCGACAGCGATCCGATGAGGTACGTCTACCTGATGGAGTTGGACGGCATGCCCGAAGGGCTGACAATGGACAGGATGGAGGAGGTCCTGGATGCCTGCCTCCGCGAGGCCAACCCTGTCTACGGGTACAAGGTAGAGAAGGGTCTGCTGGGGAGGTTGACCATAAAGCTGCTTCAGCCCGAGACCTATCTGCTGTACAGGGACCTGATGATATCCAAGGGTGCGGCATCAGCCCAGCTAAAGCCCCCGCACATACTGACGAGCGAGTTGCAGAAGAGGTTCTTCCTGGCTCTTCTGGAAGAGGGGCAATGACCCGAAGGATCGAGGTAAACTCCACGGCGGACGCCCTCGACGATGTCATGGCGTTCGTCGACGGTTCCCTGAAGGGGATGGACGCGTCAAGGAAGTCTGTACTGCAGCTGGAGCTGGCTGTGGAGGAGATATTCGTCAACATCGCCAATTACGCGTACCATACGGAGGGCGGCAAGGTCTGGATATCCTGCGATGTGGACGCCGAGGACAGGTCAGTCGCGATAACGTTCATGGACACGGGACCCGAGTTCGACCCGCTCGCGGCTCCGGATCCGGATGTCACCCTCCCTGCCGATCAGAGGAGGATCGGCGGGTTGGGGATATTCCTTGTGAAGACGAATGTGGACAACATGAGCTACAAGCGTATCGACGGGTACAATGTCCTCACGATCGAGAAGAACCTTGCCCGATATACTCAACGATGAACAGCGTGACGTCGTCGAACTGTTCGGCGTCGCCGGTGAAGGCGATGACGTCTTCGACGATGGATGAAACCTCTTCGCTGATGCTCTTCCCAGCGTCTGCGGTCGCCTTCTCGGCCAGTCTTCCCTCTCCGTAGAACCCATGGTAATCGCTGTTGGCCTCAGTCACCCCATCGGTGTAGAGCACCAACCTGTCTCCCGGGTGCAGCTCGGTCGTCTCCCTTCTGTACTTAACGCCGTCCATCCCTCCCAGGGCCATGCACGGGCGTGTGCGCAGGAACTCCACCTCGCCCTCCGTTCTGACGACCAGCGGGGCGCCGTGGCCGGCGTTACAGAACTCCATCCGGCCGGTGACGGTGTCGATTATCCCGAACCAGCATGTGACGAACATGCTCTCGTCGTTGTTGCGGCAGATGTCCGTGTTCACCCTGCTCAGGACCTCTTCCGGGCCGGATCCGGGGCGGGCGCACTCCTCCAGGAGTGCCTTCGTCACCGCCATGAACATCGCGGCGGGCACACCCTTGCCGGAGACGTCCGCCACAACCACGGCGAGATGACTGTCATCGATCATGAAGAAGTCGTAAAGGTCCCCTCCAACGTACTTGGCGGGGATCATTGCCCCGTGCAGGTTGACTCCTTTCCCAGACACTCTGTCGAAGTCCCTGGGGATGAGGGAGGTCTGAATCGTGGCGGCGACAGACATTTCGGCGAGGTACATCTGCTCTCTGTTGTTCAGGTTGCGGATGTCCTCGGTGTAGGCCTCGATGTCCCGGGTCATGTCGGTCAGCGACCTGGCCAGTACCCCTATCTCGGAGTCGTAATCGGTGTATCTGCCGTACTCCTCCAGGGTCTCCTTGCTGCTCATGGTCTGGTGGCTCCCGTCCACGAAGTTGCGTGCGGCCTCGGAGATGCCTCCCAGGGGGTTCGATATGCGTGTCTCGACGTACTTCAGGAACAGCAGGGCTATCATGAAGAACGCCAGGGATGTGGCGCCCATGTAGAAGACCGTTGACAGTCTCCTTCCATGGTCGAACAGGTCAGAAAGGACCCCGTTGTATGCCGCATAGCCGGAGATCAGGCTGAACCCCAGTCCGATCACCACGAATATGACGATTATGCGCTCGATCAGACTGCCGTTGAACGTGTACTTCCCGATATGCTGCCTGGAGTCGTCGGCCGCCATGGCGGTGATGGGCTTCAGAAGGACGATGAACATCAGGGCGTAGGTCACGGCCGTCAGCGGATAGAGGATGGCGGACTGCGGATAGGTGACGAGAATCGCGGGAGCCAGAACAACGGCCACGAAGAGCGTAAGGTCGAACGCCCATCCGGGCACGGAGTCCCTGGAATCGTGCTTCTTGAAGTGGTCGTGTGGCACGTAGAACGCGATGCCCATGTACCTGAATATGACGATGAGTCCCATTCCGAATATGATCGAGAACGATATCACGCTCATCAGTATGACCAGGTCGTCATAGGCCAGCTCGAATGTGCCGTAGAGCATCCCGTATGTGAGGTTGTACAGGACGGTGTAGACCACTGATGATGCTACCATTATCGCCATGAACTTGGCGACGTCGCGAACCGTGGTAAGTGACGGCGGGGACGAGGTGTCGCATCCGAGACTTGTGCTGTACCACATCCTGTAGGGGAAGTAGGCTATCGTGAACACGGTCACAAGGTCGAGCGCACAGAATTCCGGCGGTACATCGTTGATGACGTTGGTGATAAGACTCACTATGTTCACGCCGAGGCAAGCAAAGGGTCCGAAAACCAGCCCCAGGACGATGCTGACTGCCAGATGCGGCCTCAGGTCCACGGGTAGCGACTCGGCCACGACCGTGACCGCAGCTGATATCACCATAGCGGTGAGGATGATCCTCAGTCCGCGCTGAAGGTACGCCCTTCTGTCGAACGCCGTCGTCGTCTCCATTGCAGATGCGGAGTGAGTCGACGATAATAAGAGTCGCGGTCTCAGATGAACTCGCTGAATCCAGACATGTCCAGGACGTCCTTGACGGAATCCTTGGCGTTGATCACGGTCAGTTTGTTCCCCTTGCCGACTGCCTTGTCCAGAGTCAGAATCGCCCTTAGTCCGGCGCTTGAGAGGTATGTGACCATCTCCAGGTCGAGTGTCGTGTTCCTGCCCCTGCACTTGGGCAGCGCCTCGGACTGGAAATCGTTGGAGGACACAGAGTCCAGCCTGCCGCTGAGTTTGATGACGATGGTACCATCGTCGCTCTCCGCATAGGTTGCCGTAAGCGTGTCGTCCTTCGACTTCTTCTTACCGAACACATCGACCACATCCTCTGTGTGTGGTATAACGCCTTGTTTCGTATTTAGTATTATTATTAGGTATCTGGCACAAACGTCTGATTCCAGCACGGTCCGTGTACGTCGGAATATCGTATCCACCACTCGACACAGTTTAATATGGTGCTCACAGATTCAATCCCCATGTGCGGCGACGCGGAGGTGGCGGTCGTATGAAAACCATCACCGTTCCGTCCGACAAGGGCAGGCTGTACGACGTGCAGGAGTTTGTCAAGGACTGCCTATCGGGATGCGGGGCTTCCGAGAAGACGATCCAGCAGTTGGAACTTATTGTAGAGGAGATATTCGTCAACATCGTCAGCTATGCGTACAATCATCCGTCCGAGGGGGACATCAGCATATCCTGTTCCGTGGAGGAGCACCTCATGAGGGTCACTCTGACGTTCACGGATGCCGGTCCGGAGTTCGACCCCTTGTCGATCGAGGATCCCGATGTCAAGATGAAGATGGAGGACCGTTCCGTAGGCGGTTTGGGGTTATTCCTGGTCAAGAAGAACGTTGACGGCATCACGTATAGGCGTGACAACGGGAGGAACGTCCTCCTTATCGAGAAGAGACTCTCCTGACTTGGGCACACCGTCGTACCTGAGCAATAACATCGTTATGTCGTCGAACTGCGTGGCATGCCTGGTGAACTCGGCGATGTCGTCCGTCACCATCCTGATCTGATCGTTCAGTTGGGCTTCGGCGCTCCTGTCCATGACAGCCATGAGTCTCTCGATGCCGTAGAATCCGTTGAAGTGGTCGTTGGCCTCAGTGACGCCGTCGGTGTACAGGAGAATCCTGTCGCCCGGCTCCATCGTAAGTTCTGCGGTCCTGTATTTCACGCCTTCCCTGGCTCCTAGTATCAGGGACCTTGGTCCGACCATCAGCTCAGGTTTCTGGCCGACGCGTGCGATGATAGGGGGATTGTGGCCCGCGTTGCAGTAGGTGAGCTTGCCTGTGGTTAGTTCGAGGATCCCTATCCACGAGGTGACGAACATGTTCTGTTCGTTGTTCCTGCAAAGACCGATGTTGACCTTGCTGAAGATCTCGTCGGGAGAGAATCCAGGGCGGGACTGTCCCTCGATCAGGTACTTTGTGACCGCCATGAACAGTGCTGCAGGAACTCCCTTCCCGGACACGTCGCCTATGGAGATGGCGAGATGGTCGGTGTCGATCATGAAGAAGTCGTAGAAGTCGCCTCCCACATACTTCGCTGCGTCCATGACGGCAGCGATGGATGCCCCCGAGCCGTCGACGACGGAGAAGTTCGTGGGTACGAAGGATTCCTGGATGCTCTTGGCGACGTTGAGCTCTGCCCTGTACATCTCCTGTTGGCTGTTCAGCTTTCTCAGATCCTCGACGTATTCCTCCATGTCGCTGGTCATCTTCGTCAGGGACCTGGCGAGTTCGCCGATTTCTGAGTCATCGTTGACGAGGTCTCTGCAGCTGTACTCGAACTCCTCGCTGGAGAACTCGTGGTCGTTGCTGATGAAGTTCCTGGATGCCTCGGACAGTTCTCCTATCGGATCGGTGATGTACTTCTCAAGATACCACAGGAAGACCAGGGCCGGAACGAAGAACACCAGGAGTCCAGTGCTCATGTAGAACAGGACCGTGACGTCGTATCCCCATCCGAACACATCGTCCAGTATTCCCATGGATGCTGCCGCGCCGAATACGAGGCAGATCATCAAGCCGTACAGGATGAAGATGACGATCATGCGTTCGATCAGGCTCCTGTTGAACTTGTTGATCTCCAACCCTTTGATCCTCACTGTGAGCTCGTCCATCCTAGCGGATTCTATCGGTTTTAGCAGGAAGGCGAAGAGCATCACGTAGGTCAGCAGGGCCATCGCGGGTATTGCGGGGCCCTTGGGGGACAGGTTGAGAACGAGCAGTGGCAGCAGTATTCCAAGGCCGAGTATCAAATCGTAGAACCTGGGGTCGACAGTGCGCCTGAAGTCATCCGGCGTCCCGCCGAACTTCGGGCTGTAGAACCTTATGCCAAGGTATCTGAGGAGGAGGATCGCGGCCAGTCCGAACAGGAACGAGAACGAAAGCACGTTGATGAAGCGAACTATGTCTTCGAAGTTCAGGACGAACTGCCCGTCCATGAGGCCGTATGTGATGTTGTACAGCACTGTGTAGACGAGGCTGGAGACTATCATCATCACGATGAACTTCGCGATGTTGCGGACCGAGTCCAGAACCGGGGGGCGGTCATCCCTGTCCATGCCCACGCTGTACCAGAGCCTGTAGGGTATGTACGAGGTCAGGAAAACGGTGAAGAAGTCCAAACAGCAGAACTGTATCGGAACCCCAGTTACCACGTTGTTCACGAAGTTCACCAGGTTCACACCCAAGGATGCGAACGGGCCGAAAAGGAGTCCTATTACGGGACACAGTGCCAGGTTCGGCATTATGTTGACGGGTAACTGGTCGCTGATGCTAGTGATGATCTGGGTGATTATGGCGGCGCCTATGAACAGAATGATTTCGCGGTTGCCAACGAAATCCTTGACGCGCTTGCCATTCAAAAGCTTCACAGCCGACCCCCGTTATCAAAACGGAATCGACTAACGAACTAAAATGTTTTGAGTTCGATTCAACGAATGTACACAAGGTCCTCTTCTTTCTCGTCGTTCTGAGATTCAGAGGCGAGCATCGTGCTCGCTGTGTCCATCTGGTCGATCTGGTCCTGATAGGAGGAGGTGTCGACATGGACTCCGAGGTAATTGCACAGGGCGTCGAGGACGTTCCTGGCACTCCTGTAGTCTACTATGTACCCCGATGTCTCGCCCATGATGCAGACCGACGGTATGCCGTATGCCGCTCCGAAACCGAGGAACATCGCCGCGGCTCCGACAATGCCTCCTTGGGGTTCGGAGGGATAGAATCCCACACCGGCCTTCTCGAGGCCCGGCTTCATGTCTGGTTCCGACACAGCCCCGAGGACGCGGGGTGCGGGCACCAGTTCCCCCGTGCCGTATCCGCCGAGGGTGACTATGAGCGACGGGTCGTAACCCAGGAACATCCTGAACGTCTCCTCCGTCAGGATGTACTGGCCGATGGGGGTGGTCGCTTGGTAGTCGCCCAGGATGAAGATGGCGTCCCTGTCCCCTATGCTCGCGAACCATACCTCGCAGCAGGCCGTCTCAGTGAGACAGTCGTCGTTAACGATGACCAGCGGCGGGAGTTCGGGAGAGTAGATGCGCATCATGCGCTTCGCACCCAGTTGCTCGGCCATGAGGTCGGCCGCGAGCTTACCGATGTTGCCGACGCCGGGAAGGCCCTCGATGATGACAGGGCGTCTGAGCTCCGGTCTGCAGTCATAACTGACGAAGCTTTCCATTCTCCCCATACTCCTCTAGAATAGATCTTCTGCGGTACTCGCCCATACGGTCCTCGGGGGAGTACCTGGGCGGTACTGGACAGTAGGTGGTGGCGCCACAGAACTTGCAAGCATCCAGGAGGGTGTACTTCCCGCAGGAGGGACACTTCCTGAGCTGGGACCTCATGTCACTTGCTCTCGCGTTTGAGGCTGGCCGTTCCGCCGTTCGAGATGAGGTCGTTGACGGCGGCCGAGGAGACACTTCTCATGACCTCCTCCGCCTCCTTGTACTCGCTGGCGTTGACGACAACCCTGTACTTGGGGCATCCGACGCAGGTGATCTCGACGTCTGCTCCGTCGGCGGCAGCGAGCCCGGCCAGGAGGGCGTGCTTGACGAGCTCCATGCCGTCGGGCGCGGAGGATGTCATCTCCAGTATTCCGTCGATCTGGACGGAAGGCGGGACGACGTTCTCCTTCGCGACCTCTATGAATGTTTCCGTCCAGTCGCCGGAGAATTCCGAAAGGAAGTCCTCCGGGTCGGCGACGACGGCTTCGAACGCACCGTAGAGTGTCTCATACGTCTCCAGCAGTTCGTTTCCGAACTCGTCGTAGGCGCTGTCGACGGAGATCTCCATCCTCTCGGCGATGATCTCCACCAGCTTCTCCGCCTTCTTCTCGTTCTTCCACTGCTGAATTTTCTCTCTCTTCTGGTGCTCGTTTACTGATTTCAGGGAAAGGTCGATGTGACCTTTTGAAGAATCTACGCCCAGGACCTTGCAGACTATCTTCTGCCCTTCCCTGATGTAGTCTCTGATGTACTTGACCCAGCCAGTGGCGACATCCCTGACGTGGACGAACCCTTCCTTGTCGTCGTACTCGTCGAGTGTGACGAACGCACCGAAGTTCTTGACGTTCTTTACGGTGCAGACGACGAGTTCGCCGTGCTCGGGAAAGCCCCTGACTCTCGACATCAGCCGACGACCTCGAGGATCTCGCCTTTGATGTCACCGACACCGCCCTTGGGGACGATGAGCGTGGCTCCGCAGACGTGGCAGGTGACCCTGGTGGCTGCTTTCTTGAAAGCGATCTGCTCGTTGGCGCAGTCGGGGCACTTAATCTTGATGAAATCTCCGGTCATGTAATCACTCCGTGAGCTCGAATTTCTTCGCGCGGATGCAGGGGGATATGTTAGCCTTCTTGCACTGGGTGCATCTGTACCTGAGGTTGATCCTCTTGGTGGGCTTCTCCCTTCCCTCGGGCTTAGGCCTGGGGAAACCTCCGTAACCTGCGGTTACCTTTCTGAATCTCCTCTGACCCCATTTGAGCTCGCTGGCTTTCTTCTTCTTGACCCTCTCCACTTCCTGCTCGGTGTGGGCCTTGCAGTAGGGACAGTATCTCTTGACGGTCCTGGGCATCTTCATGATTAATCAACCCTGATGAATTGAATCAAGAACGTGCTAATATCGGGGTTATATAAAATGGTATGCCCCCTCTTACGGGTGTTTAAGGGGCATCAGACCTGCTCGCCAGACATCCTGCTGACGGTGCCGTCCTGTCTGGACACCAGCACGTCGAACGCCGTGTTCAGGAAAAGCCCGTTCTCCACGACACCCGGTATGACGTCGATCCTCGATTCCAGGAAGAACGGGTTGGCGATGCCCTCGGGGAACCTGCAGTCGTAGATGTAGTTGCCCCCATCGGTGACGAACGGACTGCCATCCTTCATTCTGAGCTCGGGGGTGCACCCCTGCCTCTCCAGGGCGTACCTGGTGTGCTCGTGACCGAACCTTAGCACCTCTACCGGGAGGGGGGCCTTGGTTCCGAGCCTCTCCACGAGTTTGGATTCATCGACGATGATGACCTCCCTCACCGTTGCGGCGGCGACGATCTTCTCCCTCAGGAGGGCGCCTCCGAGCCCCTTGACCAATTGCATCTTCGGATCCACCTCGTCCGCGCCGTCGATGGTCACGTCGAGCTTGTCCACCTCGTCGAGGTCGACGACTTTTATGCCGCTCTCCCTTGCAAGGTTCTCACTCTGCACAGATGTGGCGACGCAGGTCAGGTCGAATCCGTCCGCGACCAGCTGCCCTATCCTCTTGATGGCGAAGTACGCTGTGGACCCGGTTCCGAGTCCGACGTTCATGCCGTCCTTCACGAAGGTGTCAACTGCTTTCTCTGCGACGATCTTCTTCATCTCTGCGGCGTCCATGGTTCCACCATCTGCCTCTCGTACTAAGTCCATCTAATAAATTATTTTATGGGGGCGGGGCCCAGAGATTTAAGCATCCCAGGCATACAGGGCATCATGAGGCTAGCTTCCCTGTACTCCGGCGGAAAGGACTCCGCATTCTCATTGTATCTGGCCGAGCAGATGGGTCACGAGATCCCCTACCTGGTCAACGTTGTGCCAGATGACGAGGCCTCATGGATATTTCACACTCCGAATCTGGGCGTCGTGCCGCTCATGGCGGAATCGATGGGGAGGGACCTGGTCACAGCCCGCAGCACCGGAACCGAAGAGGGCGACATGATCGGCCTCAGACATGCGTTGGAGGGGCTCGACGTCGACGGCGTGGTGACAGGGGCGATCTGGTCCGACTACCAGTGGGACCGTATGAACATGGTCTGCGGCGACCTCGGTCTGAAGGTGCTCACCCCATTGTGGAGGAAGGACCAGGACATGCTGATGGACCAGTTCCTGGCCTCGGGGATAAAGGCTATCATAGTGGGGTGCTACGCCGAGGGCCTGGACGAGTCATGGCTGGGGAGGCCTATAGACGAGGGGTCCGTGGAGGAGCTCAAGGAAATCCGCAAAAGGTACGGGATAAGCATAATGGGCGAGGGCGGGGAGTACGAGTCCCTAACCATCGACACGCCTATGCACTCCAGGCCGTTGGGTATAACGGGCTTCGAGAAGGATTGGAAGAAGGGCGCGGGGACTCTCCGTGTCACGTCGGCCGTTCTTCTCCCAAGGCCTTCGGAGTGAACCTCCTCAGTCTCAGCGCGTTGGTGACAACAGAAACCGAGGAGCAGGACATCGCCAGGGCGGAGATTATAGGCATCTGGTCCACGAGGCCGTCGTATCCCAGCAGTACCGGGAGCCCGGCCGCTATGGGTATGCACACCACGTTGTAGCAGAACGCGAAAAACAGGTTCTCCTTGATATTCTTCAGCGTCGCTCTGCCGATCTCCAACGCTGCAGGGACGCTGCGGAGGTCGTCGTTCATCATTACGATGTCCGCGGACTCCATGGCGATGTCCGTTCCGGATCCGACGGCTATGCCCACGTCCGCCTGGGTAAGCGCCGGGGCGTCGTTTATGCCGTCTCCGACCATGGCCACACGGGCCTGGGACACCTGGAGGTCCCTGACAATCCCTAGTTTGTCACCAGGTCTGGTCTCGGCGTGGACCTCGTCGATGCGAAGTTCGGAGGCAATGTGCTCGGCGGTCTCTCTCCTGTCGCCGGTGACCATCAGCACCCTCAGTCCGTCCCCGCGGAGGGAGTCTATGGCGGACATGCTCTCATCGCGGATCGGATCGGAAATGGCTATCGTGGTCGCATACCGTCCGTCTATGGCGGCAAGGATGCAGGTCATGCCCGACGAGGCGAGTCCTTCCGCCCCATCCGGAACGTCCACGCCCTCCTCGGTGAGGAACCTGCCGCTCCCGACGAGAACCTTCCTGCCGTCTACATCGCACCTCACGCCTCCGCCGGTGACGCTCTCGAAGCCAGAGTGCGGCGGGATGTCGATGTCCCTCGCCCTCGCGTACCTGACTATGGCCTCCGCCAGGGGATGCTCCGAGTCGGACTCCGCGGCGGCGACGATCCCTATGACGGATTCATCGGACACGGAGTTCACCGCGGGATGGCCAACGGTGCATGTGCCGGTCTTGTCCAGGACGACGGTGTCTATCCTGGCGGCGGACTCGAGTGAGGACGCAGTCTTGAACAGGATGCCGTACTGAGAACCGCGACCGGTCCCCACGACTATGGCTATCGGGGTGGCGAGTCCCAGGGCGCACGGGCACGCGATGACGAGGATCGATACGGCTATGGTCAGGCTGAACTGGACGTCGTGTCTTGCCAGCATCCATCCGATGAACACGATGGCCGCCACGGCCATCACGGTTGGGACGAACACCGCCGCCACCCTGTCGGCTATGTCGGCCACGGGGGCTTTCGTGCCCCTGGCCATCTCCATCATGCGTGCAATCTGGAAAAGAACGATGTCTTCACCGGTCTTCTCGATCCTGGCACGAAGGCTGCCAGATCCGTTGACGGTTGCTCCGTACAGTGTGTCTCCGGCTTTTTTGTCCACCGGGATGCTCTCTCCGGTTAGCATGGACTCGTTGACCGAGGACTCCCCGGACACGACCGTGGCATCCGCGGGGACCTTCTCCCCGGGTCTGATGAGCACCGTGTCCCCGACGACGAGCTCCGATGCGGGGATGACGAGCTCTTCGTCTCCTCTAACCACAGTCGCCTGGGCCGGTGCCATGGAGATGAGCTTCCTCAGGGAGTCGTTGGTGCGCATCTTGGACCTGGCTTCCAGGTACTTGCCGATGCTGACCAGCGCTATTATCATGCCCACCGAGTCGTAGCTCAGGGAGTGCATAGCTCCGATGTCGCCTGCGTATACGAGATATGTGTTGTAGAGTCCCATGCAGAGGGATGCCAGTGTGCCCAATGACACCAAAGAGTCCATGGTGGGGTTCTTCGTGAACAGTGCCGGTATTCCCTTCTTGTAGAATCTCCTCCCGCCGTACATGATCGGTATGCAGAGCACCAGTTGGATCAGGCAGAACGGCAGGGGGTCCAGAGGGACATCCAGGCCGAACATGTGGCCCATGGCGATGATGCTCAGCACTACTGCGAAGAAGAGCGATATGCACAGGTCGCGACGGCGGACCTCCAGGTCGCGCTGTTCCTGCTCGGCCGCCTCCTCGCGGTTCTCGCTAATAACCTGGTAGCCGGCGGCGACGATGGCGGCCGCCAGTTCTTTCTCCGATACCCTCGATTCGTCGAAGACGACAGTGGCGGTGTCGTTTCCGATGTTGGCGACCGCCGATTGAACCCCTTCGACAGCATTGAGGGCCCCTTCGACGCGACCCACACACGCGGCGCAGGTCATTCCGCCGACACGTATGATTTTGATCCTCATGAGAAAAGGCCGTGCTTGACCGATGCTCTGAACCCGGCGTCGACGACCGCCCTGATCAGAGCCTCGTCCGAAGTTCCGTCGTGCTCTACGACGGCAGTGCCCTTCTTCAGGTTGACATCCACGGAGGTGACCCCGTCGGTCTTCTCCAGGGATTCCCTCACGGTTTTCACGCATCCCTCGCACATCATTCCTTCGATTTTCAGAGTTGTCTTGGTCATTCTATCGCTCCGAAGTCGTCGGCGGGCAAACGGTCCGCCAACGATCTCCCTCCCTCCTTATTATGAGGGAGGGTTAAAAAGTTTTAGATAAACCTAAATTAAGCGTATCTGACGAATTCGTCCATGGGGATGCGGACCCCGTGGTTCTTGGAAGTGGTGTCGTCCTTGTAGCCGACTACCAGAATGTTGATCGGGATCATATCGTCGTCAAGGCCGAAGTTCTTCCTAATGACATCCGGCTTGAACATGCAGACCCAGAGTGTCCCCAGACCCATGTCCGTGGCCTCGTACATCATGTGGGTGGTTACGATGGAGGCGTCGATGTCGGTGGTCTTCATGCCGTCATAGCTGCGGGTCCAGGTCTTGTTTCTGTCGGAGCAGACGATGAAAGCCAGCGGGGCGTCGTAAATGTGTCCAGCCTCCTCCAACTTAGCTAGGCCCTCCTTGGATCTGACCGCGATGACGCGGACCGGCTGGTCGTTTCTCGCAGTGGGTGCGAGGCGTCCGGCCTCCAGTATCGAGCGGATCTTGTCCTCCTCGACCGGATCGGGCTTGTAAGAGCGGGAGGAGTATCTTCTTCTCACGAGTTCGTTGAAATCCATCGATATCACCTATTAAGGTCTGTTACGTAACTGTCGTATATCAATGTGGGTCGAAGTGCGGAGGCATTTCATGCCCGTTCAATGTTGTTTGAGAGACCTATGGAAGGGTATCGTCAAATGCTTACAACGGCATACGGTGCACATCCGGTACGCGATGGTAAAACCACGACATGGGCAGGAAAGGCCGGAGTCCAGCCGGAAGTCCGACTGCTTTGGGCTCGGAGTGCCGTCCATGCGGGTCGCGAGGGCGGTGATGCCGTCTACTGGGTGGACGGCTCCGGTAGCGATCCTCGGGAGGGGTGGACGATTCCCGTGGCAGGTTGTGTGAGGATGTGACTATGGCAGGCAGGATTCTTGAGGAATCGCCGATAAGCACCACACTGGAGCTGATCGGCGGCAAGTACAGAGTACACATAATATGGGCGCTCATGAACGGTCCGCTGAGGTTCGGGCAGCTCCACTCGTCCTTCTTTCTGGATGTCAACGCCAACGTCCTGAGTCGTCAGCTGAAGGAGCTTGAGGCAGACGGCCTGATTGCACGCAGGGTGGTCAGCGACAACCCGCCGTGGGTGGAGTATTCGCTCACGACAACAGGGCAGACGCTGATACCGCTGCTGGAGGCCATGTCCGAGTGGGGTTCCCTGTACCAGGACATGGAGCGCGAGAAGGCCAGGCTCAGTGGTTCTTCTCGATGGCCTGTATGATCCTGGCGATCTCCTTCTCGGGGTCCTTCCACATCCCTGGGGTCCAGACCCTGTGGATCTTCCATCCCCTGGACTCGAGGTACTTCTGTCTGTGGTAGTCCCTCTCCCTGGTGGAGGACGACATCTCGTAGAGGCGGCTGTCGCACTCTATCCCGAGGATGTATCTGTCGTTCTGCTTGACGGCCAGATCTATCTGGTATCCTCCGATTCCCACGTTGCGCTCCACCGTGTAGCCCTTGCGTATGAGTGCGTTGTACACGCGGTCCGCAATCCTGCCGGAGTCGAAGTCCTCGGGCACGTCCCAGCGGTCGTCCACGAAAGAGTGCAGGATGGAGTCGGCGTACTCGCGGTTCCCGCTGCTGATCGCATTGGCGTACTGGAGGTACTTCTTGAGGATCCTCGGACCCTCGTTTTTGGTCTCGTCCACCTGGAGGTCCTCAGGTTCGAAGGAAGACACGATGAAGATCTTCTTCTTGGCTCTCGATATGGCGACGTTCAGGCGGTTCTCGCCGCCACGGTTGTTCAGCCATCCGAACCTCTGCATGAGCTTGCCCTCGGAGTTCTTCGCGTAGCCGATGGAGAACATGATGACGTCCCTCTCGTCACCCTGGACGCTCTCGATGTTCTTGATGAACAGTCCGACGTCCTCCCCGTTGTCGAACCTCTTCATCTCGTCGGCGACGAGCTTTCCGAATCCGGGGTCGTTGGCGCATTCCTCGTCCAGGACATCGTTTATGAGGTCCCTCTGGGACGCGTTGAAGGTGATGATCCCGACTGTTTCGTTGTTCTTCCTCGAGCCGAAGAACTCCTTCAGCAGCTGGACTATCTTGTCGGCCTCCGCCCTGTTGGACTTGTCCTCCCAGAGACCGCTGACCTTGAACACCTCGATGGGAGGCTTGTCGGGGGTCTCCACGTTGGGGGAGACGTACAGCCTCCCGCCGTAGAACGCGTAGTTCGAGAACGCGATGAGCTCCTCGTACTTGGAGCGGTAGTGGAAGTTGAGGAGGATGGAATCGTACTTCGCCCTTGCCAGGTCCAGGAGGCTCTCCTCTTCCAGCGCCGCCGACACGACGTCGTCCAGGTCATCCTCGTCGCTCTCGTAGTCTATCCTCCCGACTCCAAGTGACGAAGGGCGGAGCTGCTTGTGGTCGCCCGCCACCACGACCTTCTTGGCGCGGTAGATCGAAGGGACGCCCTTCTCGACGTACATCTGGGAGGCCTCGTCGAAGATCAGCATGTCGAATATGCCCATCTCCAGCGGAAGGATCTCGGAGACGACCTCGGGGGTCAGCAGCCAGACGCGGATGCCCTTGAACAGCTCGTATCCGTACCTGTTGATGAACTTGTTGAGGTTCCACTTCCTCTTGGATTCGATGATCCTGTTGATGTCGCCGCGCCTCTTGGACTCGGTGATGTACTTCAGGTTCTGCTGGAAGACCTCCTCGACCTTGTCCTTGGACAGCTCCCTCTTGGACTCTATCTTGCGGTCCATGTCCGCTATTATGCTGTCGAAGTCCCAGATCTCCTGCATGATGTCCTTGTGGGCGGCATCGAATTTCTGGAGGTGGTCGTTGAGGATCCATTCGAAGATCCTGTCGTTGCTCTCCCCGTACGGCATCTTGGACACGGAGGAGACGTTCAGAACGTCCGCGCCGTAGGTCCTCTCGTCCTTGGTGAGCCTGTCGTACACCGTCGCCCTGGCGGAATAAGTCCCGTAGCCGTCCAGCGCGTCGAACATCTTTCTGGGGTCCTCCATGACCTTCTGTACGGTGTGCTCGTTGTAGTTGGTGAAGTACTTCCCGGTCATGGCGGTGGCCTCGCGGGTCACCTTCCCCTTGTTGAAGAGCCTGCCCATGAAGCCCTTGGAGTTGAGGGTCTTTATCTGCTGTTCCAGGTCGAGCAGGTCCGCCTTCATCTCCCCGATGTTGTATTCGGAGAGGTCCGCCTTCATCTGCGTCATCCAGGGGTACTTCTCGGTCAGCTCCCTGTACTCGTTGAAGTTCTTCATGAGGACGGGGTCGGTGAATTTCCTGTGGAGTTCGGTGACCGACGGGTACTTGAGGGAGAGCAGCGAAGTGTCGATGTTGTCCTTCAGCATCTTGTACTCCTCGAACTGGCGCCTGTCGTTGAGGTCCAGCCACCTGTCCATCGAGTAGAGCTTGTAGGGTTCGATGCCGAAGTCGCACGGCTTGTACATCACGTTGGCGATGTTGTCCAGGAGGGCGACGTCCCTGTCGATCGCGTCGGAGACCGTGTCCAGGTCGACTCCGGTCTTCGGGGTGTCACTGTCGAGCATTCTGCCGAGCTGCCTGTAGAACAGCTCCTTGTTACCCACGTCGTCTATGAGCAGGCAGTACTTGGAGAGAATCCCAAGGCGGGAGTAGACCACGTCCAGGGCGGTCTTCTTCTCCGATACCATCAGGACGGTCTTGCCTTTGATGACCGCCGAAGTGATCAGCCCCGTGATCACCTGAGACTTCCCGGTGCCCGGAGGTCCCTGAACGACGATCTCGTCGCCACGCTCCATCGCCGTCAGGATGTTCTCCTGGGAACTGTTGAGGGAGTTGATGTACACGAGGTCTCTCTCCGACGCCTCCATCCCCTTGTCGCGCATCTCGTCCTCAGAGAGGGGCAGAGGGAGATCAGACAGGAAGTCCGTTTTGTTCAGGTCGACGATGAGGTCGTTGAGGATGCCGTTGATCTCCCTGCCGGCGAGCATGCCGTCGAAATCCTTCTGGATCGAGCTGGAGTACGTGGGGTACTTCCCGAGCATGATGTTCGGCACCATCTCCATGTCGCCCGCCAGGTATTTCGGGAACTCCCCCGCCTTGTAGTCGATGAAAGGCGTGGGCAGGCTGTAGTTGACGGACATCCTGATGCCGTTGTCCTCGTAGAAGCTGACGAGGTTGGTGAGGAACGTCTCGCCGCTGTAGTCCTCCAGGATGTTGTCCGGGAGGGGGCGGTTCTGGCCGCTCGACTTGATGAAACCCAGGATGAGGGTGTTGTTGTAGATGACATCCCTGGAGTTGTCGAGGGTGAGCGTAATCGTGCGGGAGTCCTTGTCCAGGATGACTGGGAAGAGGGCGAGCGGAGCGCGCACGTCTATGTCGCCGTCCGGCATTTTGCCCTGCACGAACGGGTATCCGATGTAGAGGTCGTACTGACCCTTCTCCCTCTGCTCCCTGTTGACCTCACGGATGATCTCGTTCAGATGCCTGTACACCTTGGCGTCCTCGGTGCTCTTGGCGGAGTCGCAGAGCTTCAGGATCCTCTTCCTGCCGAAGAGGAGGCCCATGACGTCCACGTCGGGGAGGGTCATGAGGTCGAAGGTGTTCTTCCTGGAGATCTTGGGTTGGAACAGCAGGCGGTTGCTCTTGCTGATGTTGATGAGCTTCTTCTCGAGCTCTCTGAGGGTCTGAGCGGCCTCCGCATCGATGTTGGAGCCGTTTGCGGCCGTTATGGCATACTTGCGGGTGATGTTCAGGAAGTCCTCGCCGTACTGTTCCACGAACCTCTGGCCGACGCCGACGATCGCCGAGAAATCCTCGACCTTGGTCGGCACGCGCTGGGCCATCTCCCTCAGCGCCTCGTCGGAGCACACATTCGGTATGCGCCCGTTGGACATCCTGCGCTCCTGCCTGAGGTTCTCCCTCAGCTCGTAGAGCTCGTTGTAGAGGTCATCTTCCAATCCCATGCCGACACCATAGTCATTCAATTTCTTAATATGTCGGAAGCACCCATACGGCCCTCATGCTCGACACGGGAATCAGAGGAGAGAAGACCGTGAAGGTCACCCCGGAGAACACTGCCGAAGCGCTAGGAAGCGGCACCCTGCCGGTCTTCGCCACGCCAGCGATGATAGCTCTCATAGAAGCAACCGCCAGCGAGAGCGTTGCGCCGTTCCTGGAGGAGGGGAGTAGCACGGTGGGGACGCATCTCGACATAGCGCATTCTGCCGCCACCCCTGTCGGGATGAGCGCAACCTGCGTCACGGAGCTTGTCGAGATCGACAGGAGGAGGCTCGTCTTCAGGGTCACGGTCACGGACGGCAGGGACGAGATAGGCTCCGGCATCCACGAGAGGTTCGTCGTGGACAACGCCAAGTTCATGTCCAAGGCCAGTTCGAAGCTCATGTGATGGTCCCGCGAGAACCCCACACAAACCACTCCGGCAGTCTTTTCAAGCAAGACCCAGGCGGAACAGGAGAACGGGGACTATCAGGCATCCGCAAAGGATCACCCTCCCGGTTCCGAACATCCCCGGAATCAGGCCGACAGCAGTGGAGCACAGCAGCACCACCATGCCGTAAGGTCCGCTCAGGAGAAGGGTCAGAGCAATCAGCAGGATGATGACGGCCCTGTTCATCCTATCGGGCCTGATTCTTGAGACGATCCTCAGCATCATTCTTCCGGAGGCTATCATAAGCCAGTAGCCGAGCAGGGAGGCCACTGCCGACGACAGCAGGAGGAGCATGAACGTCGGGGACATGAATCCCGACAGGGAGTCGCCCGCCACCTCCCCTATGGCGATCGCAGTCCCGGACCTCCCGTTACCTGACACAGACAAGGTCACCAGATCCAGGACGGATGTGACCGTCCCCACGGAGGCCACGCACGAGATGAACCTGGAGGGCGAGCGTTCCGGTAGCAGGACAGACATCACGGATGCCCCAACTGTAGACGTGATCCCGGAGAACCATCCTGCCACCGCACCCATGGCCACGCCCTTCAGTCCCGGGATGGCGCCTACGGGGTCCTTCACCCTGTCCTCCTGTCTGGGTATGCGGCCATGGCCGGACGCCTCGAGCAGCACGGGTATTCCGAAAAGTCCGGTGAGCAGAGGCATCATCACGCTCCCGCTCCCGAGGGCGCCGTCGAAGGATGCGGGCGCGGTCATGCACATAAGACCCAGTAGGCCCGAGGCGCAGAATGTGATCGGGCCCCAGATCCCGGACCCCCTCCTGTGTTCGGAGAACAGGAGTAGCCCCGACACGAGTATGAGGACAATCGGGGTCAGGGAGTCCAGTGCCTCCCCGGAGGGGCCCGAAAGCCCGTACTGGAGGGGGATGGCCAGGATGAGGGCGGCGAAGGCGCCGACCAGGCTTCCTATCGCAGCCGCCCTGACGGTCTCCATGCCCTTGCCCATCAGGAGCAAACGGTGCCCCGGCAGGACGGACACAGCATCCTCGCCGTCGGGGGCTCCGATGAAGACGGAAGGCACGAAGTCGACGAAGGAATGAACCACCGAGGCCGACATGATGCAGCAGCATACGGCCGTCGCCACGCCATCGGCATCCAGGTGGTCGGAGACCGCCACGGAGATCGCCGAGTGGGAAGCCAGCATCAGAGAAGCGAGGGTGTTGACGTGGATCCCGGGAGCCAGACCGCTAAACAGGCCCAGGCCCGCTCCCGCAAGCGTCATTGCCAGGCAGAATCCGACCAGGGTGGGGTCCATGGCTCCGGCTCTGCCGGAGAGAAGATAAAACGAACCGTGTGGCTCAACGTTGATTCACAGCAGCGCCGGTTTCCCGCCGAGAGAACTCACCGCGAGCAGGTAGTGCACGGGGACCCCGAGTTCCTCGGACAGAGCGGACACGTCCTTTTGCTTGCTGTACACGGCGACGACCGCCGTTACCACTGCGCCTGCCTCTCCGAGTGCCCTGACGATTGCTCTGAGCGTCCCTCCTGTGCTGATCACGTCATCCACTATGACGATCCTCTCCCCGGGGTGCACCCCGTTGATGTACATGGGGGATTTGGAGTAGCCGGTGCGCTGGTCCAGAGTTATCTCACCAGGCAGGCCGTAGCGCCTCTTCCTGATGACCGAGTATGGTATCCCCGTCTTCAGGGTGACGCATGCCGCCAGCGGTATGCCCATGGCCTCCGGGGCCAGTATGACGTCGCAGTCCAGGTCGCACTCCGAGATTATGCCGTCGGTGACCTCGTTCAGGAGGGCGGCGTCCATCGAGGGTATGCCGTCGCTGACAGGATTCACGAAGTAGGGGTAGCCGTTCCTGTCGACGACCGGGCCGGACAGGAACGATTCGGTCAGCAGAGGGTACTCTGAAGGCATGCACCCACCCAAACAACATCTCTTTTTATAGGGTTTACCTACACCCCAAACGATCAACATGGATGTCGAACAGAGGCTGGCCCTCATTATGAGGAACACCGAGGAAGTTGTGACAGAGGAGGAGCTCCGCACGCTCCTCACCGAGAAAGAGGAGCCCACCGCATACATCGGGTTCGAACCCTCCGGACTTGTGCACCTGGGATGGGTCCTGGTCGCTCAGAAGATCAGAGACCTGACAGAAGCAGGCTTCAGGGTGACCATCTTCTGGGCCGACTGGCACGCCTACATCAACGACAAGCTCGGCGGAGACCTCGACAACATACGCGTCTGTGCCAGGTACATGCAGGACTGTTTCATCGCCCTCGGAGTTCCAGAGGACAAGGTCGAGTTCAAGTATGCCAGCGAGATCCTCGACGACATCGAGTATTGGGAGAAGGCGATCAAGGTGGCCAAGGTCACCTCGCTCTCCAGAGTGAAGAGGGCCATGACCATAATGGGAAGGTCCGAGGACGAGGCCGAGGTGGACACGTCCAAGGTGTTCTACCCCATCCTCCAAGCAACGGACATCTTCTGCATGGGGCTGGACGTCGCGTACGCCGGACTCGATCAGAGGAGGGCGCACATGCTCGCCAGGGATGCCGCTGACAAGCTCGGATGGAAGAAACCCATCGCGCTCCATACCCCGTTGCTACCCGGCCTGAAGGGAGGCAACAGGATGGACCCCGTGGAGTCCAAGATGTCCAAGAGCGACCCCAACGGAAGTGTGAAGATCCACGACACCAGGGACGAGATCGCCACCAAGATGAAGAAGGCATACTGCCCGCCGGAGAGGGAGCATGAGAGCGAGAACCCCGTTCTCATGCTGTGCAGGTACATCCTCTTCCCCAGGAACGGGACCATGCACATCGAGAGGCCGGAGAAGTACGGAGGATCCGTGGACTACTCGAGCTACGAGGAACTCGCCGAAGCTTACTTCAACGGTTCGCTGTCCCCTGTGGACCTAAAGGCAGGCGTCACGGACGGACTCGACAAGACCCTCCAGCCCGTCAGGGACTACTTCGCCGCGAAGCCGGAGAACTACGAGGCCATACTCAGGGTCGTCGAGAGCATCAAGAAGTTCAGATGAAACCTTTGCGGAGGGGAGACCCTCCGCGCATTCTTATCGTATTCACTGCAGGGCGGCCTGTTGGGCAATCTCGCGCTCCATCGATTCGCGCTTCTTAATCTCCCTGAAGACGTCCATCGTCCTGCTCATGCAGATGTTCAGCATGGCCTCCGTGTCGCCTATGCCGGTCAGCCCCGCGGCACCGCCGTGACCCCCTCCGTCTGACATCGTTTCCTTCCCGATGCCCGACATGATCTCCCCCAGGTGTATGCCCTTCCTGACAGCCTCCTGGGTAGCACGGGCGCTGAGGCGGAAGTTCTCATCCCTCTGCGAACCCACGAACACCACGTCTGCACCGGCTGCCATGATCGCCCTGCATGACGAGGCCTCGAAGCTTCCCCCGAACGAGATGGCAACTATCATGTCGCCCACGCGGTCGAACCTGGTGCGTTCGATGGCCTTCATCATCGCGATCTTCTCGGACATGCTGACGGGGGCCTGGGTCAGATCCATGGCCTCGTCCATGTCGATGCCGCATCTCTGCATTATGTCCGCGAACGCGGGGAGCATGGAGGGTCTGGCGAACTGGAAGTGGCCGCTGTCTGTCAGCATCCCGCCGAGGAGCATCAACCCCATGTCCCTGGTGATGGTCACTCCAGCGGCGTCGATGAGCTCCTTGATTATCTCGCAGCAGGACGTCCTGGTGTCGTCGCAGTAGAACGTGTCCACGAAGTCCCATCTGCCGGTGGGCTTGTGATGGTCGATGACCATGGCCTTCTTGGGGATCTCGGCGACGCTCTCGAGCTGCTCCGGAGAGGACGTGTCCACCACCACGACCTTGTCGTAGTCCGACAGGTCGCACTTTTCCAGTATCGCCACGTCCATCTTCTCGGACACCATCTTGGTGACGCGGTCCAGTCCGTTGGGGGCGAAGATGTCCGCATCCGGGAAGGCCCTCGACAGTGCGTAGGCGGATCCGAGTGCGTCCATGTCGGCGTTTCCGTGGACGAGTACTACCTTGGTGCCCTGTCTGAGTTCCTCTGCGATGCGGTTGAGCATATCCGCTGGAAAGCGGAACATAGATAAAAAGGTAAAAGAGGCGCCAGAGGCGCCGTTTGGTTCACTTCCTGCCAGTCAGGGTCTGGACGTACTTGTTCTGCCCGAGCCCGGTGATCAGGATGTCCGAGTTGTAGAGTCTCACCGTGATCAGAATCGATACGACGGCGAATGCCGCCATGTACGCAATCCCACCGAGCACGAGGGTCATGTCCCCGTACATCAGGGCCTGCATGGCCATCATCGGGTGCGAGAACGGGATGGCGAACGTTATGACCTGCAACACTCCGCCGGATCCGTACCATCCTGTGAACATGATGATGAACATCGGGATCATGGCGAGGATGCTGAGGGGCATGGTCATGGTCTGGGCCGACTTGTAGTTCTTGGCGAACGCCCCCAGTATCATGCAGATGCCCAGGGCGCAGACTATAGACAGGAACATGGAGACCATCACGAGAGTCCAGTCGAGGATGTCGAGGGACATGCCGAGCTCCTCCAGGTTGACGCTCGAGGTTCCGGCGATCGTGCCAGTCATGGCACCCATGTAGATGCTCATGCCGACCATGTACGCAAGTCCGTAGACGAGTCCGACTATGGCCGCGGCGACGATCTTTCCGCTCACGATGGATGTCCTCTTCACGGGCATGGTTAGCAGGGTCTCCAAGGTCTTGTTCTCCTTCTCCGAACCCATGGAGCTGATGACGATGCTCCCGACCATCATGATGATTATCATGATGACTATGGGGATCATCAGCGTCTGAGAGGTGATTTCGTTGGAGATGTCGGAGGGAGTAATCCCCGTGTGTATCTCGCCGTCGACTATGGTGCTGACGTTGTCTCCTCCGGACACTATGGGGTTCATGATGAATGCGTAGTCCAGTTGCGTCCCTGAGGAGGATATGATTTTCTGGGAGAGGCTGGAGTTCAGGATGGACACCACCGATGAAAGTACGCTCGACGAGACCGTGCCGAAGATGCCCGTGGGCTCGTACAGGTAGTACTGCTCCATCGTGACCTGAGTGCCGTTGCGTATGGATTCGTTGAACGTCTGCGCGTCCGGCAGCGCCAAGACGCTGGATATGCCCTTCGCCTCCATCTCCGCGATAATCTCGGAAGGGTCAGCGTCGTACGGACTGTCCATTATGATGATCTTGGAATCGGCCTCCGAGCCGTAGTTGGTCTCGTTGCAGAGGATGTCGTAGGGGTTCCATCCGTCGTAGTAGTCCCCGTCCTCGTCGACTATGAACCCGAACGATGGCAGCTCCGCGGCGCTGTCGACCTCTCCGCCGATAAGTCCTCCCAGTCCGGCGAAGAGGACGACCATCACGAGAACGGAGATGACAGATCCCGGGGTCAGGAGCTCTCTGACCTCCTTTCTTATGATGCTGGTCATGTGGGTCATCCTTTCACCGCCTTGACGAACACTTCCTCCAGGGTGTCCACACCGAACTCCCTCTTCAGGTCGGAGGGGCTTCCCAGCAGTATAAGGTTGCCCTGGTCGATCATCCCGACCCGGTCACACAGCATGTCGACCTCGAACATGTTGTGCGAGGACATCACGACCGTGACGCCGCTTTTCGCGATGCCTCTGATGACGTCCCTGATCTCGTAGGAGTTGATGACGTCCAGTCCGGAAGTCACCTCGTCCATGATGGCAAGTTTGGGCGACGGCATTATCGCCCTGGCGATGAGCAGCCTGCGCATCATGCCTTTGCTGTAGGTGTCGATCTTGGAGTCTATCCTTTCGCCCAGGTCGGCGAGTTCGATTCCCTTCTGGACCATCGCCTCCTTCTCGGAGCCGGATGCGAAGAAGCTGGCCATGAACTCGAGGTACGCTCTGCCGGTCAGGTCCTTGTAGGCGCCCGCGTCTTCGGGAAGATAGCTGATGATCTTTCTCACCTCGTCGGGTTCGGTGGCTACGTCGTGTCCGTACACCGATATGCTGCCGGAGGTGATGCTGAGCAGTGTGGAGATCATGCGCAGGGTGGTGGTTTTCCCGGCCCCGTTGTGTCCTATGAGCCCGAAGACCTCGCCCTCTTTGACGGTGAGCGAGATCCCGTGGACAGCCTCCCTGTTTCCGTATGATTTCCGCACGTCGTTCAGTACGAGTGCGTCCATGTCTCCGCGAACGACGATACCCTATATAATGGGGGGGGGGGTTCGACAGTCGTAGTGTAGAATGCGAGGAATATGGTAAAATGTCGGCGCACGCCGAATCCCGTATTGGGGGAAGGGGTTTTCCTCACTGCGAGGGCCTGTTGCCCATTGCGGTGTTGATGGTCTCTTGGAGGACGGTGTACCTCTCCTTGAGGCTGTTCTCCTGGCGCTCAAGTGAGTTGATCCTGACGTCCATCATCTCGATGGACTCCTCGATCTCTCCCACGAGGGCGTTCTTGTCCTCGACCTTGATCAGGAGTGATCCGGAGGACTTGTAGACCGCACCGGTGCTGGTCTTGAGCTCCTCGAGCGTCCTGCTGAGCTCGCGCTTCTGGGCGTCATACTGCATCTTCTGGGTGGTGACGGCCTGGAGCTGCTGTTGGACCTGCTGGAACTGTGTGATCTGGTTCTGGAGCTGGGGGCTGATTCCGTTCATGGTTTCATCTCTGTCAGGTCTTCGATGTCCTCAATTATCCTGATGCATTCAAGATGGGAGTTGAGAGCCGCCCTCATGGCGGAGGTGTCGGCCGCAGTGACCTCTATGGTCACAGTGCCGTTCTTCTCCGTCATGCGGGTCTCTGTCCGGGGGAGCTCTCTCCCAGTCTCAGGGCCCATTGCGGGCATGGCCACCTTGGCGGCCGAGCCGTCGATGGTGAGCCTGGCGCTGAGCATGTCTCAGTCGGACTTCAGGACCTTCTTCACGTTGGGTCTGTCCTTGAAGAAGATCTTGGATCCGCACTTCTCGCACTGGA
>CALUNK010000003.1 GCA_944321985.1 Candidatus Methanomethylophilaceae archaeon
CCGTCATGGCCCTGTGTTTTTCTGTTGTAGCAAACTGATATACACGGGCCACTGATTAAAAGAGGGCAGATTTCTTCATCCAGGTTTCTTTGAAATGTTTCTATCGATTTCCGTCTGTGGATCAGACACTCTCCAGTTGTCCTATTGTTCTGTCATAAATCTAGCATTTGGTCGTATGCAGAACAACTGTCCTCCTTTGGTGCGTATAGCGCCTTTATAGTTATAAGTTCTTTAGAACTAAAATCAACCCTGATTGGAACATGACGAGCTCTTATCTGTAATCGAAGTGCTCGTAAATCCAAAGCAAAAACGGCATAGGCCCCATAATCAACGGAATAATCGTTTATTTGATTTTCTGGATTATGTATTTCTATTTTCGAAATTCGAAAATAATAAATAAAGACCTATCGATGTAAAAGTATGAACACCAAATCGCTAACAATAGTTGCCGTAGTAGTCATAGCTGTTGTGGCTGTGGCTGGTGTCGCCCTTTATATGGGTGGCGACAACTCCAACGATAACAAAGTAGAGTACAACTACGATTTCGAGATCAAGGATTACGAATTCTTCGGTGAACAGTACAGGTCTCTCCATATGAACCTGGCTATCAAGAACATCAACCACGTGTCCATTCCTTCGGAAGGTGGACTCCGCCTGGACTTCATCACCGTGACGGTGACATATGACGAAGGGGAGTTCTTTGATGACGAGGTGATGAGTGGGGTGATGAGCCCTGGAAACGATTATGTGACTCAGCTGTACTGGAGCGTGCCCCTTGACTTCAGTATCGACCAGATCGAAAGCGTCGAGATCGGATGGGATGTGCCCGAGGTCACGGTGGAGCTGGTCGGAGAGGTCGCGACCCCCAATTTCGTCTACAACGAGTCGCTCTCCACAGACAAGTACGCTTGAGATCCGCCACGGATCGCCCCTCCCCGCCAGGGGAGGGGAAAACTTTCCTCCCTGACAGAAACCTCTCGAATGGATAACCCCCGATATCCTCGGATTCCAGCGGGCCTCGAGGATACCGGCGGGTGAAAAGGCGCCTGCCCGATCCGAGCAGGCTTTTCAGATGAAGCCACTGCCTGTGATGAAACCACAGATGCGGTCGATTACGTTCTGATCCACATGCCCCGGATCGTTGTACTCGAGCGACGTGCCGGCATACGGCCCCTCGGATTCAATGAAGAGGTGGTTGAGTCCTTCATAGAGGACGAACTCCGCATTCTGGCTGTCGGATAGCGCATCCTGCCATGCGGCAAAATCCACGTCCGCGTACACCTGGAAATCGTCAGAGCCCTGCAAAAACAGCATGGGGATGTCCAACGACTTGGCGATCGAAACCTCGTCTATGGAGTTCAGGCTCCATATGTAGTAGCCGCTCTGCCCGAACACCGTTACCGCCAACCTCTCGTCATCCGACATGAAGGCGAGCGAGTCCGCCTTGCTGAGCTCCGCGTCGATGTATGCGCGATACACATCGGCATCCGGCAACTGACTGTACTGCGCCCACAGCTGGTCCGCGAGAATGTCCGTCAGTGTCCTCGGGCTTCCGGCCAACGATACGAACCCGTCACACATGCCGTCGCAAGTCTGGACGATGTACGGGGCGAGCATCCCGCCCATGCTGTGTCCGATCAAGTATACCCTGTCATACCCCATGCTCTTGAGCAGGGATACCGCCGCTACGGCGTCGTCGACCGTCTCGTCCTCCACGGTGTAGCGCAGGGGATCGTCGCTGATCTGGGAATAGACGTATGTCCTCTTGTCGTAGGTGAGAACATCTATGCCGTTCTCGGCAAGGCCGCGTGCGAGGTCGCGGTAGGGCTTGTTGGCACTGATCGTTCCGTCACGGTCGTTGGGCCCGGAACCATGGACGATCACCACTGCCACATCGTGCGAGGAGTCCACGGATGAGGTGAGCGTCCCCGGCAGAGGGTACCCTGTCCCGGCATCGACCGTGACATCCTCGGCGGTCACCCCCTCTGGTGCCGGATCCACCCCGTTCGGCTCATAGTACCCGAAGAACAGACCGACCTTGCTGTCATCGGGTGCGAACGTTATCGTCAGGATCAGGCCCCACTCCGCATGCCTGCAGTAGGTGCTCGTGACGGTGTTGGTCCCGGACTGGACGGATTCTGTACGCTCGATACCGTCGAAATCGCCCAAGCCGTATGTGTACTGATCCCATATTGCCTCCAGGCCCTCGACCCCGCCGACCGCGGACTGCAGGATGGGATCGCATGAGTCATAGAACTCCTGGAACTCTCCGCTCTCGAGCAACTCTACCGAATCGACAGCGCGGGAATCGCCAGCGTTATCGTCATCCTGCGTTGCCAGATGGGTGGCGGCGAGGATCACGACGATGACGACGACGCATGCCCCGATTATCGTGATGTTGGATTTGTTCATGCTCATAACCTGGGAATCGTATCATGTCCAGGTAAGAAAAACATTCTGAACCGGGGGACGCGCCCCCCCCCCCCAAAGCATCATGGCGCCCTTGGGTCGGATTTCGGGATCCTTTGGACGCGGGCATGCATCGGCGTTCGGTCGATGCCGGGATGCCGGCTCAGACGATAAGGCTCATCAGCGCCTGGAGTGCGAACACTAGTATGAAGAGGCCGCTGACGACCCACATTATTCCCGAAACATCGGAACCCCGACCTGTTACGACCTTCATCAGGCAATATGTGATGAAGCCCATGGCGATTCCGTACGAGATATTGTAGCAAAGGGCCATGAACAACCCGGCGAAGAAAGCGGGGACGGCCTCGACCATGTCTTCCCAGTTCACGTTCCTAAAGGAGGGGAGTATGAGGATTCCGACCAGCACCAGGACCGCCCCGTAGGCGGACGCGGGTATCATGCTTATGGCGGATGCGAAGAGCGAGCTCACGGCTACACACACAGCGACCACAAGGCTCGTCAGACCGGTGCGTCCGCCAGCCTCTATTCCGGCGGTGGACTCCACCACAGTGGTCGTGTTGGACGTCCCGAGGATGGCACCAACCGATGTGGCACATGAGTCACATAGCAACGCCCGGTCAAGCCTCGTCCTGAACCCGTTGTTCTCGACCGAGGACAGCTCCTCCTCGGTGAACAGCCCGCTGCGTCTGCCTGTACCGATGAACGTCCCGATGGTGTCAAAGGTATCCACCAGACTGAACGAGAGGATCGCCACAACTGCTGACGGGATCATGACCGGATCCGAGAAGAGGGACGGGAGACCCTCCGATGTGAAGATGACGCCGAACGTGTCCGGTAACTGACCGACGGCCTCGACGAACGACACGGAATCCGTGGAGCTCGTGAGTCCCGCCGGAATCCCCACCAGCGTTGTGACTATCAGCGCTATGACGATGGCTCCGCGCACCTTCCTCGTGTAAAGGACTATCGCGAGGACCAGCCCGAACAGGAACAGCAGGACCGCCGGATCGGCGAAGGAGGAGAGGGCGGGGGTTCCGCTGTCGAACGCTATTACGCCCACCTGGATCAGTCCGATGTATGCCACAAAGAGCCCTATGCCGCCGGATATGGCGTACTGCAGGCTGCGTGGGATCGATGCTATGATGAGCCTGCGGATGTTGGTGACTGTGATCAGGACGTTTATGATGCCGCATATGAACACCATGGACAGCGCCTGCTGCCATGTGAAGCCCATCTGATCGCAGACGGTGACCACGAAAAACGAGCACATGCCGAGGCCGGGCGCGAGGGCGAAGGGGACGTTGGCGTACAAGGACATGACCAGCGTCCCGACGACGGAGGCGATGACCGCTGCCAGGAACACGGCGCCCCACTCCATACCAGACTGAGAAAGAATGTTCGGGGCGACTATGATTATGTAGGCCATCGAGAAGAACGTGGTGATACCTGCAATAGCCTCGCGGCTCCACGTCGTCCCGTACTCCTTCAGTTTGAAAAAATCGCCCATGCTTCGGGATAGCCTTCCAATATTATCTCCATTGCGACCTGATGCCTTGAGCATGTTTGGAAACCCATATCACTGAGGAGAAGATACATCGGCTCATGACCATCGTTGTACTGCACACGTCGAAAGGTGACATCAAAGTGAAGATGCACGAGGACATGCCGATCACCACTGGCAACTTCGTCAAACTCGCCAAAGAGGGATTCTACAACGGAACCATCTTCCACAGGGTCATCGACGGATTCATGATCCAGGGCGGAGACCCCACCGGCACGGGCATGGGCGGACCCGGCTACACCATCGAGGACGAATTCGGCCAGGGACACTCAAACATCAGGGGCACCATGTCCATGGCCAACACCGGCCAGCCGCATTCCGGGGGCAGCCAGTTCTTCATAAACACCGTCAACAACACATACCTGGACAAGGAGGACCCGAGGACCCCGTACGCCCATCCCGTGTTCGGCACCGTTATCGAGGGCATGCCCGTCGTGGACGTCATCGGACGCGTCGAGACCGACAGGAACGACAAGCCCCTCAAAGACGTGAAGATCGTCAGCGTCGACGTCATCGAGTGAACCCTGTTCACGGAGGGTGCCCCGGCACCCTCCAAACCCTTTTCACGATTTTATATCCCCAGAGCATTCCCAGGTGCATGTCCAGACATGTCATGGAGTGTCTCGGCATGAGCCGCGTCACCATAGAGGACGGCAAGGTCGTCGACGTAACCGAACCGATAGTCAGATACTGCCCCCTGTTCGCCAAGCGCAGAGGGATGGAAGAACTGAACAAGGACACCATCAGGGAGAACATCGAGTTCAGGATCGAGTCGTTCGGCATGTGCAGCGACGACAGGGTCACGGAGATGGACAACTTCCTCAACTTCGGCATCTCGGAGACGCTCTGCTCCGCACTCATCAACGGGAAGATAGACGCTGCGGTGATTGCCGCCGATGGTTGCGGGACCGCGGTGATCACCGAACCAAGGCTCGTCCAGGGACTCGGAGGAAGGATCTCTGGGATCTGCGAGACCGAACCCATCCCCAAGGTAGTCGAAGCCGTCGGTGAGGACAACATGCTTGACCCGGACACGGCCAGGATCGACATGGAGGCTGGGGTGGACAAGGCCTTCTCCATGGGTTATAGAAGGGTCGCCGTCACGACGCCGTTCGTCGACTCCGCCGTCAGAATGAGAGCGAGATACGGAGACGGGCTGATCATCATCGGCGTACACACCACGGGCATGTCAGAGGAGGACGCGGCGAAGGCGTTCGACACGTTCGACATCATCACCGCATGCGCTTCGAAACACCTGCGCGAGGAGTGTCTGAGGAGACCGGAGACGCTGGTCGCCGGGAACAAGGTCCCCGTTTACGGCGTGACCGCCAAAGGCAAGGAACTGATCCAGGACAAGCTGGACGAGGTCGGGAAGAAACCATGGAATCCCGGCGAGCCGACGGAATATCCGGATCCGCTGATCTGACGGAAGCAAGGACGCGGACAGCGGAAGGACCGCACCCCTCGGGGATCGGGTTCACTCACCCAGGTATGTGTCGATGACGAGGTGCGTTCCGGATCTCAGGAATATAATCGGGACCTTTTCCCTCCTGAGCCTGCGCCTGAGCTCCTTGTCGTTGGTCAGGACATAGCCACCAGTCTTCTTGGCAAGCTCGATGACGGAGCTGTCTCCTGTGGCCTCGGTGGGGATGATCTCGTACTTCCTCGCCAGCGACAGCGCCGCTCCTGCGAACTTGTGATCGAGATGCTTTAACTCCCCCACCAGAGGCCCGGGGACGACGATCCTCGCCTCGCCCAGAAGCTCTTCGAGGGCGAGGTCAAGGTTCACCTTTATCTCAAAAGGCATGAGTAAGGCGTTTGTGTCGAGGACCACGGTCTGCATGGCCCTCACTCTACGATGCCGTAGCCGATGAGCCTCCACTTATTGGAGATCCTTCTGGATATGGCAACCCTCTGCCCAGGCATGATGCACACCGGGATCTTCAGGGCGACCTCCGCAGAGTCGCTCCTCGCGCTCTTGACGACACCCACAGTCGTGGCTGTTCCGACGCTGAGCATGAGAGGCTCGTTGCTCTTGATCTCCTCGACTGAAAGCTCCGCAGACGAACCGACGACACGATCCAGGAGCACGGTCTTCATGCTGAAGTCGTGCGCGACCTTCGGCAACTCTCCAGGACGGCCTATGACCCTCCCGGTGAGCCCGTCGGATTTCGTCATTGCTGCATCCAGACAGGTCCCGATAGCAATGAGACCTCCAGGAAGAACCTTGTCGACGCTCTTCCCTCCTGCCTCGAGCGAGGTGATCTTCGCGGTGATCCTCTCGTAGACGGTCTTGCCCGCGACCTCGGTCTTCCTGCCAGGAGCAATCTCGATCTCGTCGCCAACATGCAGGGTCCCCTGCATGAGGGATCCGCCCAGGACTCCTCCTTTCAGATCCTCAGGTTTGGTTCCGGGAGAGTTGATGTCGAAGGAACGAGCAACGTGCATGAGTGGCGGAGCGTTCACATCTCTGACGACCTTAGAGACGATGTGCTCCTCGATAGCCTCTATGAGCATGTCGATGTTGACCCCGCGGTTTGCAGAGATCGGAATGATCGGAGCATTTTCGGCGATGGTGCCTTTGACGAACTCCTTGATCTGCTTGTAGTTCTCAATCGCCTGCTCTCTGCTAACAATGTCGATCTTGTTCTGGACGATGATGATCTTGTCGATGCCTATGATGGACAAGGCCATCAGATGCTCCTTGGTCTGAGGCTGGGGGCATTTCTCGTTTGCCGCAACCAACAACAGGGCGCCGTCCATGAGGGCGGCTCCAGAAAGCATCGTCGCCATGAGAGTCTCATGCCCAGGTGCGTCCACGAAGGACACCGCCCTGAGGAACTCCGTGTCCGCGCCGCAGTTCTTGCACTTTTTTGTGGTGCCGTATGCAGCGGGCCCCTGGCATTGAGGGCATTTGTAGAATGCCACGTCCGCGTACCCGAGACGGATAGAGATGCCTCTCTTAAGCTCTTCAGAGTGACGGTCCGTCCACTCGCCAGAAAGCGCCTTGGTAAGGGTCGTCTTACCGTGGTCGACGTGACCAATCATCCCGATGTTGATCTCGGGCTGCTGAGGTACTTTCATCAGTTCTCCGCGGAAGCCTCGCCCTCAGGCTGGGGGTTGAGGCACTCCTCGATTGACTTGGGTCCGTACTCAGCAACGGCCATGTTGATCTGGACAATCTCGGCAGAGATCGCGGATCCGCGGATGGCAACTCTCTTCCTCTGTCCAGGGTACTTCTCGTGGAATCCCTTGCTCTCGGACAGCAGAAGCTTGACCCTCTTGTTTCCGGGAAGGTCACATCTCATAGGAGTGCCGTTACCGTCGGAACCACCGGTGATTTTGAGCTTGTAACCGGGGAGGCCCACGAAAATTCCATCCACGACCTCTCCGATGTTGACACCAATCAGAGAGTTCGCGTGGTGACCAGACACTGCGACGTTGTAGGACCTTCCGGTCTTGACGTCGTTTACAATGGCTTTGAATTCTACCATTTGAACACCTGTGAGGCGTCGCTATCAAAGGATTGTTTATAAACCTTTTTGGGAACGGGACAGGGTTCAGTTGAAGAACATTAACATCCTAGAGACTGCAATCTTGAACATATCCGATATAGATCTGCTCTCATAGTCCTCCGGATGACATTCCGCCGCACTCCCGACCTCATCAAGCAAATCTCCAGCCGCTTTCCCCGCGACATCCTCAGAGAATATCACCGCACTGGTATTGAAATCGAAGTCCAGTGCCCTTGTAGTGAAATCGGAAGACCCTAAGCAAAGAACCTTGCTGTCCGACACCATCAGACATTTGGCCATCGACCTGTCGACGAAGTACACACGGACACCAGCCAGCATCAGCGGGTATGCGGCGGCCAGCGAGTTCCAGGACTGATACCAGCGCCTGCTCCTCCTGGGGAGCAGTATCCTGACGTCGACCCCCGATAGCACCGCCAGCTTGACCGCGGAGTAGAGCTCGTCGTTGGGCATCAGGTAGGGGAAGGACATGTACAATGACTCCCTGGCCCCTCCGATCAGGTCCGAATAGCATGTCATCATCGGGCTGGACTCGTAGAGATCCGGCCCATCGGAGACTATCTGGACGTCGACCCCGTTCTTCATCGGCGCGATGGCGCCCTTGCGCACCCCCATGTCCTCGCCCGACCCGTGAAGCCAGTCGGCACGGAACCTCCTCTCGAGGCGTTCGGCCGAGGGGCCCTCCAGCCTCACCCCAGCACCGCGACCCTCATAGGCCACCGCCCCGTCCACCACCATGAACGTGCGCATGTTGCGGCAGGCCGACTTCTTCATGAACGCGGAGTATAGCGGGTTGTGGAAGGTGCAGAACCTGGCTCCGGCCTTCTTGAGCTTGCGGACCCCGCGAGTCCGACCGAACCACAGCGTGGACGTCATCACCCTGACGTCGAGACCCTGCTTCGTCTTCTTGATGAGAGTCTCGAAAACCCCCTCCAGATCGGAGGGCATGCGACGGGCCATTATGTAGATGGACTCCGTCGCAGAATCGAGATCCGAGATCATTTCGGATATGAACTCCGACCTCTCCCAGCGGAACCTCACCAGGTTCCCCTTGGTGCGGACATCCGCACCGAGCGCATGCAGGGATGCCTGCATGACGCTCTCGTCCCCGTCTTGGAACGATGCGCTGTCTGAGAAGAAGCGCTCGTCATCCTCGGATTTCCGTTTGAACCGCCATCTGGCGTACAAAGTCGACCCGAACACGAAGAACAGCACTATGCCTGCGAACGGCAGGATCACTATCATCGTGATCCAGAAAATCAGCGACCTTGGATCCAGCCTCTCGATGAATATGAGGATTATGAGCGCCAGGACGTCCACGATGAGCAACGGCACCCAGATCGGGAGCACGAAGGTGACGTAGGCGATCACCTGGTCTGTGAGGAACGTCATGTTAAGGGATCACATTCCCCAGAACGGGTCATCCTTACGCTTGAGGACGACGGTCTCCTCCATCGCCATCTTCTCGTCATCGTTGAGCTCCAACCCGAGGAGCTGCTTGTACCCGGACTCGATGAGATCGACGTAGATTATGTCGTCCTCCTCGATCTGCCTTCCGACGGTGACTCCCTCGATGGCGACGGCGACCTCCTCACCCTGCTTCGCTTCCTTCAGGGCATCCTCGCCGGTGTGGATGCTCTTGATCCTCCCGGCGTCGCGACCGTCGGAACCGAGCAGGTTCTCGCCCGGCCTTATCCTGCCAGCGAGGACCCTCACACCGACGATCGCGGGTTTGCTGACGCGGAACACGCAGTTGGGGAGGATCTTGAACTTGGCGGGGAAGGAGAACTCCGACCTCTTGTCCGTGTCGGTCTTCTTCTTGCTGTCCTCGACCCACTCGATGTAGTCGTCGATGAGCTGGTAGACGATCTGGTTCGTCATGACCTTCATCTCATCGTGGTTGGCGAACTCCGCCTCGGCGTCCTTCGACATGGTGACATTGAATCCGAGGATGACGCAGTTCTTCTTGTCACCGTAGGCGGCCTCGACGATGTCCCTGCGGGTGATCTCTCCGACCCCGTACTTGCGTATGGGGATGTCGTGCTCCTTCGCCTCGTAGGCGAGGGCCTCCAGGGAACCGATGGCATCGGCCTTGATGGTGATGCCCTTCTCCTGGGTCTCGATCTTGATGCTGGTCTCCTCCTGGAGAGCCTTGATGGCGGGGTCGTTGGGACCCTTCACGACAATGATCGGGGCACCGGCGATGACGCCCTCGCAGTTCTGACAGGAGATCTTGACCCCCGCGGCGGCATGCAGCTCCTTCACGGAGTCGAACCTGTCCCTCGGGTCGCGTATCTCGTCCAACGGCTTGGGCTTGAGGATGGCCTTGATCTTCGTGATGACCGGTGCGCCACGGGTCCCCATGGCGACCGTGTCGCCCTTCTTCAGGGTCCCGGAGTACAGGATCATGTCCAGCGTCTTGCCCAGGCCGCGCTCCTCCTTTATCTCCAGGATGGTCCCCTTGCCGGGGCCCTCCCCCTTCTCCAGCTGGGATTCCAGGAAGCGCTGGGCCAGCCCTATGAGGACCAGGAGCAGATCGGGTATTCCCTCCCCCTCCTTGGCGCTGATGGGGACCAGGGCGACGGCCTTGGTGAAGTCGTCTATGCGGTCGTACCTGTCCGCGGAAATGCCCTGATCGGCGAGCTGGGCGATGACGGTGTAGAGCTTGTCGTTGAATGCGGCCAGGGTGTGTTCCTGCTGGACCTTCTCGGCGAGGATGAACGGCCTGCCCTCCTCGCTGATCCATCCCTGTATGGTGTCGATCTTGTTCAGGGCAATGACGAACGGCGTCTTGTACTGCCTCAGGATGCGGATCGACTCGATAGTCTGGGGCATGAGTCCCTCCCTGATGTCGATCACAAGGACGGCGATGTCCGCCAGGGATCCGCCCCTAGCCCTGAGGGTGGTGAATGAGTGGTGGCCGGGCGTGTCTATGAACAGCAGCCCGGGGACGTCGAACTTCTTGTTCCCGATCAGCTGCTTGCAGACCTTGTATATGTGCTCTATCGGGACCTCGGTGGCACCGATGTGCTGTGTGATCGCCCCTGCCTCGCGGGCCTGGACGGAAGTGCCTCTGATGCGGTCGAGGAGCTTCGTCTTGCCGTGGTCAACATGACCAAGGACACTGACAACCGGTTGTCTAATCGCCATGTCCGCCACCTGTTTACACAATAATAAAGGGGTTTGGGATGAAAATGGTTTAGGTGCCGAATCACTCGTAGATCCACTTGTCGGCGGTCCTGTCGTAGGAGACGAGCTCCTCGGGCTTGAAGAAGATGGAGATCTCCCTCTTGGCGGACTCCACCGAGTCGGATCCGTGGATGATGTTCATTCCGGTGACCATGGCGTAGTCGCCGCGGATGGTTCCGGGTGCGGACTCAGCGGGGTTGGTCTTGCCCATCATTCCCCTGCAGACGGAGACCGCGTTCTCTCCCTCGAGCACCATGGCCATGACGGGGCCGGAGGTGATGTAGGAGATCAGGGAGGGGAAGAAGGGCTTGCCCTTGTGCTCCCCGTAGTGGTTCTCCGCCGTCTCCTTGGAGATGACCATCATCTTCATGGCGACGATCTTGAGTCCCTTCTTCTCGAAGCGGGAGAGGATCTCGCCGCAGAGTCCACGCTGGACTCCGTCGGGCTTCACCATGAGGTAGGTCTGCTCCATGGCCATGTTCACTCCTCCTTCTTCTCGGCTGCTTTGAGCCTGGCGGCCTTCTCAATGGCGGCCTTCTCGGTCCACTCGGTGGTCCTCGCGACCCTCTTCAGCTCGATCATGTTCTTGTAGCACTTGTTGGTGTCAAAGAACAGAATGGTGCCGTCCTTCTTGACGAACATCTTGCCAGTTCCAGGCTCGATGGATGCGCCGCAGAAGGAACATTTCCTAGTTGTGTCCACCATGCCAATCACCTCATTCCGAGTTTCCTGGCCTCTCTGGATGTCTCCCTCAGCATGAGGATGTCTCCCATCCTGACGGGACCCATGATGTTCCTGGTGATGATTCTTCCTTTGTCACGGCCGTCGAGCACACGGACCTTGACCTGGGTGGCCTCTCCGGTCATCCCGGTCCTTCCGATGATCTCGACAACCTCCGAGGGGATGCTGTCTGTGTCGACCATTCAGCTCACCTCAGTTCTTGAGTGCCTGGACTGCCTGGGCGATCTCGTCGCAGATGGCCTTTCCCTTTCCAACGTCGGTGATGGCGACGGAGGCTGCGGGCTTGTCGAGTCCGATGGCCTTTCCGAGCTCGATCTTGCTGGGAACGTAGACGTAGGGCACGTTCCTCTCCTCACAGAGAGCGGGCATGTGGGCGAGGATCTCCGGGGGCTCGACGTCGGTTGCCATGATGACGATGGCGGCAGCGCCGCGCTCGACGGTCTTGGTGACCTCGTTGGTTCCCTTCTTGATCTTTCCACCGTCCCTGGCCATCTCGGCGAGGGAGTAGGCTTTGTCGGAGAGTTCCTTGGGTGTCTCAAACTTCACAAATACAGACATTTCAATTACCTCTTTCAGACGCACCAACGCGCCTTCATCATTCATCGGCTCTTGGAGAGCGTCCCGCACTAACGGGTGATTGTATTTATAATGTCCGAGCGACCCGGATCCCACAACGAACGAATCCGTCACTCCACGCGCTTATTCTCGCCAAACGGGTCCTGGATAAAGGCCATCAGCCTCGGGTGCAGTTGGAACGACTTCACAATCTCCCTGAGATCATGGGACCTGAGATAGAAGCCCACCGTTATAGAGACGCACAGCGAGCCGAACGTGTTGGCGAGCATGTCCCTCAGGGTGTCGAACGGACTGTACTGCATGTTGGTTCCGAAACCTATGTCCACGATGTACTCGAAGACCTCCCAGTATGCGCTGAAGCCCATCATGATGACCGCAACGAATATGGACATCGTCCAACCTGAGAAGTTCACCTTGCCGTTGGAGTAGGCGTGGTAGCACATGAGGGTGTAGTACACGCACATCGACACCACCACCGACGAGACTGTGTGGGTGACTGTGTCGTAGTAGACCAGCACATCGTACCTCAGCAACAGCACACCGTATGCGTGCAGGAATATGGCCACCGCTATGGCGATGATGAACGTCTTCGGCAACGTTATGATATGAGCGTGCTTGAGCGCGACCGGTACGAGACAGAACAGGCCGCAGAATACGCCCGTGTTGACCTCGTACGTCATCTTCAACCCCGCGGACACGGACAGGATGCTCATCCCGAGGATCACCACGCAGGCGACGATGCATATGGCATCGTCAAGCCCCCACCCCTTGTCGGGGACGTGGACGGGCTTGTACTCCTTCGGGGAGCATGAGCGGTCGGGCCTCTGCTTGGGGGTCGCAGGCCTGCGGAGTTCCACGGACTGCGTGAATTCGCTCTTGTTGTGATGCTTCACCATCTTGGCCGCAATGATTGCGTATACGGCGGATGCGAACGTCGCGACGAAGGGGGACACGATCAGGAGCCTGTTCGAATACCTCTCCTCACCGTGCTGGAAGTCCCCGTTGAATACCGGGTAGCCGCCGACGTAGAGGTTGACGAACATGAAGAACAGGTCCAGAACAGACACCGCCAGGGAAATCATCATGGCGAACAGCACCATCCACCTCTTCGTCAGGGTCATGCCGAAGGACCTGTCCATCAGGACGGCCAGCATGAACCCGGAGGTGAAGCACTGGAGCGCCTGGAATGCCGCATTTATGTATTCCGAATACGAGACGTCCAGGAGCGTGAAGTCCCCGACCGGGAAGACCAGATGGTCGAACAGGTAGTAGCCCACGACCAGGGCCGGAGCCACCATCGTCATCCAGACGATCCTCCTGTTGTAGTAGTAGCCCACGTCCTTGTAGTAGGGCAGGATCAGGAGCATGATGCTCAGGAGATCGACCACGAACCACATCCAGTCGCCCATGAGCAGAGCTACGACTGCCATTGCCGTGGAGACTGCCAGAGACGTGGCGACTAGAGTCTTGATCTGGAACACGATACAACCAACAGGGAACGGGATATAACGATTTGCTCGGTCCTGGGAATCGAACTGCTGTTCGGAAAGGACCCGCCCCCTGACCCGGGGGCGGGATTGGTGGATCAGTTTACGTAGTCCAGCCAGGCCTCGTACTTGGGGTCCTTGCCGGTGACGATGTCATGGAACTTGGCGTGGATGCTCGTGGCGACCTTGCCGACCTTGCCGTCGCCGACCGGCCTGCCGTCCAGGCTGGTGACGGGGGCGATCTCCGCCGCGGTCCCGGTCATCCAGACCTCATCCGAGGACATCAGCATGAACCTGGAGACCTCTGTCTCGAGGACATCGTAGCCCATGTCCTTGGCGACCTGGATGATGGAGCGCCTGGTGATTCCGTTGAGGATGCTCTCGGCGGATGCGGGGGTGACGATCTGGCCCTGCAGGTACATGAAGATGTTCTCCCCCGTGCACTCCGCGACATGCCCGACGGAGTTCAGCATGACGGCCTCGTTGGCCCCCTGGCTGACTGCCTCCCTCTTGGCGAGCGTGGATGCGACGTATGATCCGTTGACCTTGGCCCCGGCGGGTCCGCAGAGGTTGTCGGGCCTCTGCCAGGAGGACGTGATCAGCTTGGCCCCGGCGTCGGATCCAGTTCCGAGGTAGTTGCCCATGTGGACGCAGGTGATTGCCATGGACACGGGGACACCGACGGGGTTGAGTCCAACCTCCTCTCCGCTGAGGAAGACGCAGGGCTTGACATAATCGACCATCTCGCCGTTGGCGCGGACGACGTCCTTGATGGCGTTGCAGAGGTCTTCGAACCCGTATGCCTTGCCGTCGAACACCAGGTCGATACCCATCATCTTGCATCCGTCCATCATCCTCTGGACATGGTCCTTGAGCCTGAAGATGGCCATTCCCTTGGGGGTGTGGTAGACCCTGATGCCCTCGAAGACACCTGTCCCGTAGTTGAGGGCGTGAGCGAGGACGTGAACCTTCGCATCCTCCCAATTGACGAGCTTGCCGTTCAGCCAAATCTTTTCCGTCTTGTCCATGAAATCACCTTGGTGGCAATCGGTAAGGAGACGTTAGGTCCCCTGATGAAAGAGTGCACGATTGTTTCGATATATACACATTTTTAGTGTATATTTCAGTCGTCCATGGTTCTCAGCAGTTCGTCGACCGCATCAGCGAAGGTGAAGTCCCGCGAAACACGGATGCCCCTGCACCCGAGACGCCTGCCGAACTCCATGTCCTTCTCGTGATCGCCGATCATGAACGATCTCCTGGGATCGATTCCGTGCTTGGCGATGGCGGCGAGACCCATGCCGATCTCCGGCTTCCTGCACGAGCAATGGTCCTCCGGGGTATGGGGGCAGAAGAATATGTCGTCTATGTGCCCGCCGCCGGCCTCCACGCTCCTCCTGAGCTTGTCGTGTATGCGTCCAAGGGTCTCCTCGTCGAAAAAGCCGCGACCTAGCCCAGACTGGTTGGTGATGATTATGACGAGAAACCCTGCATCGTTCAGGCGCTTGATGGCCGCCGGAACGAAGTCGTACACCTCGAAGAGATCCGGATCGCTGCAGTACGGGATGTCCTTGGCTACGGTGTCGTCCCTGTCGATGAACACAGCTCGCTGCCCGAACATCTCCCTTTCGACGATGCCGCACATGGTATGGCACGCGCACAGGTAACCCTCCTGTATGCGGGGGGTTTCCTTGGACGGTATTACCACCGCGACGTCGACGATCTCCCTGAGCTTCCCGCCGTCCCCGGTGAACGACATCGTCACCGCGCCGCGCTCCTTCGCCGCCTCCATCGCCAGTATGACGTTCTTGGAGTTGCCGGAGGTGGACATGCCGATGACCACGTCGCCCTTCCTGCATATGCCCTCGACCTGCCTCTTGAACACCAGGTCGTAGCTGTAGTCGTTGCCGATCGCGGTGACAGGGGCGATGTTGGAGAGGCACACGCCGGGAAGCGCCGGACGCTCCAGCATGTACCTGCCGGAGAACTCCGCCGCGATGTGCTGCGCATCCGCGGAGGATCCGCCGTTACCCATGAAGATTGCCTGGTTCCCGTTCCTGAACGCCTCTATGAGGACATCTGCTGCCCTGCGGATCTGCGAGGGGTCGATATTCGCAATTGTGTCTGCGCTCCTCTGGAGCTCGGCTTTGATGGCATCATTCATTGGGATACCTCCAGGAGATGACTCCCTCGGGTTCGAACATATAGTCCACCACCCTGGCGCCCATGTTCTGGAGCACCTTGGCGACGCTGTACTTGCGGTCGTATCTGCATATGAAGTACATGAAACCGCCACCTCCCGCTCCGGAGACCTTCCCGCCGATGGCGCCCTCGTCCATTGCCGCCTGATACAGTGCGTCTATCTGTGGATTGGACACCTTGTTGGAGAACTGCTTCTTGTACTCCCATGCCTCGTGGAGGAGCTGGCCCGCGTACACGATGTCCCCCTTCTCCAGGGCGATGACCATCGATGTCGCGATCTCCTTGGTCTTGTCCAGGGCCACCTCGTTCTGGCCCTTGTTGAACTTGTCCACTTGGCTCTCTATGATGGTGGCGGACTCGCGGGGGTTTCCGGTGTAGCAAAGAAGGGACGAGTACTGCAGCTCGTTGACGGTGTCCTCCGGGATCCTGACCCTGTTGACGTTGACACCGTACTTGTTGAACTTCATGAAGTTGAAACCGCCGAATACCGCGGCGTACTGGTCCTGCTTCCCGCCCTTGAGGCCTATCTCCTCCCTCTCGAGCTTGTATGCCAGCTGAGCCATCTCCATGCTTGTGAGCTTGATGCCCTGCCATTCGCAGATGGCCGCGATGATGGACACGATGACCGTGGAGGAACCTCCGAGACCCGAGCCTGGGGGTGCCTCCGACTGGAGGAACATCCTGAATCCGTCGGTTATCTCGAAGTGGTTCGTGACCGCCTTGATGAGGTCCATGTTCCCGTCGAGTTTGAGAGGGCCGCCGTCGAGAGGGGCCTGGAACTTCCCGTAATCCGTGGAATGGACGGACATCGAGTGGTCGTCTGTGGGTGTAATCGTACAGTAGGCGTATCTGTTGATGGTCGTGTTGAATACCGCACCGCCTTTCTTCGATGCGTATGGCTCCACATCCGTACCTCCCCCTGCAAGACCTAGTCTCAGAGGTGCCCTTGCCCTGAAATGAATCCCATCCATTTTCACACCGACCGCTTGGTAGCGGATGCCGAAAACTCCTCTCGGAGCCTGCGTTTCAACACGCATCCCTCGACGTAAACACGGCTACGGAGTCGTGATATATATTGGTTTCAGCCATTTAGACTAGAAAAATGGAATCTGGCACATGTCACAGTCACAGTATGTACCTGGCACCATAGGGTGAGAAGTATCCTCCGCAGAATATGTACACGACTGCTCCCGCCGACTCCTCCAGCGAGCCGGTCGTGGTGCCTCCCCTAACATTCACAACCTGGTCGAGGATCACCGCGGAATCGTATGTGACGTTCGACGAGACCGTCTGCACCAGGTCGCTGCGAGTGTCGTCGTCGAAATAGCCGCCGATGACGCACAGCATCCCCGACCCGTACTTAGCCAACCCGACCGATCCGTAACCGGTGTCCGACACGTAGCCTATGTGCTTGGAATCCGGCACGGACGTGGACATCCCGAACTGCACGCTGGAGCTTCTCACGCAGATCGACTCTCCCAGCGGATCGCCCCTGACGTCCCCGATGACGCTGTCATCGCTATCGTTGAAACACCCCTCCCCGTAGAAGAGCGTCCACCACTCGTCGACCTCCCTTACGGAGCCGTCCTGGTTTCCGACATACTTGCCGAGGGTCTCGCCCAGCCAATAAAGTGCCCCTCCGGAAGCCGTCCAGTTCAGTATCGGATCGCCCGATACGCCTTCGTAGACGGTGCTGGGCATCGCGCCGGTTATGAATATGATGCAAGAGCCGCACGGTTCCACGTTCTCGACTACGTCCCTCAGGGCGGCTGCATCGACGATGGTGGCATCGACCCCGTGTATCTCCAGGTCCAGAACCAGGGCGTCTATGCTGCCCTCCGCATCCGGCAATCCGATGGTCCCGTAATCCGGATCGAAATAGACGTAGAACCTCTCGATTGGCCCCACGGATCCGGGATCCAGCTCTATGACCCTGAACTCGGACGCCCCCGAGGATTCGACCGAGTACTCCAGCCCACCTTCCGATTCGTAGACGTTGCTACCGTACGAATAGGGGTTGACGTAGTACACCGCGACCTCCCCGACCACCATCACGGCCACCATCACGACCAGGATCGCCACTGCTGCATCACGACGCACCATTCGCACCCGACCTCCTGTCCGCACGACGAATGGATATGTACGTTATGAAAACCGAGTATATGGCCAACGTCTCCAGGGCCCCGAACACCAGGTTGAGCGCCGACTGGTTGGTCATCCCCAGGACGTTGACCTGGTTCAGCCATTCGATCCCTCCGACTATCGTCTCGCTCGAGACGAAACCCAGGAAGGCATCGGCCTGGAACAGTATCCCGTAGTTCTGCAGCACTAACGCGTACACGACGGGTATTGCGAACATTGCCACCAGCGAGTAGCGGTAGCGCCTGTCGGATACCAGGAAGTGACAGATCAGGAACGGCACCACGATCAGCAGATAGGACGGGACAGGCGTCCAGAGGAACACGGCCGCGGACCCCAACAGGCAGTACCCGATGAACCTCCTGTCGAGGCCGTCGGGATCAGATTTCTGCAGATAGTATGCCAGGACCACCTGTATCAGGAACACCGCCGGCTGCAACAACAGCACAACCGTGTAGCCGTTGGACGAGATCGCATCCCATATCCCGTCGGATTCGCCTTCTATGGACTCTATGCGGTTGAATATGAATCCGAACGATTCCTCCAACGTGCCGTTGAGGATGTCCGGGATGAAGATGACAAGGAGCATGACAGAGGCCCCGATGACCGACGATGCGACGGAGACGACACACTCGCGCCTGTTCCCGCGGTTGGAGGCGATGACGTACGCCAGGAAGATGAAAATCAGGTAGGCAGGGAAGAACTTGGAGAAGGCCGCGGCGGAGAACGACATCCCTGCCAGCAGGTAGTTCCTGTTCAGGAGCATGTACACGGTGAGAACCATGAACAGAACGGAGATCGAATCGAACATCGCCTGAACGCATGACGTGTACACGACCAGGGGGCAGAGGAACCAGAGGCCGAACGCGACTGCCGCCTTGGTGGAGTCCCCTGTGAGCGAGCGGACGATCCTGTAGAGGAGGTACGACACAGCCAGATCCACAAGGGTGAAGGCCACCTTGAACAAGACGTTGAAGCTGTTGTAGGTGATGAGCACCTTGTAGTAGTCCCATGCGACCCCTTGGATTGGAACCAGGGAGTCGATCTGCGTCCCGAAGACGTCGATCCCGAACAGGAAGTTACCGACCATTCCGATGAATGAGATGAAGTATCCCCAAATCGGAGTGTAATAGTATCCCGGAAGCTCGAATAGGCCGGCACCCGCCTGCATGTTCGCGATGACGGTCGCCCATGTCGACACGTCATAACAGTACGTGAACAGAACGGCGACGACCGCCCTGACCAACAACCCAATAGAGATAATGGACATCAGAGGATGGGTACGAATCCATCCGAACACGGCAGCGGCCCTTACCTCATCCCCCATATGTTGTGTATCGATGTATCAGATTAAACGTTTTTACGGAACCAACGGAAACACCCACACGGTCTGAGTCAAGGTTAATATCAGCCGACGTTGTTGGCCGTCCTCATGAGGATCGCGATGATGACGGACAGCTGGTACCCCACGAGGGACGGCGTCGTCGCAGGGGTCACCATTCTCAAGGAGTCCCTGGAGGCGCTGGGACACGAGGTCTTCATCATAGCCCCGGAGCCTGAGCCCGAATACAGGCAGAAAGGGGTATACTACTTCCCGGCAGTCCGCTTCAAGAGCTACGACGAGTACTACGTGCCCATATACCCGTCCAACAAGATCGAGATCCTGAAGGAGATCGACCCGGATGTAATACACATCCATGGCGTGGCCACCATGGCCCTCCGCGGGCTGATCTGCGGCCACACCCTCGGTCTCCCCACCGTCATGACGTTCCACACCATGGTGGACGACGCCGCCAAGTACTACTCCCCGATCAAGCTGCCCCCCGAGGTTCTGGACCGCCTCATCTGGATATACCTGAGGCAGGTTGCCAAGAGGGTGGACGTGGTCGTCACCCCCACCGAGTGCATCGGCGAGGAGCTCAGAGCCAGGAGGGTCCATGCCAAGAACATGATGGCCATACCGACCGGCGCCAAGACCGACGTCTTCCGTCCCGGGATACCGAGCGAAGACATCAGGGAGAGGTACGGGCTTGTGGGGAAGAAGGTGATCATCCACGTCGGACGCATATCCTATGAGAAGGAGCTCGACATGGTCATACGCTCGATGGCCGACATGGACGCGGTGCTCCTGGTGGCCGGGAAGGGTCCCGCGAAGGCGGACATGGAAAAGCTGGTGGACGAGCTGGGCCTGCAGGACAAGGTCATCTTCGCCGGGTTCGTGCCCGACGACGAACTGCCCAGGTTCTACAATGCGGCAGACATCGCCGTGTCCGCATCCAAGTTCGAGACCCAGGGCCTGACCATCCTCGAGGCGATGGCCTCCGGGAAGACCGTTGCCTGTCGCAACGGGCGCGCGTTCACCGAAATAATACACGAAGGCGTGAACGGCTACCTGTTCGATGACGAGTCCGGATGCGCTGAGGCCATGAGACGTGCGCTCTCGGCTCCGGAGAAGGTCAGGGATGCGTCGTACAGGACCGCCCGCGAGAACTCCAGGCAGAGATCTGTCGAGAAGTACCTGCGGGCGTATGAGCTCGCCATCGAGACCAAGAAGGGGAAAGACGGCAGATGAGCTTGGGCGACTGGCTGTTCGGCCTGTTCGGAGGCATGGGGCTGGAGGGTGTGGTAATATGCATCTTTCTCCTCTTCCTGATAGATGCGTTGCTGTTCCCGACTCTCCCCGAGCTGTTCTTCGTCCTCGCACTGGGACAGTGCCCCACAGTCTGGTTCGGTGGGACCCTGCTCCTGGCCGCCATACTTGCCGAGCTCATAGGTATTTTCACCCTGTACTATGTTGTCAAACACATACGGGTACCGGAGAGGGTCTCCAGGATCGCTGAGAAGTACATCGACTTCCTGGTGGTCAGCGATGAACGCATAATCCTGGTGAACCGCGTGGCACCGATGATCCCGTTCCTCGGCGCCTTCATCGCCTTGATCAAGAGCTGGAGGCCAAAGGTCTGCGCGTTCTACATCACCCTGGGATGCATACTGAAGTACGGCGTCATCGCGCTCGCCAGCGGATTCTTCCTGAACTACCTGGGTTCCGACGAGGCACAGACGGTCACGCTGGTCTTCATATTCACCATCATAATCATAAGCGTCGTAGCCTCTTTCGTCAAGAAGAGAAGATCGGGGTTGGAATGATGAGGTTCGTAGATGTAAATCCGTTCTTCTACCCTCTGCACGGAGGGATAGAGACGCGCATGCACGACACGGCAAGACTGCTCGCCGAGAGGGGACACGACGTGACCGTGCTGACCGGCCGCCTCCCTGACACGGCAGAGGAGGAGACCACAGAGTACGGATACAGGATCGTGCGTCTGAAATCGCGTTTCATCAACATATACAACCCGCCGTTCATCTCGTCGGAAGGTGTCCTGGAGGCCCTGCGGTCCCTGGACGCCGACACGGTCAACTACAACTACCGCTGGGCGCCGTCCTACAACAAGGACCTTGGAAGATACGACGGACACAAGGTGTTCACCTACCACAACATGTGGGGCGAGGGCACAGGGGTGGTGGGGAAGTTCTCCGAGATCAACGACAACATTTTCCGCAAAACCCTGGACACCTTCGACCACATCATCTGCGTCAGCGACTACGTCAAAGGAGACCTCGCCCGCAGGGGCATCCCGGCAGAGCGCATGACGACGATCCCGACTTGCCTGGACCTGCCACCGGTGCGGGACACCCCCGAGGGGGACTACATCCTGTCGCTCGGCAGGCTGGTCAAAACAAAGGGCCTGGACAGCCTCATGGAGGCGATGGTCGACGTGGACTGTAGGCTGATACTCTGCGGAAAGGGTCCCGAGGCCAAGAACCTGCAGAAGCAGGCCGAGAGACTCGGCATCCTGGACCGCGTGGAGTTCCGCGGATACGTCACCGAGGAGGAGAAGGACAGCCTGATGCGCGGTTGCAGGATGTTCGTCATGCCGTCTATTTTCGAATCGTTCGGACTCGCGGCACTGGAGGTGCTGGGTTACGGAAGGCCTCTGGTGTATGGGAACGCAAACGGGCTCCCGGACACCGTGGGAGACGCCGGAATCGCGGTCACGCCCGGGGATCCGAAGAGCATCGCCGACGGGATCAACAGGTTGTTGGACGATGACTCGCTGAGACACGACCTCGCGTCCAAGGCAAGAGCCCAGGCGGAGAGGTACACGTGGGACAGGTACATACCCCTGCTGGAGGACGTCCTGCAGGGGAAGAGTGTTTGAGGAGACGTCTCAGAGCGCGTTGAGAGCCTTGACGTAGTGCTCGGGCTTGCTCCTCTCGATCAGCTCCTCGACCTGATCGGAACCTCCGACGACGCCGACGTTTCCGTTGGACGTGGAGAGGAGCGCGTACGCCGACTGCCCGCTCTCCGGGATCAACACAGCCTCGTAGACGTCCTGGAGCTTCTGCAGCCTCCCTATGGCGGTCAACGCCGCATCGTGACTGATGACGGAAAGGACCATCCTGGACTTCCCGGGGAGCTCGCACTTCCCGACGACGATGGTCTCGACGTTGATCTTGTTGCGTGTGAACTCGCCCATGACCCTCTGCATGACGCCGAATTCGTTTTTGACAATGAGTGAGATGACGTGCATATTTCCCAGACTCCGAACGGGGTCGCATTATTTGGCTCTATCCTGGGGAGCATGGCCTCGTCCTGCCGGGTACGGATGCCGCCCCGGGCCGCAGCATCGCCGCTCCGCCTTCTCCGCGAACAAACTATATAGAACATACACGTGCGAATTCGTGGTTCGGATCGCATGACAGAGTCCTCGACCGATAAAATGGATATCGCAATCGGAATCTGCGCCTACAACGAGGCCCAGAACATAGAGCGTTGCATACGCTCCATCTATGATCAGGACACCCGCGACGTCAACGTGAAGGAGGTCCTTGTGGTCTCCAGCGGGAGCACCGATGGGACGGACGAAATAGTTCGTAGCCTGATGACGGAGTACGACAACCTTATTCTCCTGCCCCAGGAGAAGCGTGAGGGCAAGAACTCGGCGATCAACTGCTACCTGGACCACAAGACGTGCAACATCGTGGCCATGTACAACGCGGACAACGTGTTCATGACCAGGGACTCCCTCTACAAGTTGGTCGAGCCGTTCTTCGACCAACAGGTGGGGATGGTCGGCGGACACCCGGTGCCTACCAATGACAAGGAATCCAAGGTGGGCTTCGCAACCCACATGCTGTGGTCCATGCACCATAACCTCGCGCTGATATACCCCAAGATCGGGGAGCTTGTGGCATTCAGGGACATCGGCACCCGTCTCCCCACGGACATGCAGTCCGACGAGGATCTGATCAGGATGCGCCTGGAGCAGGCCGGATACAAGTGCGTCTACGCGCCCGAGGCGACCATTCTCAACCATGGCCCCGACACCGAGGAGGACTTCTACAAACAGAGGCTCAGGGTGAACATCGGGGAGTGCACCATGAAGCAGATGCACGACTACGACATACCGTCCTGGAACAGGAAATACGTGGTCAAGGCGATGATGGGGACCGTCCACGACCTCGGATTCCACCCGTTCAAGATGCTCTACGCCGTCAGACTGGAACTCAAATCCAGGAAGGAGGCGGAGGAGCACGTGAAGCGGGGAGAGGACCGCATGAGCGTCTGGGAGCCGATAAAGACCACGAAGAAGCTCTGACTCAGACCTTCCTTCCCTCGTCCACGACCTCGCCCGGACCGACAACCGTGCCGTCGGCCAGAACGGCGTTCCTCACGACGGCCCCCTCGCCGATCCTGCATCCACATCCGAGGATCGTGTTCTCGAGTCTGGCGCCTTCCACGATGCATCCGCCCATCACCAGCACATGATCGAGTTCCGACCCTATGACGTCGGAACCCGCCAGAACGACGGATTCACTCGCTTTGGATCCGATGACCCTGGACCCGTCGCCCATGTAGAATGAGCCGCGGACCTCGGAATCAACGACGTCCCACGTCCTGCCTGCGAACTCCTCAGAGGCAACGGCGAGGTTGGCACCCAGAAGGTCGTGCGGCCTGCCAACGTCCATCCAGATCCCATCGATCTGGAACCCCTGAATGCGGTGGCCGTCCGCCATGAGCTTCGGGATGAGGTCCTTTGAGAAGTCGTAGAACGCCCCCTCGGGCACGAATCCCAGAACCGACTTGTCAATGACGTAAACACCGGCGTTTATGAGGTTGGAGAAAACCTCCTCCGGCCTGGGCTTCTCCTTGAACTCGGTTATGCGACCGTCCGGCTGGACCCTCGCTATCCCGAACTCGCAGGGATTCTCCACCGGTGTCAGCGAAATGGAGACCGAAGCTCCCGACCTCTGGTGCTCTCTGATCTCGGAAGCTATGTCGATGGATGCGAAAACATCCCCATTGGCCGCGACGAACACATCATCGAGGCGGTCCTCCACCAGCTTCATTGCCCCTCCGGTGCCCATCGGCTCGTCCTCGTACGAGTATGTTATCTCCAGCCCCAGGTCGGAACCATCCCCGATGGCGTCCCGCATCTGCTCGGACTTGTATCCGCAGGCGAGGATAACCTCCTCTATTCCCGCCCTTGCCAGAGATCTCAGCAGATACCACAGGCACGGACGGTCTGCCACGGGGAGGATTATCTTCGGACGGGTCTCCGTCAGTGGAAGAAGTCTCGTGCCCTTCCCTCCGACCATCACCACTGCCTGTCTGACTTTCCCTACCATGGGATCACTCCTCCGGCCTCACCATCTTCACGACGTTTATGTCCATCGGAACGCCCATCGCATCGGCCACCGGACGGCACTTGGTCCTGAGGATGTGGACTATCGGGACGTCCAGATGCCTGTCCGAGGTGGCCTCGAAGTTCGCCATCCCCTTGGCGATGATCAGCCCGCACTTGCGGATCTCTTCGGCCAGCTCCGGCGGCACATCGTCCCAGTCGATGCCTATGTAGAACTTTCCGGTTGAGAGGATCCTGTCGACCTCGCTGTCCATGCCTATGCGCAGAGCATCATCCATGGTCACATCGTTCAGGATCGGTGCGCCGCGGACCACCGCCACAACACGCTTGCCCATGCGCCTTAGCTGCCTTATGAGGACCTTGTCCAGCTGGGATTCCCCGCAGTTGTCGAACATGTACACGACCCCGGGCACACGGGAGAGCTCGTCACGCAGTGCATCGGTGTCGTCATGCCCGAGGCCCTGCGCCATCATACCTTCGAAGACGGACATGAACTGCTTCGGATCATCGATGGCGGTCCCTGCGCCGAAGTCCATTATGTTCCCGACCACGGCGGCCGTCACCGCGGCACGGAGGGGGTCGTCCGAGGACGCGACAGCATCCTCCAGCATCCTCTCGTACGGGGCGGCGACCTCGTCCGCTTCCTCCTTGATGGCCCGGTACGGGTCCCTGGAATCCAACGCGGCGTAGGAGCGGGAATGCACCTCCGTTGCTATGACCACGGACGCCGTGTCCGGATCCATCCTCTCCGAGAGGGCATCTACGGCGGCCTTCACGGACTCGAATTCGCGTCCACCCCCCTCGAGACGGGACTGAAACAGGACACGCCTCATGAGACATGGGGCACAATCGGCAGTGAACCTCATATGTACAGCATCCTTAAGAATTAGAAGTTCCCGCGGATGACGCCGCGGGGCGTTGTTCTTAACGTGTGGGGTTTCCCCCACGTTTGGAGCCGTCTCAGACGACTGTGTTTGAGACGCACTCGACGTTCTCGATTCCGGGAATGGAGCGGAGGGCGTCCTCGAGCTTTCCACCGACCTCTTCGTCGGAGTCATCGATGAGGAATCCGGCGTTGACCTTCATGAGTCCGAAGGCGACGGGGAGGATCTTTGTCTCCAGGAGCTTGACTCCTGCGGGGAGGATTCCCCCGAGCTGGGCGATGACGTTGTCGAGGTCGACCTCGGTGCTCTCGGGCATCAGGTCGTAGGCTGCAGCGATCTGTCCCATCTCAACACCTCACGGACCGATGAATCCGCATTTCTTGCATTCGTAGGAAACGCCCTGGTCGCGGCACTGGTCGCACCTTCCGATCTCGTACTCACCGCAGCGGGGGCACTTGAAGAAGGTGTTTCCCTTGCCAACCAGTCTCTTTCCACAGGAAGAGCATATTTTATCGGCTGCCATACGCACGCGATTAGATTTCTTATATTTAAATAAGAATGTTAAAATTCGATGTTGCGATATGCCCCGCCCCATCATCGTTTGCGCTCTGACGGATACATCTCGTAGTAGTCCACACCATAAATTCTCGCGACGATCTTGGCGGTGAATTTCCCGAACCCCCACAGCTGGTGGAAAGTCATGATGGGGACCTTCGGATTCAGATGTGAGACCCCCTCTGCCCTCTCTCCGAAGTCGTACCTGTAGTAGTGCACATCCATGCGACGGTCGGCGTATTTGAGCAGATCCATCAGCACCTTCCACCCACGGAGCTCGAAGTTGTCCCAGTTCCCCTGGATTATGGGACGGAACACATCGCAGCGTATGGCGAAAAGCCCGCTCATCATGTCCTTGGTGGTCTGCTTGCGGTGGATCATGAAGAACAGTTTGCAATAGACCTCGACCAGCTCCGAGCCGAGCGTCCTCTTGAGTCCCATGGCCATCCTGCTGTTCCTCTGACCTACGCAGATGTCGGCCCCCTTGTCCATCTCTGCGACGATGCCGGCGAGCGCGGAGACCGGATGCTGGAAGTCGCAGTCCATGCACAGCGCGTAGTCCGTGTCCGCGATCTCGAACCCCTGCAGAACGGATGCGCCGAGGCCCCTGGCGTTCGGGTCGCGGACGTAGAACGTGATCAGCGGGTCAGCTAGCGCCTCTACCTCCTCCCTGCTGCGGTCGGTGGAGTTGTCGTCCATGAAGAGGATCTTGAAATCCGGGTACTCGGCCCTGATCGCCTTGGCTATGTTGGCTATGTTCTTCTCCTCGTTGTAGGTTGGGATGACTATGGTGCAACTTCCCGGCATGTGTTTCACCGTTCGTGGGCCTGCCTAGGGTGGCAGAATCAGACGAGAGACCGACGAACCCCGAGGGAATATAAAGGTTTGTGAATCGCAGGATTCGTTCGTAGAACCTAAATATCAATGTCCTGATGAAAGGTCATGATTGTGACCAGGACGCCCCTCAGAGTGAGCTTCTGTGGTGGCGGAAGCGATATTCCTTCGTTCTACACGAAGCACGGCGGATGCGTTGTAAGCACGGCCATCGACAAGTACGTCTACCTGGCCATTCACAAGTCGTTCTATCCGGACAAGTACATCCTGAAGTACTCCGACATAGAACGCGTCGAGTCCCCCGACATGATCAACCACCCCATCTTCCGCGAATGCATAAAGGACTACGGCCTGGGGCCTGTCGAGATCACCAGCATGGCCGACGTCCCCGCCGGAACCGGTCTCGGATCCTCCAGTTCGTTCTCCGTCGGACTCCTGCACGCGATAAGAGCCTTCGTCGGGATGGAATCCGACAAGGAGCTGCTGGCCTCTGAGGCCTGCAGGCTCGAGATCGAGAAACTGGGGGAACCCATAGGCAAACAGGATCAGTACGCTGCCGCATACGGCGGCCTCAGGTACTACAGGTTCGAAAAGGACGGGAGGGTCACGGTCGAACCGGTGAACGTCACGAAGGATGGCCTTCGCGAACTGGAGTCCAGCCTGATGATGTTCTACACGGGCAAGACCCGCAAGGCATCCTCCATCCTCACCGAGCAGAGCAAGAACATAACCTCGGGATCCGCAGAGGAGTACCAGCTCAAGCTTTGCAGGATGACGGATGACCTCAAGAAGAGCCTGGAGGACGGCGATTTTAACCGCTTCGGAAAAATCCTGGATGAGAGCTGGGAGATCAAGAAGAAACTGGCCTCCGGCATCAGCTCGGCATTCATCGACCAGTGCTTCGAAACCGCGAAAGAGAACGGAGCGACGGGAGGAAAGCTTCTAGGCGCCGGAGGGGGCGGGTTCATACTCCTGTATGTGCCCGATGATGCCCGCGCCCAGGTTCGCGACGTCATGTCCGCTAAGTGCAAGGAGATGGAATTCGGCTTCGACCGGGAAGGCTCGGTACAGATTTATAATGACAGACTATCCGGGACTCATGACCGTCCGTGATGAGGTAGACTCGTACTTCACTGAACTTCATGCCGCTCTGATGGCCGTAGACAGAGATGCCATCGAGAAGATGGTGGATACCGTCATGAACGCTTACGAGCGTGGAGGCACGGTCTACATATGCGGGAACGGAGGGAGCGCCTCCACCGCCTCGCACATCGTCTGCGACTTCAACAAGGGGATATCCCTGTACCAGGAGAGGAAATTCCGTTTCGTGTGCCTGAACGACAACGTGGCGACAATGATGGCCATCTCCAACGACATCTGCTACGATGACGTGTTCCTGGTTCAGGCCCAGGGCCGTGTACGTCCGGATGACATCCTCATTGCCATCTCGGGAAGCGGCAACTCGAAGAACATCGTCCGTGTCGTGGAGTACTTCAGATCCCTGGGCAACACGGTGGTCGGTCTGTCCGGATACTCCGGAGGGAAACTCGACGAAATGTCTGATGTGTCCGTCCACGTCCCCGTGAACGACATGCAGAAGGCCGAGGACGCCCACATGTCCATCCTGCACCTCTGCGCCCAGATAATCGCCAGACGCCTCGGACACCCCCTCTGCTGATACCGAGCCGACCGAGAGCATGCGGCCCTGACATGGACCGTCAGCCGGAATGGACAGAAAACCTGTCACGTGTGCCAGGTATTCAGAAAGACTTCTACCACCCCTTTATATCCCTGCTGTCGGTTGGTCGAACGATGAATGCGCCGGTCATGCTGTTCACCTACTCGCGCCCCGATCACACCCGGAGAGTCCTCGAGGCGCTGGCCTCGAACACGCTCGCCGCTGACACGGATGTGTACGCCTACACGTGCAAGCCGGGCAAGGAGAGTCACAGAGCGGCAGTGGAGGCCACCAAAGAAGTTCTCCGCGAATACGAAGCCGCGAATCACTTCGGATCGTTCACCGTCGTCGACAAGGAGGACTTCGTCCCGCTGGGGCCAGCGATGGTCCAGGCGGTTTCGGAGGTCATAGGGAGGCATGGCCGCATCATCGTCGTCGAGGACGACATCGTCACGTCGACCCACTACCTGGAGTTCATGAACCGCTGCCTGGACTACTACGAACGCGCGGACTACGTGTTCTCCGTCAGCGGATACTCTCCGGAGCTGAAATGCCTGGAAGACGTGCAGGGCGACATCTATCTCGTCCACAGGGCATGCCCGTGGGGATGGGGGACATGGAAAGACCGCTGGGACAAATACAGCTGGGATGTGCCAGACTACAAGAAGTCCATGCGCGACCGCGGATCTCGCAGGAGACTGTACGAGTGGAACATGGATCTCCCGATGACCCTGGACGCCCTCTTCTATGAGAAGGGGTGTCTGGACAAGAACTGGGAACAGCAGTTCTGCTACTGCCAGTGCATGAACGGGATGAGCGTAGTCTGTCCGAAAAGGTCTCTGGTGGAGAACATTGGGTTCGACGGCAGCGGCACCCATGAGGTGCCTACAGGGCTCGGCAACACGTTCGACCCCGACATCGACTCGTGGGTCCTCACCCCCCTGACCATCGACGATGGGTTGCAGAAGCAGTACAACAGGATGTTCGTCTTCAGAAGGAAGACCAGATTCCTTCTGTCGGCGACAAACGTCCTGTTCATGGTTTCGCCCGGACTCTACTACAGGCTGCTGGAGAGATACTACAGATGACCATGACGTTCAGGCTCACGCCGATGAGATTTCTGGCGATAGCCGCCATGATCGGCCTGGCGGTTAGGTTCGCCCTCGCCCCTTTCACCACCGCGACATATGATGTCTCCTCGTGGGCGGGCGTGATAAACGGGATCAACATGGGTGAGAGTCTCTACGACACGGGATACTACTGGTATGCCCCCACATGGGGGTACATACTTGCGTTTCTGACCCCGATAATGAACGCCCTGGATGTGAACGTCCAAGGGGTCATCGTGCCCGATATAGCATCGGGGGCGATATACAACGCGTACTCCAGGATCACCGTCCCGGAGTTCAACCTCATCTACAAGACCCCGCTTATAATCTCGGATCTGGTCGTTGGGTTCGCCCTGTACAGCATCGTGAAATCCCTCGGCAAGGACGACCGCCTGGCCCTAACAGCGTTCTGCCTCTGGTTCCTGAACCCTCTGACCATCTGGAACAGCTCCATGCAGGGGATGTTCGAGACCCTGTCCATACTCGGCATGGTCCTCTCTGTCGCGTGCGTCCTCAGGGGCCAGAATTTCTTTGCCGGCGCCTGCATCGTGTTCGCCGGGATAACGAAGCTGTTCCCCCTGATCCTGGTGCCTCTCATGATCGGATTCATCGTGGCTAAACATCGGAATGACCGCGGTGTTCTGAAAGACCTGGCAATGGCCACACTGGGAGGGGTTGCCATGTTCGCCCTCATCTTCATCCCGGTTGCCCTGAGCGGGGACTTCTCGCAGGCGTTCGCGTTCATACTCAACCGCATGGACAGCTTCGATTCCGGAGGCGGAGGACTCGATCTCCTCCATCCGAGCTGGAACAACATATTCGCGGTGCTCCCGGTGATACTGACGATCATCGTCATCCTGGCCATCTACATGGGAATGTCCACCCGTGACCTGGAAAAGAGGTTCCTGCTTTTATCGACAGTCAGCATGTGCCTGCTGTTCGCGTGGCCCTTCTTCCCCCCATACCATCAATACGCCCTTAACATGGTACCACTGATGATACTGGCATACTGCGCTGGATACAGGGTGCTAATCACCCCGATCGTCCTGACCAGCGTACTGTTCTTCCTGGCAGCGTTCTTCTGGATGGGGCCCGAGATGCTCTACCCCATGGCGGCCGGAGGATACCTCTCGTTCGATACGATCGGACAATGGATGGATTTCCTGAAGCAGCCCATGAACAGTATAAGCAATCTCATGGAGTACATCAAGTTCGTACCAGCCCTCCTGGCCCTGATCCTGATCGCCAGGCCCGTGGTGGGCAATGCCCTGAAAAGGAAGGTGGAGCTGTGAGATCCACGGAAAGACTCGTGGTCGTGGGCGCATTGGCCCTCCTGGTGATAATCGTGGCGGGGCAGTTCTGCATCAACCTGAACGTGAAGACCGAGTACTCCGTTGGGTACGGTCCCGACGGGGTGTCATACGACATCGATCTGGGCTACGTGTCCAACTACTCCGTTGTCACCTTCGACGACGGTGGACTGGGACGGAACTCGGAGTTCGTGTTCTGCTTCGACCATGAACATGTCTGGTACAAATCGGACGATTTCATCCAGAACACCTTGGATCACCTCGCCCGCGACATGGAGGAGAGGGGACTCACGCTGACCGTCATGGATACCAAGGGGGTCGTGAACCTCATGGAATCCGATGTGGACTCGGGATCGTCGGACACTACTGTGATATTCATGACTGGGAGCTTCCCCTCCGAGATCTACAACGGTGAGGAAGGATGCCTCCTCACCGAATGGCTGGGAATCGGCGGGGACCTGGTCTGGGGCTCCGGACCGATCGGGTTCAACATCTCCACGGAGACGGAATGCGTCCCTGCGGAGAACGATCCTGGGACTGTCCTGTTCGGGGTCGAAGGAGCCGTCAACAACGGGGAGGGCAGGACCTTCGACAACGTGAGCTACACGGAAGGTCTGGCAGACATGTTCAGACTCTACTTCTCTGAGACCACCTGGGGAGTCCAGACGGGCGTATCCGAGGACCAGCTTGTGACGGAGTATCAGACGAACGGGTACTCTGCACTCTCCGTGACCAGGTACCACGGGGGCTCCGGCTCCATCACCGTGTTCGGAGGGGATGTAGACAACAATGTCGCCAGCTATGTCGCCCAGTTCCTGGCATCCGGCCTTGGGTACAGCTCCGAGATTACGGACTATCAGATGGGCATTGGCAAACAGGCGTCCGGGACTCTGAAGGTCCCGGCCTCGAACACAGTGGTATTCCTATCCATCGGATTGATGAACGACAACATCGTCCTGTACAGGAACTACGGCTCAGTTGAGTCCGTAGAGTGAGACGATCTTCTCGGAGAACCCCTCTCCGAACCTGCGGGCCGCGTCTATCGACCTGGCCGATGCATCGGAGTAGAGTTCCGGATTCGTCAGGAGATCGTGAGCGCGCCGAGCCATGTCGCCCGCGTCTGCGCATTTGATCGATGCGGCCGTCACTTCCGCAGGGATGTCCGCCCTCTCCAGGCACAGGGTCGGCGTTCCGCACAGGTTCGCCTCCAGGGAGACCATCCCCACCCCCTCGTGGAGAGACGTGTTGAAAAGAAGCGCCATGCTGTTGTAGAAACGGAACAGCTCCTCCTCAGTGAGCGAATCGATGAACTCCACCTTGTCGCCGAGACCTGCATCGTTGATGATGCGGAGGAGGTTGTCTTTCTCGAGACCGCGACCGCATATCCTCATCCTGAGTCCTTCCATGCCTTCGAAGGAGGACAGGATTCCGAAGGCCTCCACAGACTCCTCGACGTTCTTGCGTGATATGAGCTCTGCCACCACGCCTATGACCATTCCGCGTTCGATCGAGTCGTCCCTGCGGTATTGCGAGGACGGCCTGTTGAAGATCGTGTGAATCGGTGCCCGGGGATTGAACGCTTTCCTGACATCCTCGGCGGTGTTCGGCGAGACTGCGATTATGTCGTCGGCGAATCTGACCGAAATGCGCGTGATCAGGGTCCACAATGCCCGGTACAACCTGCCCCTGCCCTCCGAATCCGTGATAATGTGATGGATCGTGAGCACACGCCTCCCTCTGATGAACGGGAAAAAGACACCGCAGAGCTCGTCTGTGGCATGGACGACCGATTCCCTGTCGCGACAGAGGCGACGGGCGTTCCTCAGCGGCACGAGGAACCCCTTCTTCAGGCAGGATACGGCTCCGTTCTCGAGGGTTATGTCGGCCTCTACGACGGAGTATTCGGTTCCGGTTGCCATGAGGACGTCCTCTATGCTGTCCGCATACCTTCCGAGTCCGGTCTTGGACCTCGTGTCTTCCCTTGGTCTGCGGATTAGGGTGATGCTCATCTGCCATTGATTCTCCGCCGTTTATTTAACTTGAACGAGGGCCCCCTGAGGCCTTTTGGTCACCGCCTCGCGGAAACCCGCGTTCGGACAGGAGCGTGACCCGTGGCACACTGGCCCTCTTCTCAGAGCTCGCGACGACCGGCAGAGCACATCCCGCCGACCCCCTGGCACCGATCGACGGAGAGTGGAGAACAACATCTGCATATGCGTCCGTCTGCCTAGAAGCTATTTAATAAAACCATCCTGTCATAGGTCCTATAAGCCGGAGGGAGAAGTGTGCTCGTACACAAGTTCATGATGAGGGCGGGAGCTAACATTCTGTCCTCGGCACTCTCCTTCGTATCGCTGATGGTGATGACGCGTTATGTCGGCGAGCAGTACGGCATAATGATGTGGGGTTGGGCGTTCACCGCGATGTTCAACGCGTTCTCGGACCTCGGCTTCAACGCATCCAACCTGAGGTACCTGTCCAAACGCGACGAGAACCACAACGCGTACTTCTCGACCTTCGTCGTCATCAAGATCTCGTTGAGCCTGATTGTGGCGGCCATGAGCTCCGTGTCCGTGTACCTCTCGTACAGCAACGGCTCGATGGACGCGGAATCCATCAGGGTATGCGCGGTGTTCGTCGTCTACTACCTGGTGTACAACATACAGACGGCCCTGACCGTGAGTTTCGACGGCAGGATGGAGAACGGAAAATCGTCACTCATCCTTGCAATCGAATATCTGGTCCGCTCGGTAATCCTGATCGTCCTCGCTGTAATGTGCGTCGACCCGTCGACCCTGAGCTCCGCCTACCTGGCCGGAATCGCGGTCTCCATGGTGGCCAGCCTCGTGATGCTCAGACACACCGGACTCCGCCTCGTCAGACCTGTGTTCGTCAGGAGATACGCGACGTTCGCCGCACCACTGGCGTTCTCCATCATGGCGATTGCCATAATCGAGTACCTGGACAAGGTCCTGATCGGATTCTACCACGGTAGCATGGAAGTCGGTTACTACACCGCGGCAGCGGGGGTGATGGGCGCATTCACTGTCCTAGGGACATCCCTCAACAATGTCCTGCTGCCCCATCTTTCAAAAGAGAGCGGGAATGACCACAGAGGGACGGAGAACACCCTGTGGATGACGGAGAAGTACATCACCATGCTAGTCCTGCCCATCCTGGTTTTCCTGCTGGTTCTGGGACGTCCCATCGCCGTGGTCCTTTTCGGAAACGACTACGCGGGAAGCGGAGACGTCCTCTCCATCCAATCCATCCACATATACGTCTTCATATTCACCGGACTTATGGCACAGGTCCTCTATTCCATAGACCGCTCCGCGGTTTACATGAAGGCGTCCTTCGTCTTCGTGGCAATGTCGCTGATCGGTTTCGTCACGCTGATACCGGACTCTTTCATGGGGATGCGGATGGCCGGCCTTGGCGGTGTCGGAGCGGCCGCTGCGCTGGCCTCGGCTTACACGGTGTTCGCGGTGATACTGGTGTACATGGTCAGAAAAGAACTGGGGTACACACTGTGTCCGGGATTCTGGAAGATATTCGTTGCAGGGGCCGCGGGCGGGATCTTCCTGATATTGATGGACACCGCATTCGGAATCGAGGGGCTTCTGATGCTTGCTATCTCGGGGATACTAAGCGAGGGCGTGTTCATGGGCGCACTCTGGGCTCTGAAGGGATTGAACCGCCAGGACATGGAATTCATAAGAACCGCCCTGAATCTCAGAAGCATGAAGGACTCCCTCACCGAAGAGTGGAAGTGACCCCTCGACCGAAGAGCCAGACGGCGAATCCCTCCCTCGACATAAGGCACGGAGGGGAAGGTCGCCGCCGGAGTCGAATCGTGAATCGAACGGCCTTCTGCCGAAAACCACGGGACAGGACCACACGGTGCCCGCGATGATCCGACGGGATAAGAGCGTTGAGTCGGTATGGGCGGGGGCTTCCGCCCCCTGGGTTTTGAGAATCACTGGAATGCGGGTCCGCAGTCGGGGATGAAGCCGTCCTCCATCATCTTGGCCGTGAGGTTCCTCGACCTGTTGATCATGAAGGTGGCCCTGTCGAACAGCTCCTGCCTGCTTAGCTTGAGCCTGGCGACTCCCTGCTCCTGTGCCTTGAGGGCGACGGCAACGGCCTCCCTGGGGAAGACCTCGGTCTCGGCCATGTTGGGGATGATGTAGTCCTCCGTGAGTCCCTTCTCCTCGGCGCACTTGGCCAGTTCCGTGGCGGCGGCGATACACATCTCGTCGGTGATGGTCTTTGCCCTCACATCGAGCACTCCTCTGAAGATTGCGGGGAATCCCATGGAGTTGTTGACCTGGTTGGGGAAGTCGGATCTTCCGGTGGCGAACACCTTGCATCCGTTCTCCTTGGCCTCCCAGGGCCAGATCTCGGGCACGGGGTTGGCGGTGGCGAAGATGACGGGGTCGTCGGCCATCAGCTTGACGTATTCGGCAGGGATGGTTCCCGGGCCGGGCTTCGAGGCGGCGATGACTATGTCCGCTCCCTCCATGGCCTCCTTGATGCCTCCTGACTTGCCGGCTCCGTTGGTCTTCTCACAGATCTCCCACTTCTGCCTGAAGTCCTTCTTGACATCCTCCCTGGAAAGGTTCAGAATCCCCTTGGAGTCGCACATGCACATATTCTTAGGGCTGAATCCCGTTGCGAGAAGCAGCCTGGCGATGGCGATGGATGCCGCTCCGGCTCCGATGACGGTGATCTGGGCCTCCTCCAGCTTCTTGCCCACGAGCTTCATGGCGTTGATGGCTCCTGCCACCTCGACGGTAGCGGTTCCCTGCTGGTCGTCGTGCCAGACGGGGATCTTGCAGTCCCTCCTGAGCTCGTCGAGAATGTCGAAACACTTGGGATTGGATATGTCCTCGAGGTTGATTCCCCCGAACGACGGGGCGATCAGCCTGACGGTCTCGATGATCTTGTCGGGATCCTTGGTGTCCAGACAGATCGGGACGCAGTCCACGCCTCCGAGGTACTTGAACAGCATGGCCTTCCCCTCCATGACGGGCATGGCTGCCTCAGGTCCGATGTCACCGAGACCGAGGACGCGGGTTCCGTCTGAAACGACGGCCACGGTGTTCCACTTGCAGGTGTGCTCGTATACCATGTCGGGGTTGGCGGCTATGTCCTTGCAGGGTTCAGCCACTCCGGGGGAGTACCAGATAGCGAAGTCGTCGAAAGACCTGACACAGGCCTTGGGGACGGTCTCAATCTTACCGTGGTAGTACTTGTGCATGACCATGGCGTCCTTTCCAGGCTTCTTCGCCAACTCAAGACGCTCCTCCACACTCATCTCCTGTCCGTTAACCATAAATTCACCTCAGTTTCTACGAAATTCGTAGAATTACTTCGAATTATAAATCTCGGCATGGGTCTTTCATTATATATAATGAGCGCACTGAGTGCAATTCGAATCCCATCGAATCTGAGTGTCCGCATAGCGTTACGTCTTGAAATATCGAGAAGCCAGAAGCTCCAACACCTTCTATCCATACGGCCCCCTGTGGTCGACCTGCAATCGTATTGTTACGATATTAACAAGTTTAAATGGGGCCAGACCAATTTGCATTCGGTGATAAAACGGATGGGAAAAGCACCAGAGTGGCCGCGGCTGTCGTGGCGATAGTCGTCGTCATAGCTTGCGCGGCTGTCGTGTACTACATGCTGCATGACGATGATGCCCCTGACGAGGGCAACCACCAGTACCTGAGCGAACCAGATGTTCTGCTGCTCGTGCCCGAGGTAGGAGGCGCCGACACGTACACCGGCACTGTGAACTTCTCCAACCCCATGGGCGGCAAGGTCGGCGTGACGGCGACGGTGAACTATTCGGAGTACATCGGCGGACAGGATGTCTACCGCATCGGACTGGACCTGTCGGTCGAAGACGCGTCCCTTAAGTCCCTGGTAATACAAGCATCCATGAAGGGAGGAACTGCAACGCTGTCGCAGATGACCCTGTGGGATTACTACGCCACGGGTCCGATCGCCCTCGACGAGTACGGTTCCACCTTGGATTTCGAAGGCAACATGGTGGATGGGTACAGGATCGAGCTGGAAGCACCGGGGATGGGCGAGCACATCACTGTCGGCAACTCGGACGGATGGTTCGACATCGGCGTTGGCGACGGACTGTACGCGGTGAAGGTCCAAATCACCGCCCTCTATGAGTACGCCATGGGTGCAACGTTCACGGCGACTGGGGAGCTGGACATCTGGCTCCCGGGCGAGTTCCAGAACTGAACTGAACAAAGCGCCCCCGGAAGGCGGGGGCCTTTCCTTTATACCATACCGCCGATAATCGCCCATGGGCAGGGAGATCTCCGTCCTGTTGGTGGACGGCTACATAGACGACCCGGCTGCACTTGGGGTGCCGCCTTACATCTCTCCGATAGTTCGCGCCATAGCAGGCGCGGCACTGGACGCAGGCGCCGACAGACTGGAGTACGTCACGGTCGACATGCTGCGCCGCGGTGCGAAGATACCGCAAGCCGACGTGAGCGTCGTCATGTCCGGGAACACGGTGCCCGGGAAGTACCTGCGCTCGATGCCCATGTCCGTGAAGGAGCTCGAGGCGCTATTCCCTCGGCTTTCCGGCTGGCGCCTCATAGGTGGATCCGCGGCGGATGCGGCAATCGCGAATAGCTTCGACTTCGTCATCAGGAAGGACCTCGCCGCCTCGCTGTACGACGGGATGACCGGGAAGGAGGTGGGCGAGAGGTACCGCACCCTCGACGAGTGGAACCGCTGGATGATGATGGGCGCCGACATAGTGAAGCAGCACCAGGACTTCCCCGAACCGCTGATAGCGGAGGTCGAATCGTACCGCGGATGCCACAGATGGTCCACCGGCGGATGCTCCTACTGCATCGAGCCCCTCAAAGGAAAGCCGCTCATGAGGTCCCCCTCGGACATCATAGCCGAAGCGGGGAGACTGAGGGAGCTGGGCGTCAGAAACCTCAGGGTGGGGGGACAGACATGCATCGTTTCCTACGGTTCGGAGGACGAATCACCGGTGCCCCGCCCGAACCCGGATGCTGTGGCGGATCTGTTCGAAGGACTGCGGGCCCTGGAATTCGACGTCCTGCATGTGGACAACGCCAACGCCGCCGTCATTTCCTCATACCACGATGAATCCGAGCAGGTGCTGGATACGCTGGCAAATTGCTGCACCGATGGGAACGTGCTAGCCCTGGGGATGGAGACGGCGGATCCCCGCGTTGTCGTCGAGAACAACCTGAACAGCTCGTCCGAGCAGGTGCTCGACGCCGTGAGGATGATCAACAAAATAGGGGTAAGGAGGGGTCCGAACGGCCTTCCGAGACTGCTCCCCGGCATCAACATCATATGCGGCCTCGACGGGGAGACCGCGGAGACATACCGCATGGACATGGAACTCCTCCGTGCTGTCCGTGACGAGGGGCTGATGGTCAGACGCATAAACATACGGCAGGTCCTGCCGATACGCCGTGAATTCGACGTGAGGGTCGACCAGCGCAGGTTCAAGAGGTTCAAGGAGGAGGTCCGCTCCGACATCGACAGAGTGATGCTCGAAAGGGTGGCGCCATACGGGACCGTCCTGCGGAACGTGTACATGGAGATACGTGACGGGAACACCACCTTCGGCAGGCAGATCGGATCGTATCCCCTGCTGGTCGGGATCCCTTACAAGGTGGACCTCGACACTTTCCAGGACGTCTTCGTCACCGATTGGGGGTTCCGCTCCATCACGGGAGTGACCTATCCCTTCGACATAAACTCGCAACCCATGACTGCTCTGGCCGCACTGCCCGGCATAGGCAAGAAGCGCGCCTCGAAGATAGTCATGGAGAGGCCGCTGTCCAGTCTGGACGACCTCCTGACGATCGTGGAAGACCCGAACGTGGTGGACGGCCTGAGAGATCTCATCGTCTTCGATCGATGAAAATGCGTGTTCATCATTGATTGCTTCTAACCATTGTGATATCGCAATCATAATGAAATCGATTGTCGTAAGACAAATCAAAAAGGGATCGCCCCCCGAACGACAGGATTAACTTAGAAAACCGCTTACGACTGGTCGCCACGATGATGATCGTTTTATCGTGCTGATCTCTGATGATAGACGGGCGAGCTGAGTGGCACCCCATACAACAATCGACGAACGGGGCTCTGGAAACGCGTATATAAGGCACACTTAATCAGACACTCATGCCCGTTCTCCAGGTCGCACTCGACTTAATGCAGCTGAACAGAAGCATCGTCATCGCCCATGAGGCGGTGGATGGCGGTGCAGATTGGATAGAGGCCGGAACCCCGCTAATCAAGAGCGAGGGTGCAGAGGCTGTCCGCGCCCTCAGACGCGAGTTCCCCAACAGGAAGATCATCGCCGACACCAAGACCATGGACGTGGGTTCGTTCGAGGTCGAGATCATGGCCAAAGCCGGCGCGGACATCGTCACCGTCCTGGGACTAGCCGACGATGCCACCATCGAGGAGGCGGTCATGGCCGGGAGGAAGTACGGAGCTGAGATCATGGTCGACATGATCAACGTCCCGGACAGGGTTCAGCGCGCCAGGGAGGTCGAGAAGCTCGGCGCGGCGTACATATGCATGCACATGGGCATAGACACCCAGATGCGCGGAGAGGAACCTCCGATCGATGTCCTGAGGAAGATAGTGGACACGGTCTCCATCCCGGTGGCCGTAGCCGGAGGCATCACAGCCGAGAACGCCGGGGAGTACGTGGAGGCAGGCGCCACCGACGTCATCGTCGGAGGGGCGATTATTAAAACGGAGAACATCAGAGGGGCCGCAGAGAACGTGAAGAAGGCGATGGCCGGTGCAAGGGTCGACACCAATCTCGCCAAGAAGTATTCCGAGGAGGATCTCTTCGAGGCGTTCTCCAGGGTATCCACCTGCAACATCTCGGACGCGTTCCACAAGCAGGGGGTCATGTTCGGCATCCTGCCACAGTCCCTGCAGCACAGGCAGAGGATGGTCGGGAGAGCGCTCACCGTTCAGACCACCAACGGGGACTGGGCGAAACCGGTGGAGGCAATCGACCGTGCCAAGGACGGCGACATCCTCGTTGTCGACGTGGGTGGCGCACCGGTTGCCGTGTGGGGCGAGCTGGCCACCTGTTCCGCCATGGTCATGGGCGTCAGAGGGATCGTCATCGACGGCGCAATCAGGGACATCGACGACATACGTGAGCTGAAGTTCCCCGCCTTCGCACGTACCGTGGCACCCTGCGCCGGGGAACCGAAGGGCTACGGTGGCATAGGCATCGAGATCACCGTCGGCGGCCAGAGGGTCCGCACCGGAGACTGGATCGTGGGCGACGAGAGTGGCCTCGTCGTGATCCCAAAGGAGGTTGCCGTGGAGGTCGCCAACCGTGCCCTGGACGTTCACGAGAGGGAGAACAGGACCAGGGAGGAGATCCACAGGGGGTCCACCCTCTCCAAGGTCAACGAGCTCGCCAAGTGGGAACCAGTGAAGTGACCGGTTCGACAAAGACGGGGACACTGTCCCCGCCCGTCCCTTCCCTGTTCTGTCCTAGCAGGACATTGTGCGCACCGAACCTTACCTGAACAGAACGGCAAGGTGGGATGCGAAAGACGGTTTGAACCGACCAAACGATTTCGTGAAAACAGAAAAAAAGACCAATCTGGCACATTGCGTGTCGAGACCTGAGGCGGGGCTTTCGCCCCGCGTTTGTGTTTCAGAAATGATGGACCCCGTTGATCTCCTCATCGAGCTTCTTGAGCCTCTCGATCCTGTCGGGGGTGGTGGGGTGGGTGCGGAATATGTTGATCAGTCCGCGGGTTTTCTTCTGTCCGAACGGATTGGTGATCCACATGTTGGCCGTGGAGGGGTTGTCATAGGTGTTGGACTTCGCAGAGCAACCGGACTCCAGTTTGTTAAGCGCGCTGGCGAGGGCCATCGGCCTTCCAGTCAGTCTGCCCCCGGACTCGTCTGCAAGGTACTCGCGGTTCCTGGACACGCCTAGCTGGATCAGAGCCGCAGCAATCGGCAGAGTGATGTCGGCGAGTAACGCGATGAGCAGGTTCCCTCCTCCGTTGTCATTGTTGTTGAATATCGCCGCCCATACAGCCATGCGGGTGACGTAGGACACCAGTGAAGCCATGGTTGAAGCCACCGACATGACGAGGATGTCCCTGTTCTTCACGTGGGACAGCTCATGAGCCATTACGCCCTCGAGCTCATCATCGTTGAGAAGATTGAGCAGTTGCCTTGTGGCGACAACCGCGGCGTCCTTGGGGTTCCTTCCAGTGGCGAACGCGTTGGGCATCGGCATGTCGGAAACCCCGACCTCGGGCATGGGAAGCCCTGCCTTCATAGCCAGATTCTCGACGATTCTGTAGAGCCTGGGCTCCTCTTCATAGGTCACGATACGGACCTTATGCGCCGACAAGGCGAGCTTCTTGGAACAGAAGTACGAGAACATGTTGAATGCTACGGAGATTACGAGCATGACCCCGAGTCCGTACATCCAGTTCCCGAAGTAATCGCCCACCAGCATACCGATTACTACGAGCAGAGCAGTCATCGTCGCGAACATCGCGGCGGTTCTGAGACGCCAGTGCATTTGAATCACCAAGAGTTTGTACGATTAGGTATTTAATGGTATCACTAGGATATTTCGTGATCCATCGGTCAACCCTTGTAGACTGTGCCGACGTAGAACTCGTCCACTCCGTGCAGGCCGAGCTTCGTCCTGAGGTTCATGATACCGTCCCTTCCGACACTGTGATTGAGTCTCAGGATGCCCACGCTCCTCGAGGAGAAATCCTCCGCGTAGGTCTCCGCCACAGGCTTCTTCTTCTTTTCCAGAAGAACGGACCCGACGAACGCATCGGGATACCTGTTGTATCTCTGGTACACCAGCTCCAGTGCGGGGGCGGGGCCGTCTATGCCGCGGCCGCTCAGAACGTTCAGCCTCCTGCCTTCGACGATCAGGAACCTCTCGGCGCCGGACTCGGAGCGGTGGAACGGAGTGAGGGTGATTCCGGGGAAAACCTCCACCCATCCATCGTCGTTTCTGAAATTCGCCTTCGCGCGGTTCTCGTCGGAGACGCCGACGCTGTGGGAGAACATCCCCTTCGAACCAGCGTACAACCCGTCCGGCGCGTAGACATCCACGGGAGACTCCCTCATATCGAGGAATCCGTCCAGCGCCCTGCTGTTGTCCGGGTGTGACTGCGATATCACGACGGTATCGATCGACTGCGGATCTATCTCCAGGTTCTCCAGGTTGTGCTTCAGGTATCTGTCCCTCAGGCCGGTGTCCATCAGAACCCTCTTCCCATCGCGCTCGATGAGCAATGAGAACCCCTTCGCGCCGATGAGGGCGGTGTCCTCCAGCGCGCCCTCGTCGTAAACACATGTGATTACTGCATCCATGATGATCATCTCTTGTAAAGCGAATCGGGGATGTCCCCACAAATCCTGTGGATGCTCTCCACCGGCACCTGACCGTTCGCTAGCCAGGCCTTGACCTTCTTCGGCACCGTCGTAACGGACATTATCGCACCGGGCTTCTCCGGATCGTCGATGTAGTCCGTCTCTATCATGAACCTGTCCGTGCCCTTGGCTAAGGCCTCCTTCAGGTTCGTCTTCGAGGCCGGAATGGACGGCATGACGCCGTGCGTCTCCTCGTCGGTGACCCAGGGAGGGGACGAGTGCTTGACCACGAGCCCCCGATCGAGACCCGCCATGTCTGCGATCTCCGCCAGGGAGCGGTCCGTGTCCGCATCGGACTCGCAGTGAATGATCACCGGACAGTCGTTCTCACGGGCGATCTCCATGCCGCGAAGGAGGATCCTGTTGGAAGCATCCCAGATTTCACTGGGAACGGGGAAGTGCGGCCTGCCTATCTCGCCCAACGCGACTGCCCTCCCCTCGGCCACATCCCTTCCTGCCGCTTCCATGCCCTCGATCATCATCTCCTCGGCCTTCTCGAGCCCGTGAGTCTCGGCCAGGTGTATCAGAAGCACCGGGTACGGCCCCACGGCTATGTTGATCTCCAAGTCGGTGGCCTCCCTGGCCTTCTCGGCCAGCCTATAGGTGACCTCGTATGAGCGTGCGAAATCCTCCCCGCACGTTATCGGCACCTCCCTGTGGGGAAGCGTGACCAGCGTCAGACCCGTCCCCCCTGCGGCCTGGAACTCCCTCAGCGCATCCACGTTCCTGCCCGAAGGGCTCATGTGGACATGGTTGTCGTAGACCGGGACCTGCTTTGCCATGCTGGAAAGATAACAGCTCTCCTATATTTCAGAGGGGGTCGTGACGCACGACGCATCGGAACGTTAGAGCGTCGTCCTCCCCATTATATAGGAGCACCGCGACTAGAACCGCGATGGATTCGAACGCCCGCTTCCTCCTGAAGGCATTCAGGAAATACTACCGCGTGAACACCCCGATACTTCCGGACAGGTTCACCCGCAGGGAGTTCGGATTCATGTTCTTCGACAGAACGTACGTCCAGAGGCACATGTCCTTCGGCAGCCCTCAGGATCTGCACAGGTTCATGCTCGGACAGGTCCCGTCCCACAGCTACTACTCTACATCGTACTACCGCAAACCCGACGCCCCGACCATGGACGAGAAGGAGTGGATGGGTGCCGAGCTCATATTCGACCTTGACGCCGACCATCTGGAGGGTGCGGCACAGATGACCTACGCCGAGATGCTGCTTCAGATCAGATCCGAGATGATCAACCTCGTGGACTCGTTCCTGCTGGGAGACCTCGGATTCTCAGAGGACCAGGTGCACATCACATTCTCCGGGGGAAGGGGATACCATGCCCATGTCAGGACACCGGATGTCATGAGCCTCGGGACCCATGAGAGGAGGGAGCTTGTGGACTATATCACCGGAACCGGTCTGAACATAGACTGGGTATTCCCATTCAACAGGGTTGCCACATCCAAGGTCGTGACCGGTACCGGGGTCAGGACGAACGTCGCGAAGGACCGCCTGATACCGCCTGCCGACGCGGGGGGATGGAAGCTCAGGATGAGGGAGGGCCTGATGGACGTCGTGAACGACTTCTGCGACACAGATGTCAAATCCATCAAGAGAGAGTATCCGAGCATCAAAGGCAGCGGGAACTCCACGATCCTGAAAGCGCAGGAGGAACTCAACAAATCCAGAGGCGTCCTGTTCCAGAAGAACACGATGGCCATGCTTTCCAAATCAACCCAGGACATCCTGGTGAAGGTGATGAAGGAGGACGTCGCGTACAGGCTGTCGGGAGAGGTCGACGAACCTGTCACGGCGGACATCAAGAGACTGATCCGTCTGCCTGGCTCTGTGCACGGAAAGAGCGGCCTCAGGGTCACGCCCATCACGCGTTCACAGCTCACCGACTTCGACCCGCTGCAGATGGCGGTTCCCGACGAGTACTCGGACGACCCCGTCAGGATCACCATGCGCAGGCCCGCTTCACTGGATATGAGGGGGGAGCACTTCAGCCTCGATGGGGAGACCGAAGTTCCGGAATTCGCAGCGGTGTTCCTCATCGGAAGGAAGATGGCAGACTTCGGATACGCCTCGGAGACCCAGAACCAGAAGAAGCTGTTCTGATTCCGGATGTCTGGCACATGTTCGAACACCGCTCCGGGAACGTGTGTCTTCCGTTGCCGAGGAGCTTCCCATCCTATATTGCGCGCGTTGATTTTCACATAAAGGTTTATTAAGGGGATGGGAATCCCGCATCCAGGTAATCAAAATGAAAGCATTCCGTGTCACCGGCAACTACGCAGACCCCAGGCAGAGACAGCCCTTCTCCATCGAGATGGCTGCCGAGGACGAAGCCTCAGTCAGGGAGAAGGCCCTGTCCACCATCGGAAGCAAGCACAAGCTGAAGAGGTGGCAGATCGACATTACCGCCATCGAGGAGATCCCCGCGGACCAGGTCGTCAACCACGTCGTCAAGTACCAGATCGGTGAGTGAACGTGAACGACACCGAGCTCCGTCAGGCAATCGCCATGATGGAATCCTACAAGGAGAGGGTCGAGGCGCTCAGTCGCCAAGTCCAGGTCCTCCGTGTTTCCCTCGACGAGGTCAGCATGGCCTCCGAGGCCCTGAAGGCGTTCAAGGACGCCAAGGAGGGAGACGAGATTCTCGTCCCCACCGGCGCATCCACGTTCATCCCCGTCAAGGTCTCAGGAAACAGGAAGGTCATCGTCGGAATCGGTTCCAACATTTCCGTCGAGAAGGATGTCTCGGAGTCCGTAGACTACATGGACGCCAACAGCACCGAAATCTCCGAGGCGCTGAAGAAGTCCGTAGAGGCCCTCAACGAGGCACAGAACGCCCTCACGACGATCACGGCCACTGTCCAGCAGGAATACAGCCAGAGGCAGCAGGCCGCCTCAACCCAGTGAAGGTGGCGAAAATGTTCGAGTCCCTCAAATCCAAGATGAAGAGCCTCTTCTCCAAGGCCGACAAGCACCTTGACGAGGAGAAGGTCTACAAGCCGGAGGAACCCGAACAGAAGCCTCCTGCGATCGAGCCTGTGCCTGAATCCCCTAGGACGGAGGTCCCCGCTCCTGCGGAGACCGTTCCTGCCAAGGAGGAGCCGGAAAGGACCCCGACGGTGGAGCCTGAACCAACCCCTGCACCCGCAGAGGAGCCCAAGCTATCCAGGAAAGAGATGCTGAAGCTCAGGAAGCAGGAGAAGAAGGAATCCAAGAGGGCCCCCGAATCCACATCCTCATCCTCATCAGTGGTATCCGATTCCGGAAAGAAAATCAAAGAAGACCCGCTAGACGAGATCCTGGACGAACTCGAGATCATCCTGTTCGAGGCTGATGTCGCCTACCCCGTCGTCGAGGAGATCAAGGCAGGCGTTCGTCAGAACCTCGTCGGCAGGAAGTACGACCGCTCATACACCCTGGAACAGGTTGTCGAGATGTCCGTCAAGGACGCCATCAGGGATGTCCTGAAGATCAACGAGTTCGACTTCGACGGATGGCTCGCCGAACAGGAGAGGCCCACCGTCATCATGTTCGTCGGGATCAACGGCACAGGCAAGACCACGGCGATAGCCAAGATAGCCAAGCGCGTGCAGGACCAGGGCATGACCGCGGTCATGGCCGCCTGCGACACCTTCAGGGCAGGGGCCATCGAGCAGCTGACCATCCATTCCGAGAAACTCGGATGCAAGATCGTCAAGCAGGCTCATGACGCCGACCCCTCCGCTGTGGCCTACGATGCCATCGAGCATGCGAAATCCAAGAGGAAGGACGTGGTCCTGATCGACACCGCCGGCAGAATGCAGACGAACAACAACCTCATCGAGGAGATGAAGAAGATCGTCCGCATCGCCAAACCCGACCTCAAGGTGTTCGTAGGCGACTCCCTCGCCGGAAACGACGCCATCGAACAGGCGAAGGTCTTCGACGCGGCAATCGGCATTGACGCGGTCATCCTCACGAAGATCGACACCGACGCCAAGGGCGGTGCGGCCCTGTCCATCGCGCACACGATCGGCAAACCCATCGCCTTCGTGTGCAACGGCCAGGAATACGACGACATCATCAAGTTCAACACGGAATGGATGATCGACCGCATGTTCAACGACGACTGAGCCGTCGGCAAACGATTTCTCAACGCCCTTTCTTCTTTCAGCCTTTCACACAAAGATTGTAGTACAATGTGGCGAAGACCTTCGCATCGAGCATGAGATTGGACATCTCCACATACTCGTTAGGGGCGTGGAGCGTCCCTCCTCCGCACTGCCAAGCATAGGCGTCTAACCCCCTGAGCCTGAAGAAGTTGGCACATGTTCCGCCGCCTATCCCCTTGCCCACTGGAACACGCCCTGTTACATGTTCGACAGCATCGCATAGGGCGGTGAAACCCTTGGTATGAACGGAGGAGGGCTTTCCGGATTTCTCGTTCTGAACGATCACCATCGATATCCTGGCTCCGGTCCTGTCAGCATGCTCCGCCATGATGCTCCTGATGAAGCCCAGGATCCCATCTACATCGTAACCCGGAAGTATGCGCATGTCCATGCAGAACTCGTCGTGGCCCGGGATGGTGTTTATGTTCTCCACCGTTGCTGGCCTCTTTGTGGGTTCGAAGGTGCATCTGGATGGAATGAACAGCTCGTCCCTGTCAGAATACCTCTCGGCGAGCCTGTCCATGAGTTCTGTCAGCAGGTACGTGGAAACACGGAACGCGTTGATGCCCTCATCAGGTGAGGAGCCATGGGTTGTCTTCCCCTCTATTATGAAGCGGATCCAAAGGACGCTCTTCTCGGCTACGTCAATCATAGACCCCTCCGGCGAACCCCAGTCTGGAACCATGATGACATCGTCTTCCGAGAACAACCCCTGGTCCAGAAGGTACTGTATCCCCTTCTCGCTTCCGGTCTCCTCATCAGCGACGTACATTACCCCCAGGGACATCCCATGGAGATCCTGGTCGAGCACCGCCCTGGAAGCGAACATGGATGAGATCACCGATTGACCGTTGTCCTCGGTCCCCCTTCCGTAGATCCTCCCATCCCTGTATACAGGGTCGAACGGCGGTGAGTCCCACTTGTCCGGATCCCCAGCCGGGACGACGTCCATATGGGCTATCACCCAAACCGTTCCGGGTTTGGCTCCCTGCTTCTTAGCCACTACGTTGCAACGCATGACGGAAGTATCCGTGTCATCGGGTATGTCGTACCTTTGAACTGTATCGAACCCCGAAAGCTTCCCCTGGAGATAGTCCGCCTTTCCGCCCTCGCCGTCACCGCCGTTGACAGGAGCAAGTGCAGGGATGGAGATCATACCCAGCATGGTCTCGACCATGTCATCATACGAATTGTCAACGATTGCCAGCGTCTCTTCCAGGGATCTCATGCTGATGTGAATCTTGGAAAACATTGAAAAAATTTCTTGATTGGAGGAGACGCTGCAATATGGCTTTGTCAGAATTGTAAATAGTTTAGGAAAATGTTTCCAGAATCCTGATCACTCGTTGCGGACGATCATCGTGACCGCGTTTCCGCCACCGAGACACAGTGTGGCCAATCCGGTCTCCTTGTTCCTGTCCTTCATGGCGTAGAGCAGGGTGGTTAGCACACGTGCCCCCGAGCATCCGATGGGATGTCCGAGAGCGACGGCACCTCCGTTGACATTGAAGATCTCATCTGGAACGTTGAGCTCCTTCTTGACCGCACATGAAGCGCTGGCAAAGGCCTCGTTGTGCTCGAAGAGGTCGATGTCGTCGATCGTCATCCCCGCCTTCTTGAGAACATGCTGTGTTGTGGGTATTGGGGCCTCCATGATGTACTCGGGCTTGACCCCCCTCTCACCGTATGCGACTATGGACGCCATCGGTTTGATTCCGTGCTCCTCTGCCCACTTCCTGGACGCAATGACCAGCGAGGACGCTCCATCGCTGAGCTGTGAGGAGTTTCCGGCGGTGACTATGCCGTCCTTCTTGAAGACGGGCTTGAGCTTTCCGAGGCTCTCCATTGTGGAGTCCTCCCTGACTCCCTCGTCGGTATCGAAGACGATGTCTCCCTTCTTGTTCTGAATGGTGACTGGGAGAATCTCGTCCTTGAATTTGCCGTTCTTTATTGCGGCCGCAGCCTTCTGATGGGACTCCATCGAGAGCCTGTCGGCATCCTCCCTGGTGACGTTGAACCTCTCGGCCACTATCTCACCGGTGAATCCCATGTGCTGGTTGTTGAATATGTCCCAGAGTCCGTCATGGACCATGGAATCCACTGCGACCTGATCATTCATCCTGAATCCCCACCTGGCTCCTGGGAGCAGATAGGGGGCCTGAGACATGCTCTCCATTCCCCCGACGGCGAGGACGTTGTACTCACCCGCTTTGATGGCATCGGACGCGAGCATGGCCGCTTTGAGACCGGATCCGCAGACTGCGTTGACGGTGAAGGAACCGATCTCCACCGGGAGCCCGGCACCGACTGCCGCTTGTCTGGCGGGATTCTGCCCGAGACCAGCACCGATCACATTGCCCATGATGCATTCCTCGATGTCGGTAGGCTGAAGCCCTGCCCTGCTGACTGCCTCTTTGACCACCATGGCACCAAGTTCGGTCGCCTTGAATCCGGAGATCGCTTTTCCATACTTTCCTATGGGTGTTCTTACTGCACTGAGAATAACTGCCTCATCCATGGGAATTTCCCTTCCGACTGCGGGATAAGACGGTTTATATAAAAGTGTGTCGATTATAAGCTACGACCATTGACGAACTCGACAGGTTGTGTCACACCCATCCTCTTCAACGGTTTGGACAAATGCCTGCGAGCTGCGGTGGGAGGTTCATACCAACCGGGAACGACCTGCCTCCTCACCTCCTCCATCACCGGAGAATACGACTTGGTCTTGCATTTCTTGCACTTGAATTTCTGGCCGTTGCCAGTGGACTTCATTGTGCGAGAGCAGATGGGACATATCGGATTGGATACCTTCCTGAACTCCTTGGCTGTGGACACGACATGTATCTTCTCTACGTTCAGCGTCCTGGGATTCTTCCTGAGCTCACCCATGACCTCCACCGTGTCACCAGGATAGAGCCAGTCTAGCATGAAACGGAACTCCTTTGACGGTTCGTACGCCCCGCAGGTGACGTTTCCGAACCTTGTCGCCATGTCGAAGAACACATGGCCGCCCACTATGTGCCTGGTCCTTGACACGACGGTTCCAGAAAGGATGTATGATTGGTTCGGAACAAGCCCTCTCGTGTTGTGGATTATGTGATCATCGGTTCCCTGGTTTGTCAGGAACACCATCCATCTGTCGAGTGGTTCCGTTTTTATCAGTTTGGATGCTTCTATCAGGTCCTCCTCTGAGTCCCCGCGTAGACCGTACATCACCGGACATGGCGTGGAAGGGACCATCGCGACTTTGCAGGTCCGGTCCTCCCAGCTGTTGAAAGTCGAGGGGAATCCATGTTCCACATCCCTTATCGTATCGGAAACGTACACCCTCTCGGTACCCCATCTGGACTCCGGCCTGTATGATAGCAATTCGAATGTGCTGTCCCTCGGCCTCCATGCCATACCGCATGTGCATCCTACCAGTCCACGGCCGTTGCCTATGGTGTAGGTGATTCCGCCTATCCTCTCGATCTCCGCATCGATTTCGACACGGTCCATTATCGTGCGGACACCCCTCCAGTAAAAGGCCTGCGACGGTTTCACATGGGATATCAGAAGTCCGGGGTCGGAATCATCCTCATGATGCTCGATGATGTGCGGGATTATCCTCTCCCTCATTTCTTCCGCATCCGGCTCGAAAGACGTGCACTTGTCATAGCAGTATACGCTCCTGTCTCCGATGACTCCTATGAACCTCCTCGGTCCATATCCCTTGCCGAACCTCATTACGAGAGCACCGTTTCCTCTCGTCTTCCATGGGGTGGCGGGATTCAGTCGAACAAGCCGCGGATTTCCGATAAGATCCAGGTCCGAGAATTCCCGGATGATCTCGGTTGCCAGGAATGTTGTGCAATTCCCTTTCATCGAATCCGTGTCGTCTACTGCTACGAACATAAAAAACAAGACTTAACACTAATTCAACATTAAAAATGCTGTGTATGGATCCCTTGTGAATCATACATCTAAATTATATAGATAAGACACGAAGAAGATATTCCCATCATCGGACATCTCTCCGGAAATGGCGTAATATCCCAGTTCCTTCGGCTTCTCGTATGAGAAACACCTTATGTCCTCATGATCCGAGGTGTGCATCTGAAACACATAGCCGTTCGTGCTCTCCTTCACATCGCTGACGATTCCCGTGTAATCATAAGACACGGAATCCGGATCGAACAGAACAACGAAAGAGCCCAGTATCAGAACCAGAGAGAAACCGAGAACGATGTATCTGTTGACTACAGCCATGAACAACGATGTCTATGACTGATTATATTAAAGAAAGGGGTGGAATTTCATTGACGAGCCCCCCACCCCTCCATTTCCATTGGAAATGGAAAAAGGGATGTGTATTGTTTTCACATGCTGCCGATAAGGGCCAGAAGTCCCATGAACGCAAGGATTCCAAGGACGCAGGCTCCGATAACCAACCAACCTTTCATTAAAGTACACTCCTGTGGTTGAGTTCAGTAACTCTTATTTGATATAAAAGGCTCTGATTGAAGGAATACATCGAACGGAACTTTCAACAGAGAGAAAGAGAACCGATTTTCTACTGGAACATAAAAATTATCGGAAAACCGGTCCTGCAGAACCACGATAAAGAGAAGCAAGAATCATCGTTCGATCATCATCTTTCCGATGGGAAACAGACGATTCGGATCCTCTCGAAACGCTTATAATCAAGACTTCATTACACAGGAAAGAAAATCGGAAAGTGGTATCTTCCGATGAAAGGGGATTGGGATGACTGAAAACAACATCTTCACGCAGTATATGCAAAAAAGGAATGTCATAGTGAAGAACAAAAAGATCCTCCAGTCATCCTACACACCGGAGAACCTCCCTCACAGGATGGACAAAATCAAGGAAATCGTCGAGATCATTGCACCGGCATTGAACAAAGACAAACCGTCCAACATTTTGATATTCGGGAAAACAGGCACCGGCAAAACCGCTGTCATGAACTTCGTCGGAAAGGAACTCAGAAAGGCCGATGAAGAACAGCAGAACTGTTGTTTCATCTATGTGAACTGCGAGGTCGTGGACACGACATACGGGATTCTGTATAACATCTCCAATCAGATAATCACGGATCCCAGCAAGAGGATCCCGTTCACGGGGTGGAGTCTCGACAAAATCCTTGCAGAACTGACGGATTACATCGACAAACAGGACAAAGTCTTCATTATAGTACTCGATGAGATTGATAGGTCGTTCCAGAAAAACGGAGATGACATATTCTACTATCTCACAACGATCAACGAGGTTCTTCAGAATTCCAAAGTGTCCATAGTCGGCATAACAAACAACGCCAATTTCACAGAACTCCTCGGTCAGAGGGTCAAGAGCAGATTGGGAGAGGAGAAGATAATATTTCCTCCGTACAACGTCGAGCAGCTTCAGGACATCCTGTATGCCAGAGCCAGAGACGCATTCGACGAAGGCGTCCTGGATGATGATGTCATACCGTACTGTGCGGCGCTCTCCGCACAGGAGATGGGAGATGCGAGAAGGGCGTTGGATCTTTTGAGGATGGCGGCCGATTTCGCAGAGAGAAACGGGGATTCGAAGGTTACCGGCGCTCATGTCCGTTACGCCAAGAACAAGATCGAGCTCGATGCAGTGTCAGAGGTCGTCAAAACACTCACGATCCAGTCCAAGATCGTTTTGATGAGCATCATAAAGAACACTGACGAGGGGATGACGACGATGACCACGGGTGATGTCTATGCCACGTACAAGTTCATCAGTGAGTCCATCGGGCAATCCGTCCTTACTCAGAGGAGGATAGCCGGACTGATATCCGAGCTTGACATGTTGGGCATCATCCATGCGAGGGTAAAGTCCTTCGGTAGAGCGGGTCGTACGAAAGAGATCGAACTCAGTACTCCCAAGGAGATCATTTCGATGATTAAGAACGATGAGATCTTCAGAGGATTCGAAGCGGTCAAATCCAGAAAACAGACTACCCTGATGTGATCATCTCCTGTTCACAGGAAATCATCAACATTCGTCCGGATCTGTTCTTCATCCTGTGTTTTTCTCCCAGGAACAGATTCGTCTTGCATATTTTCGTCTGTTTTCTTTTCAAAAATTCGATTTTTTCGCGTTCTACTCGATGCACACATGGCATCCGAGAAATCCCCATGACCCTTCTACTGGTTCCAGTGGAAATGGAGGGGTGGGGGGCTTCACCTCTTCCACTGGTGGATCTGTTCGAGTCTGTTCGATATGGATCTCTCGCTTCTGAACATGGTGAACGCGTCTATCAGAAGGAGGAAACCGAATATCGTGACGAAGAACATGATGAATGAGGGCAGGCTGTTCGGTACATACTCCAGGTTGTCTCCTCCATTGATCAGGATCTTCAATGTTCCAAGCCATGGAATCTCGAATACCGGTACGGATCTTATGTCCTCGTAAGAGACGAGATGTCCTATTATGCTCGGCTGGTCGAAGTTGGGATTGGACCTGCTGTTGTCCCCCATCGTGAGGAATCCGCTCTTCTTCTGGAGAGAATCGAGGTTTATGCTGACGTTCTTTCCTGAGACCGTGATCCCTTCGAAATGCAGGGTGCCCCGGATGTTGTTGAAGTCGTTCTCATCCTTCACTATCGTCCCGGTCGCATCGACGTACGTGAAGTACCATATGCCGTCATAACCGTCGAGGCTCGGAGCACTCCACGTATCGCTCTCCGCATTGTAATCCAACCAGAGTATTGCACGATGGATCACAGGATTCTGATTGTTGCCTCTGTCGTAGATTATGACCGATCCGTAGTCCCCGAACGAGCTGTATCCAGTCTGCGTTCCTTCCACGTAGCTCTGGATTTCCACTTTGTCAGGTTCCCTGACTATAACGATGTCTCCAGTGTCTATGCTGCCGATCGTGGACCGATCTGGGTCATGCTGCATGCTCTGTGACATCACTATACTGAACGGCGAAGTCATCCCGGTGTAGACAACTAGGCTGGCGTAACCTCCCAAGAAAATGACGATTATGACTCCAATCGAAATCACAAGGTTCCTGTCAGCCCTGTTCACGGACGTCTGGATGGGACACTCACTTAATGTTAGTTTCGGAGATTTCTAAGATGGTCCAGAATACGGGCTTCTCGAGTCCGAAGGATTGAATAGTTTGTAGTTAATCAGTTCGACATGGAAAGACCCAGCACAGACGAATATTTCATGGAGATGGCACGTCTAGTTTCCACGAGATCCACCTGTCTCAGAAGAAGGGTGGGTGCCGTAATCGTCAAGGACAAAAGGGTTCTTTCAACCGGATACAACGGGTCTCCACGCGGTACCAGGCACTGTGAGGAATTGGGATGCATCAGGGAGCAGATGCATGTGCCGTCGGGTACAAGACACGAACTGTGCAGGGGTGTCCATGCCGAGCAGAACGCGGTTACCCAGGCGGCGTACTTCGGTGTGAGCGTCAACGGGGCGACAATTTTCACCACGACGTTCCCGTGCTCCATGTGTGCCAAGATTCTGATCAACGCCGGAATCAAAGAGATAGTGTATGACGAGGGGTATGTAGATGACCTGTCGAAGAGCCTTCTCGATGAAACCGATATAGTGGTCCGTGAATTCCATCCAGCAAAGCAGATCCGATTACGAAATCCGTTGCTCCCCCTATTCTAATATTTTAATTTTCTTTATATACAAAGGGATTACAGTTAAGTACCACTCCCAGGATACGATAGCAGGGTCGGGGAGTGTTAATTTGAGCCGAACTGACATACTTTCGGAAATAAAGAAAGCGGAGGCGGACGC
>CALUNK010000004.1 GCA_944321985.1 Candidatus Methanomethylophilaceae archaeon
TGCTCGAACGACGTCAATTATAATTAACGTCGTTAAATTACCCCTCGTCATGGCTATGATAGATATCGAATACAGGCACACCTCCCAGGACCCGGACGACCCGACCATCCGCAGGAGGACCAACGCCGTGATGGCCTCGTACATCAAGGACCTGGTCTTCGAGATGCAGATGGCCGACATCTCATGCAGGTTCACGGACACCGTCATCGACGAGGGGAAGAGCGAGGTCTACATCAACGGCAGGACAATCCCCGAGATCATAGAGGGGCTGGAGATCAAGATGCTGGATGCAGAGGAATCCTGCGACTTCGGCAAACCCGGCATGGTCAAGTTCGGGAGACCCACCCTCGACTGGAAGAGGGAGTATGTGGAGGACGTCCCGGACACGATAATGAAGAACGCCATCGCCAAGGTGTTCGCCGACTGCAACAAGAACAAGATCGATCTGATTGAGTGACATAAAAAGGGCCACGGCCCCATCCCCTCTTTTTATATCATCCCTCCGTATCCCACCCTTGATGTTCGAGATTATCAGAAGGGACGGACTCGCGAGGATAGGAAAGTTCACGACCAAATCCGGTAAGACCCTGGAGACACCGGCGCTCCTGCCTGTGGTCAACCCCAAGATCAGGACCGTCGAGCCCAGAGAGCTCTACGACAGGTTCGGCTTCCGCGCCCTAATCACTAACTCATACATCATTCGCAACACGCCCAAACTCAGGGAGGAGGCGCAGGAGAAGGGCCTGCACGAGCTCCTGGACTTCCCTGGTGTTATCATGACCGACTCCGGTACCTTCCAGAGCCATATGTACGGCGAGGTGGAGGTCACCAACGAGGAGATAGTCGAGTTCCAGAAGTCGATCGGAACCGACATCGGCACGACCTTGGACATATTCACCGAGCCCGACTGGTCCCATGAGAAGACCAGGAGGTCCCTTGAGACCACCCTCGAACGCACCCAGCAGGCCTGCGAGATGAAGGGCGACATGATGATCAACGGTGTGGTGCAGGGATCCGTGTACACCGACCTCAGGGAGTACAGCGCGTCCGCCATGGCGTCCATGGACGTCGACGTCCACCCCATCGGTGGAGTCGTGCCCCTGATGGAGCAGTACCGCTACGCCGAACTCGTGGACGTCGTCATGTCCTCGAAAAAGGGCCTCAACCCTAGCCGCCCCGTCCACCTCTTCGGATGCGGGCACCCAATGCTTCTCGCCCTGGCCACCCTGATGGGATGCGACCTCTTCGACTCCGCGTCATACGCCCTGTACGCCCGCGATGACCGTCTGATGGATGTCATGGGGACCCACCGCCTGCAGGACATGCAGTCCCTGAACTGCAACTGTCCCGCCTGCCGCGGCATCACCATCGAAGAGCTCAGGAGGATGGACAAGAGCAAGCGCAGCAAAATCATCGCCGAGCACAACCTCTACCAGATCACCGAAGAGCTGGCGACGGTCAGGAGATACCTCAATGAGGGGAGGCTGTGGGAACTCGCCGAGATCAGATGCAGGTCCCACCCCGCACTGCTAGACGGCCTCAGGAGACTTAAGGAATACCAGGGCCAGATGGAGCTCTACGACCCCATAAGCAGAGAGGGGGCGGTGTTCTACACCGGTCCCGAGAGCAGGGGCAGACCCGTCTACAAGAGATATCTGGACAGACTCGGCACCAGGTACGTCCCGCCCACACGCAAGGCTGCCCTGTTCGAAGACACACAGGGCAAACCCTACAGCCGCCCCTACGCCGAGCAGTTCGCCAGGGCGAGACGCGCCGGATACACACCCATCGTGGTCTCGCCCTGGGGCCCAGTACCGGCGGAGCTCGACGAGATGTACCCACTCGCACAGTCGCTGTTCCCCACGATCCCAGACGCAGAGACGGAGACTGAGTCGGAGAGGCTCACGTTCGGGTTCCTCAGCATGGCGGGCTTCGAGACAGCGATCGAGGGCGACAAGGTCCCAGAGGGCGGTACCGAGGAGTTCGACGCCGACAAGCTCAGGGCGATGGCCGTGGCAAGGTACCAGTTTGGGATTGAGGCGGCTGACGCCCTCTTCAGGGAGCCGGTGGAACTCGTCACTAGCAGGAAAACCGGCAAGATCAGGAACGTGATCTCGGACGGGGAGCATGTGCTCTCCATGCGTGCAGGAGACGGGATGTACACCCTCAGGATGGAGGGTGCGAAGAGGATCGTCTCCTCGGTTCCGGCACCTCACATGAGAGTCGCAGTGACGGATGACGCCGTACCCTTCGTCTCAGAGGGTAAGAACGTCTTCTGCCAGTTCGTCATCTCGTGCGACCCCGACATCAGACCGATGGAGGAGGTCATTGTCACAGACAAGGACGACAGGCCCATCGCCACCGGCCGTGCGTTCCTCATCGAGTCAGAGATGAGGCAGATGAAGAGAGGCATGGCCGTCAAGGTCAGGTCCGGATCGGACGACGAGTGATGCGGGGGAGCTCAGCTCCTTCCGCTGAACTCGCTGATGTTGGTGCCACCGTCTATTCTGATGGCCTTGCAGACGTGGTGTTCACGCTCGGAGAAAAGCCCCCCTTTGCGGGGCGCATAGTCCCATTCGAACTCCGAACGATGTATTAATGCCGCTGTTTTGCAATCTCCGGGTTTGTACCCATGAGCCAGAGCCCATGATGTAATTACCTTGTGGGGATCCGGGCGAAACAGCACTATGTCTTCAGGTTCGCCGTCGTCCATAGTGACTCTGTACACAACCTTAGGCATGAGAACGAGAAAAATTGGTACGATATTTAAATATTTCAACATTAACAGACTAATTCTCCACGATACTGGCTTGTGTGTATTATCGTCGATTGGACGCGTATCGGCATGGATTTGATTTTTCACAATGAACATTCGTCTACTTACGGCGCTTGGAACGAAACAGAGACCTGGACATCCACTCGGATTCTTAGAATATTACAATATTGTAAATATTCGTATAAGAATATTATTTCGATTCTGAAAGACCTGTTTTCGATACTGGATTATCCTTAAAGATAATACCCCATCCAGATGTCTGGAGCCCAGAGACCATCCCGTTACCAGACCCGTTACACAATGGGGTCGTCATATGCCGCATACCCCCCGAGGATTGAAAGAGACTCACCTATTCCTGGGGAATACAGGTGTCGGAGAGAAAGGACTCTCGAACAACCTAACCACGACAGTCGCGGCATTCATCCGCGGATGAGTCGATAATGACGGCTCCAGCAGACGATATTGAGCCTCTGAAGCTCTTGAACCCAACGTTTATCTATCTCCCCCAGATAACTACGAATAAATGCCATTCGCAAACATCAACGGAATCGAAATGCATTATCACGAGGAGGGGGAGGGGAACCCCGTCGTACTCATCAACGGATTCTCCGGAGACACCTCCTTCTTCAAACAGATGATACCCGACCTGTCTTCGAGATACAAGGTGATCACGTTCGACAACAGGGGAGCAGGACTGACCAGATACCCTGGAAAGGGCATCAGGAAGCAGGATTTCGTGGATGACGTCCTGGCACTGATGGATTACCTCCATGTGTTCAAGGCGCACATGCTCGGATGGTCGATGGGAGCACACATAGCGCAGGAGTTCGCCATCCAGCATCCCGAGAGGCTCAAATCGCTCACACTGGTCTCCGCATATCCGTACAGGCCCGCCAGATCCAGCTACTTCATGAACGGCATAGTGGACTGCGCACTGAAAGGAGCGGACCCGGAGTACATCAGCATGATGACCAATGCGTTCTGCTTCACCGAGGGCTTCTTCTCCGACCACGAAGCGAAGGGAAAGCCTGTCAGGTCCCTGAAAAACCTGGATCCGCGCGGTCTGAAGGATCAGATGGGAGCGCTGGACGAGTTCGACACCCGCGATACCGTAGGGAGCATCTGTGTCCCCACGCTGTCGGTCCACGGCCTCAGCGACATAATGGTGGAACCCAAACTCGGCGATTTCATTTCGGACAGGATCCCGGGTTGCAAGGTGCTGAGGATACCTGATGTGGGACACATCATCAGGACCGACCTCTATTACAAGGAGTTCCTGGAGCATATCAGGGCCAACGACTGCTGATATCACATTTAACTGAGAAAGGAGAGAAATTCAATGACAGACGCTAACAAGCTCGGAAAGAGGGTCATGAAGTACAGGGAGGAACTCGGCCTCACACAGGAACAGCTGGCCACCAACTCGGGTCTCGACGTCGGATACCTGAAAGACGTGGAGGAGGGTCGCATCTACCCCCCGATAGGAACAATCATAAGGCTGTCCCGCGCCCTCGGACAGAGGGTGGGCACATTCATGGACGACCAGTTCCGTCCCGACCCGATAGTCGTCAAGAAGAAGGACAGGATAGAGGAGACCTCGTCCAAGGCCGCAGACGGCCAGTACCACTACTTCCCGTTGGGGAAGGGGAAGACGGACAGGCACATGGAGCCCATGTTCATCAGGATCGAGCCCGACGTCGTCCACAAGACCTCATCCCATGAGGGAGAGGAGTTCATCATCGTCGTCACCGGGAAGATCCTGGTAAAATACGGCAAGGAGGAGAAGACCCTCGAGGAGGGCGACACGGTCTACTACAACTCCGTCGTCCCCCACTACATCGGCGCCATCGACGGACCCGCCGAGATCTACGCGGTCCTCTACACCCCGTTCTGAGGCGATACAGTGGTGTGCATCCCCAGGAATAACATCACCAGCGACGAGAGGCTCGGGGACCTGCTGGACAAATGCATCAGGAACCACCCGGACAACGACGCCATCGTCTATGTCGACAGGGACATCCGCCTCTCCTGGAGGGAGTGGGGGGTCGAGGTCGACCGCGTCGCCAAGGGCATGATGGCCATGGGCGTCCAGAAGGGCGAGAAGGTGGCTGTCTGGGCGACCAACGTCCCTGACTGGATCACGATCATGTTCGCCACCGCCAAGATCGGAGCGATCATGCTCACCATCAACACCAACTACAGGAGTGCTGAACTAGACTACGTCCTCAGGCAGTCGGACATGGAGAACCTCTACCTGATCGACGGCGTCAGGGACGTGGACTACGTCCAGACCGTCTATGACCTGATTCCTGAGCTGAAGACACAGCCCAGGGACAACTTCCACAGCGAGAAGTACCCGCATCTCAGGAGGGTCGTCCACCTCGGTCCGGAGAAGTACCGCGGCATGTACTCGATGAACGAGGTCAAGTCCCTCGCCTGCCAGATCTCCGACGAGGAGTACCAGGAGAGGAAGGACTCCGTGGATGTGCACGACGTCACCATGATGCAGTACACCTCTGGGACCACGGGGTTCCCAAAGGGTGTCATGCTCACCCACTACAACATAGCCAACGACGGGTACTGGCTCGGAGCCAACATGAACTACGGTCCCACCGACCGCCTTTGCATCAACGTGCCCCTGTTCCACTGCTTCGGATGCGTCCTCGGAGTAATGGCCTGCATCAACCACGGGGTCACCATGTGTTTCGTCGAGGTTTTCGACCCCATCAAGGTCATGACGACCATCGAGACCGAGAAATGCACTGCCGTCTACGGTGTCCCGACCATGTTCATAAGCATCCTGAACAACAAGCTGTTCGACAAATTCGACTTCTCCTCGCTCAGGACCGGCATCATGGCTGGATCGCCCTGCCCCATCAAAGCCATGGAGGAGGTTGTCGACAAGATGAACATGAAGGAGATCACCATCGTCTACGGACTCACCGAGGCGTCCCCCGGCATGACACAAACCAGGTACGACGAACCGTCCATCGAGAAGAAGTGCTCCTCCGTCGGAAAGAAGCTGCAGGGCGTGGACACGGTGATCCTCGACCCTGAGACCAACGAGCCCTGCCCCGACGGGGTCATCGGCGAGTTCTGTTGCAAGGGATACAACGTCATGAAGGGATACTACAAGATGCCCGAGGAGACCGCGAAGATCATCGACTCCAACGGCTATCTGCACTCCGGGGACCTGGGATACAGGGACTCGGAGGGCTACTTCTACGTCACCGGCAGGATCAAGGACATGATCATCCGCGGAGGCGAGAACGTCTACCCCAAGGAGGTCGAGGACTACATCTACCACTGCCCCGGGGTCAGGGACGTCCAGGTGGTCGGGGTCAAGAGCAAGAAGTACGGCGAACAGGTGGGTGCCTTCGTCATCAAAGAGCCGGGATCCGACCTGATCGAGCAGGACATCATCGACTACTGCAAGAAGGGCATCGCCTGGTACAAGACGCCGAAGTACATCCAGTTCATCGACGAGTTCCCGATGAACGCGGCTGGGAAGATCCTGAAGTACGAACTGAGACAGACGGCCGAGAAGCTCTGGCCAGACGCCTGAATATTAAACAGGTGCCCTTCCGGGCACCTGATTTTTATTAATTTTTCACGGAACCCTGACTCAGGCCTTGTCCTCGGGATCCGGTATCAGGTCCTTTATGTCCTGATTGCGGATGACGACCCTGCGGACCTTCCCGCTGATAGACTTGGGGATGGCATCCACGAACTCTATTATGCGGGGATACTTGTACGGTGCCGTCTTCTCCTTGGCGAACTGCTGCAGCTCCTTCTTCAGCTCATCGGTCGGCTTGTAGGCCTCTCTGAGGATGATCGTTGCCTTCACCAGCTGTCCCCTTATCGGGTCGGGGACTCCGGTGACCGCGACCTCCAGAACCGCCGGATGCTCCACCATGACGCTCTCGATCTCGAAGGGGCTGATCCTGTAACCGGAGGACTTGATGATGTCGTCGTTCCTGCCGAGATACCAGAAATAGCCGTCCTCGTCCTTCCATGCGACGTCGCCGGTGTGGTGCCATCCGTCCTTGAGCGTCTCCTTCGTCTTCTCCTCGTTCCTGTAGTACTCGACGAAGATACCAGGCACCCTCGGGGAAATCGAGACGCAGATCTCACCCTCCTCTCCGGGATGGACCGGCTTCCCGTCCTTATCCAGGAGCTCGACACGGAACTGGGGCGAGGGCTTGCCCATGGATCCGGGCTTGGGCTCCATCCCCTTCAGGGTGCCGACGATGACCGAGGATTCGGTCTGACCGAAGGCCTCCATGAGCTTGAGCCCCGTCGCCTTGTACCATGTATTGAAGGTGTCCGGACTGAGCGCCTCGCCGGCTATGCAACAGTTCTTCAGCGAGGACAGATCGTGACCCTCGATCCCGGCGTTGAGGTACAGCCTGAACATGGTGGGAGGGCAGCAGAACGTCGTGATCCTGTGCTTCTCGATCATGTCCATGATGTGGTGGGGCTCGAACCTGTCGTACTCGTACACGAAGATAGCCGCCTCCATGATCCACTGCCCGTAGATCTTGCCCCAGGCGTTCTTCGCCCAGCCTGTGTCCGCCACGGTCCAGTGCAAACCGTCTGGCTCCACCTGCTGCCAATGCTTCGCCAGCAGAATGTGCCCCAGCGGATAGCTGTAGTCATGGACCGCCATCTTCGGATTGCCAGAGGTCCCAGAGGTGAAATACATCAGGAACCTATCGGTGCGCTTTGTGGGAACCCTCTCCCACACATCGGAGCACTGCTCCATCTCCTTGTCGAAGTCCAGCCAACCGTCCCTGTGTCCGTTGACCGTGAACCTGCAGGCGAGCTTGCCGATGTTGCCCGCGCCTTCGAAGGATTCCACGATGTCATCATCATCCGTGACGATCGCTGCCTTGAGGCCGGCGGCATCGATCCTGTACTCTATGTCGTGGGATTTGAGCATGAATGTGGCCGGGACGGCAATGGCACCCATCTTGTGGAGTGCCACCGCGATGTACCAGAACTGGTAACTGTGCTTGAGGACCAGCATGACGAAATCGCCTTTGCCGATGCCCTTGGAGGAGAGATAGTTGCAGGTCTTGTCGCTGAGCCTCTTGATGTCCGCGAATGTGAACTTCCTGCACTCGCCGTTCTCATGCTCCCATACCATGGCTACCCTTTCGGGATCGTTGACCGCGATGTCATCCACGATGTCGTAACCAAAGTTGAAGTCATCCGGACATTCGATGTCAAGATGCTTGAGGAGACCGTTCTCGTCGTAGGTCTCCTTGACGTACCTCAGATTGATGTTCCTCATAGCCACTCACGCGTATACTCAGGAACAGAAAAAATCCATATTTAATGGAATCGTAGAAGATTTCGGATTCCGTAGTTTTATATAAATATAAACTTCGGAATCCGAATTATAGTTTAAATACTAGGTTTCGGAATCGATGGGATTCGTATCACGCCGACTTGTACTTCTCGATATCCTTGTTACGGATCTCGACCCTGCGGACCTTCCCGCTGATGGTCTTCGGCATGGTCTCAGCGAATTCTACCACACGGGGGTATTTGTACGGGGCGGTCTCCTTCTTCGTGAAGTTCTGGATCTCCTTCTTGAGCTCGTCCGTGGGCTCGAAACCAGACCTGAGTATGATCGTGGCCTTCACGAGCTGCCCTCTGACCGGATCGGGGACCCCGGTGACGGCGCATTCGAGTACCGCAGGATGAAGCATCAGGGCGCTCTCGATCTCGAAGGGGCTGATCCTGTAACCGGAGGACTTGATGATGTCATCGTTCCTACCGACGAACCAATAGTAGCCGTCCTCGTCCTTCCATGCGACGTCGCCGGTGTGGTGCCATCCTCCCTTGAGGGTCTCCTTGGTCTTCGCCTCGTCCCTGTAGTAGCCGATCATGATGCCGAAGCCATCGGCCTTGACGACGATCTCCCCGTTGACTCCGGGAGGACAGGGGTTTCCGTCCTCGTCGACGATGTCGACCTCGAACTGGGGCGAGGGCTTGCCCATGGATCCGGGCTTGGGCTCCATCCCCTTCAGGGTGCCGACGACCATCGTGGTCTCCGTCTGTCCATAACCCTCCATCAGCTTGAGACCGGTGGCATCGTACCACGTCTGGAACGTGTCGGGGTTCAGAGCCTCACCTGCGATGCAGCAGTTCTTCAGGGTGGACAGGTCATGCCCCTCCAGGCCCGCGTTGAGGTAGAGCCTGAACATGGTGGGAGGACAGCAGAACGTCGTGATCCTATGCTTCTCAATCATGTCCATGATCTCATGTGGCTCGAACTTATCGTACTCGTAGACGAACACAGCCGACTCCATGATCCACTGCCCGTAGAGTGCACCCCAGACGGACTTCCCCCACCCTGTGTCGCTTACGGTATAATGGAGACCGTCCGAATCGACCTGATGCCAGTGTTTGGCGGTCATCAGGTGCCCCAGAGCATAGCGATGGCTGTGGAGGACCATCTTCGGGTTGTCGGAGGTTCCAGAGGTGAAATACATCAGCATCGGATCGGTGACCTTCGTGTCGATCCTCTCGAGGATGTCGGATGCCTTCTCGACCTCTGCGTCGAAGTCGATCCATCCCTCCCTCTTCTCGCCCACCAGGGCCCTGAGCTGCAGGGATGGTATGTTTTCAGCGCTCTCGACAGACCCGCTGATGTTGGACTGGTCGGTGCAGATGACCGCTTTGACGCTGGCGGCGTTGATCCTGTACTCGATGTCATGCTTGGTCAGCATGTGGGTCGCCGGTGCGGCTATGGCACCGATCTTGTGGAGGGCCACCATGCAGAACCAGAACTGGTACCTCTGCTTCAGGATCAGCATGACCACATCGCCCTTCCCGATCCCCTGGGAGAGAAGGTAGTTGGCGACCTTGTTGCTCATCCTGCTGATGTCGGAGAACGTGAACGTGTGCTGCTCCCCGGACTGACTGTCCCATACGAGGGCGATCCTGTCGGGCTCTGCGACGGCGATGTCGTCCACTATGTCGTACCCGAAGTTGAAATTGTCAGGGCTTTTGAGTTTGTACGTCTTCAGGAGACCATTTTCGTCATAGGTCTCGTCGACGTATCTCAGATTGATGTTCCTCATCTTCAGCCCTTCATTACTACGGCGATGAACCTGCATCCTTCCTTGGATGTGGCGTACATCCCGTGGGGCTTGCCCGAGTCGTAGTACACCGAGTCCCCGGGGCCCAGGTCCATGACGTGCCCGTTGTGGGTGAACCTCAAGGTGCCCTCGAGGATGTAGTCGAACTCCTGGCCCTCGTGCGTGGACACGCGGATGGGGGCGTCCTGGTCCTCCTCGATGTAGGGGGCGAGGACGACGAAAGTCTCAGCCAGCTTGTTCTTGAAGTTGTAGGCCAGGTGCTGATACTCGAAACCGATGCGCCTCTTGATGGGGAGCCCCTTGCCGTTCCTGACGAGGGTGCATCCAGAAAGATGGGGGTTCTCGCCGGTCAGCAGCTCCACGATGTCTATGCCGAACCTCTCGGCACACTTGTGCAGGAATGTGAAAGAGAAGTCGAGCCTTCCGCTCTCGTACTCGACGTACTCCTCCGGGGTCTTGCCGACAATCTCCGCCATCTCCTCAACCGGTATCTCACACAGTTCGCGCATTGCCTTGATGCGCTCCGCTATCTCTGCGATGTTGGGCTCCATTGACACTCGTGGAGTCGGTAGATTCCCATCGATTATAAACAATACCATATCCGGGCCCCTATGTCTGAGCGTCCCTGTTAGCAATGGATACGATTCGGATCAAAACATAGACAAATGTCGTGAATGGGGTTGTCCGCATGATCGCCGTATACGGTCCAGGTCCGTCTGACTGTAAGAATGTACACACAGGCCATCGGAAGCGCTGAAACTTCTTTATAATCTATATATAGCGGGTGCGATGTGGGTTCGATGTTCCCGCTGGAGAAAAGGGTGACCGTCGTCTGCGGCCACTACGGCACTGGAAAGACGAACCTGTCCATCAACCTGGCGCTCGACTGCGCCAGACGTGGGGAGAGAGTGACGCTGGTGGATCTCGACGTGATCAATCCCTACTTCAGATCGGCGGATTACGCCGACGTCCTAACCGATAACGGAGTCAGGGTGGTGGGGCCCAACTTCGCCAACACGAACCTTGACACACCGTCCCTTCCTGCAGCCGTGAAGAACATCATAGCCGAGGAGTCCAGGGTCATCGTGGACGTGGGAGGGGACGACGCCGGCGCGACGACGCTGGGCGTGTACTCCAGGACGCTGACCGACGCGGATCCGGACGTCATCTACGTCGTGAACAGGTACAGGTCCCAGACCACGCATGCAGATGAAGCTGCGCAGATCCTGAGGGAGATCGAGGCCACGTCCCATCTGAGGGCGACATGCGTGGCGAACAACTCCCATCTGAAGCAGGACACCACCGAAGCCACGATCCTCGGTTCGATGGCGTTCGCACAGGATGTCGCATCGGCCACGGACCTTCCCCTGAGATTCACGACGGCACCCCGCCGCCTGGATTTCACCCAATTAAATAAAATCCCTAACATATACCCGGTTGACGTCCTCGTGAGGGCGCCGTGGGAGTGAATGTGGTACAAATGCCGAAAGTAACAGTTGACAACAACATCTGCAAAGGCTGCGAGATGTGCGTAATCGCATGCCCGAAGCACATCATCGCGCTCGACAAGAGCATTACGAACAACAAGGGGTACCATCCCGCCCATGTCACGGATCAGGACGCCTGCACAGGCTGCGGATCCTGCGCGACGATGTGCCCCGACGTGGCAATCCTAATCGAGATGTGAACATGAACGAGAAAGTACTCATGAAGGGAAACGAGGCCATCGCCGAGGCGGCGATCGCCGCTGGCTGCAGGCACTTCTTCGGATACCCCATCACCCCGCAGACCGAGGTGGCGGCATACATGTCCAAAAGGATGCCCAAGATCGGCGGCGTCTACCTGCAGGCAGAATCGGAGGTCGCGTCGATCAACATGGTCCTCGGAGCCGGGGCTGCCGGAGTCAGGGTCATGACATCCACATCCTCCCCCGGGATCAGCCTGATGGCCGAGGGGATATCCTACATCGCAGGTTCCGACGTCCCCTGCCTCATCGTCAACGTCCAGCGCGGAGGACCCGGCCTCGGAGGGATCCAACCCTCCCAGGCAGACTACTTCCAGGCAACCAAATCCACCGCCCACGGTGACTTCCACATACTAGTGTTCGCACCATCTACGGTCCAGGAGACCGTCGATATGATCTCCACCGCGTTCGATCTCGGAGACAAGTACAGGATGCCCGCCATGGTCCTGTCCGACGGAATGCTCGGACAGATGATGGAGCCTGTCATCCTTCCCGAGGCCAAGGATCCCGACAAGGACTCCAAGAACTGGGCAGTCAGCGGACACGGCAACAAGAGGGAACACAACGTGGTCAACTCCCTATACATCAACCCGCAGGAGCTCGAGGACCTGGTCAAGGCAAGGTTCGAGAGGTACAAAATCATCCAGGAGAACCACCAGATGGCCGAGGAGTACCTCGCCGACGACGCCGACATCATAATCGTCGCCTATGGGTCATCCTCCAGGGTCTCCAGGTCCGCCATCGACGCTGCCAGGGCGCAGGGGATCAAGGTGGGCATGATCAGGCCCATCACGCTCTGGCCGTTCCCGGAGAAGTTCATCAACAAGCACATCGGCCACACCAAGGCCTTCCTGTCCGTGGAGATGTCCATGGGACAGATGGTGGACGACGTCAGGCTCGTGGTCAACGGCAGGGCCCCCGTGGAGTTCTACGGACGTACCGGCGGTATTATCCCGACCCCCAAGGAGGTCCTCGAACAGATCATCAGGATCAACGGAGGTGTTCAGTGATGACAGTGAAAGGAGAGAGGCCGCACGCACTGACGAAGGCGCCGTTCCACTACTGCCCCGGATGCACACACGGCATCGTACACAGGCTTGTCGCAGAAGTCATCGACGAGCTGGGGATCGAGGGGAAGACGGTCGGGGTCGCATCGGTCGGATGCTCGGTCTTCACGTACAACTACTTCAACTGCGACATGGTGCAGGCCCCCCACGGTCGCGCGCCCGCGGTTGCCACCGGAGTCAAGAGGGCCAGGCCCGAGAACGTGGTGTTCACGTACCAGGGAGACGGGGACCTCGCCGCCATCGGTATGGGCGAGACCGTCCACGCCGCCGCGAGGGGCGAGAACATCGTGGCGATCTTCATCAACAACGCGATCTACGGCATGACCGGAGGTCAGATGGCCCCCACCACCCTGCCCGGACAGGTCACCCAGACCACCCCCTACGGGAGGGATGTCAAGACGGCAGGGAACCCCATCAGGGTCTGCGAGCTTCTGTCCTCCCTGGACGGGGTCGCACTCGCCGAGCGTGTCACCGTTGACAGCGTCAAGAACGTGAGGGTGGCCAAGAAGGCCATAAAGAAGGCCTTCGAGTACCAGATCGCCGGAAAGGGCTACTGCATCGTGGAGGTCGTGTCCACATGCCCCACCAACTGGGGCATGTCCCCGGCAGACGCGATCCAGTGGCTGAGGGACAACATGCTGCCCTACTATCCGCTCGGAGTCTACAAGGACGTCGGGGAGGGAGAGCAGTGAGCGACCTCAACGTACTCTTCGCCGGGTTCGGCGGACAGGGGATCCTGTTCTCCGGAAAGGTCATGGCATATGCCGCATTGATGGAAGGCAAGGAGCTCTCCTGGCTCCCCTCATACGGTCCGGAGATGCGTGGCGGAACAGCATCATGCAGCGTCTGCATTTCCGACAAAGCAATCGGTTCCCCGCTCGTGGTCAACCCGGACGTGCTCGTGGTCATGAACCTCCCCTCTCTGGAGAAGTTCGAGAAAGACGTCGTCCCAGGAGGACTCATCATCGTCGACAGCTCCATAGTCAAGAAGGATGTCACCAGAACCGACGTAAGGGTCGTCCGCATCGACGCTTCCAGGATCGCCGAGGACAACGGCCTCAAAGGGGCAGCAAACATGGTTATCCTGGGCAGGCTGTTCAAAGAGACCGGATTCTGTTCCGCAGAGAACTTGGATCTGGGACTTCAGAAGAGCGTTCCAACCAAGAAGGCGTTCCTTCTGGACAACAACAGGAAGGCCATATCTCTCGGAATAGAAAGCGAATATTGATTAAAATAAGGGGGATTATATCCCCCACATCAAAATCCAACTCTGTAGGTAGTATAGTAGGTTCTTCCTTTCCACCTTTGACGCAATGAAAACTGTATGATTAAAATATTTAGATTAAAGCGAAATCATTACACTGCAGTTGTCGAGTCTCTCTGCTATTAGTTTCTTACGTTCAGTAAAAGGAGATACTCCATCCAATCCTCTGAGCTTAATACGGCTCTTTGAACATATTGACATCCCAGATGCACATTTGGATATTACTAATGTCTTGTAATCTGGACTGATTAGCACCTTACAACGCCCATCAACTATTGAATCACAATAAATCGTGTCTGCAGATATTCTCTCAGCTATGGGCTGTAACTGCTCAACATGCAATAAATCAGAACTTGTGTGTTCACCAACAATCACATCTGGGTATGATACATTATTCACAAGTCTGTTTGAATTATTGGATTGTCCGACATATGAATCTGATGTTAAGACAATCTCATCTTCATCAGAATTCTTTAACAAATAATTAGTTTGTTCCACCTGTTTCATAAGTGTATCGATTCTTGCCTGCATCCTGCTAACTATCTGACGATTTTCCTTGTTTGCCTCCTCTAATGCCTGACTATGAATCTCCGACTTGTACCTTTCCTCAAACAACCTCTCATAATCTTTACGATTAGTATTCCATAAAGCATCTACCACATCGTTACGGAGACTTTCACTCATGCCTATGATCATATCTACCGTAATTTTCTTCATAGGCATAGCATGATAAACCGTACCTGTGTATCTTACAGAACATAACCACATGTCTCCGACATTGACTTTCTCCCCAGAATACCACCGGTCAACAAATACAATTGTTCCGTTTATACTGGAAACTACATTCTCCCCACGACCGTCCAACCTAAACACAAGAATCTGAAGTTTACTTATTTCAGACTCAATATCTGATTCCGAATACGGCGTCCCTTCAACAGTCATTTTCTTCCAATCGTTGGAGTTAGTCATCGACACCACCTTCTTCGTGTTCAAATGGACTGATCATTTCCATAAATGGTATCTCATTAAGCCTAAAGAAACGGTCAGCCGAACGTCTAGATTCCTCGTTAAATACATCATCAAAAGCTGCAACCTCTACTCTTTTTCCAGCAGTTTGGACTTTTTGAATAGCTGGAACAAAATCCCGATCACCACTAACCACTATCGCTACATCATAATGATTGTTCAAAGCATGTTCCAACATTTCACATGCCATCGAAACATCAACCTCTTTCTGCTCAGTATGACCGTCTTTCAGAGTGAGTGACTCACGTGCAATCACACGAAATCCCTGCTCCCGCAAACTGTTGTGCATGGCAATAGTTTCATCAGAACTGTCTGTGTACATCTTCCGAGCATCGAATACATAAGCTCCGACCAGATTACGTTTTCCTACTAATTTCTTCACCAAAGCAGCCAGGTCCATAGTTAGACTGTCGTCGAGATACCTAACGCTGTTGTTTATATTGCGATAATCTATGAATACCATGACCCGACTGTAACTCGGGTCTGTGTACAGCGTCATAATTATACAATAATAGATACGCACTATATTCAATTTGCTGGATGTTCTAAAAGATCTGATGCAAATATACTTTATTAGGAATGACTTTCCTTATTCCGTATTTCTATGCCTCGTAAAAAATCAGAAACCGATATCACTCAAAAAGTCAATGATGTTGACTGTACCGAGGTTCTTTACAAAACAAAAACTCTCGAGAAGAACCCGAACAACCCATCGAGTGCGGATGAAACTGGTTTAGAAAACGGAACCAAAATATCTAGTGACAGAACTGTTGGTAAATTAGATTCAATAGATTTTTATAGAACGCAGCTCAAACTTGAAGGTTTGGAATCAGACATAGCAAAAACTGATAAAGAAGCCAGTGAAATCAACAATCAGATACTTGAAATCGTAAAACGGGAAAATAAGATGGGAAACAGCATCCCCAGCATGGATGGAATCTGCCCTGATTAGGAAGTGAAATACCACGAAGAAGATCTGGCAAAAGCACAAGAACACATCCAAGAATTATATAAGAAATTAGAGAATACAAGAGTTGAAAAAGATGCATTAAATCATGAAGTAGCACAACTTCGTGATGAGCTTGTCCGCTCATATCATGAATCCAGAATTACTGACGATGTTTCAAATATGACATATGGCACAGTAGTTCGTATTTCAGAAGATACATTTGTCTCATCATTTTTCCGTGACGGAAGATATGATGTTCGTTTAGCCAGAGATGGAAGTTACATCAAATTTAAACAAGATGTAGAAGGATTGGCTGTTTGTTTGAATGGCGCAATTCAAATTCCAATACTTCCTAATTATATACCTTTCAAAGGAACAAGAGAATTTGGAGTGATTCCTGTTAATGGAAATACCATAATGATCCGTCTCTAAATTCTCAATTTAAAAAGAAGGGCTGTCGAAGATTGACCCTCCGACATTGCCCGAATTTTATTATTTGAATTTAGACAAACATATTTTGCTTATTCCCACTCCGTAATTACAGTCTTCCTATTATACAAATCGCGAACTGTCTCACGATGAAATACTGGCTCCTCTACACCCTTATCTTTTTGATATCTCCAGTCAGAATATGCACGGAAAACAAATTTACTCAAAAGAAACACTGCAACCATATTTACTGCGCCCATCGCTGCCATGAACGTATCACAAATAATCTCCATCTGCCCAGTACTAATGATGCAAGACAGGAATGCAACGGCAATAACTAAGATACGAACACCAAAGATTACCACTTTCCGATCAGCAATGAATCTAATGTTAGACTCGCTCATAGTATAATATCCAATCAGACTGGTAAACGCGAATACCAGCATAAACATCGAAATAATGATTGGCCCAGCTTCACCCATGAACGTAGCCTCGGCAATATTCTGCACGAGATTAGCGTTTCCGACATCTGTTACACCGCCATTATACACCTCAATGATGTAATCATATGTTCCAGAAGACAAAATGACAAAGGCTGTGAAGGAACAAACCACTAATGTGTCTACAAGAGTTCCAAAAGACTGAATCATACCTTGTTTGACTGGATGTTTCACATTTGCTGTTCCGGCTATATTGGCGATAGATCCAAGACCTGCCTCATTAGAAAACACACCACGCTTGAGACCCATCATCATAACAGCCCCCAGTGCTCCTCCACCTATGGATTGGATACCGAAAGCATTAGTAAAAATCATCTCTATAGCATGGATAACGCCATTGATGTTCGATATAATGATAATTGCACAGAATACGAACCATATTAAAGCCATCAAAGGGACAATTCTTGATGAGAACTTGGCAATCCTCTTGACCCCTCCAAAAATAATGATTGCCGCTGCAATGGCAATGATAATACCAAAAATGAGTTTATTGTTTTCGAACTCAAATGCTCCTGCTAAGGCAGTGGCAGAATTAGTTGCCTGTACGCCTACAAACCCAATTCCGAAGGTTATGACAATAAGAAACGCCAAGAGTATTGCTAATGGACGACTACCAAGACCTTTCTGAGCATAGTATGCAGGACCGCTATGATATTGTCCATCGGATTTTTTCTCCTTGAACATCTGAGATAAAGTAGATTCCATGAAACTACTTGCTGATCCTATTATGGCAAAAATCCACATCCAGAAGACCGCTCCAGGTCCGCCAACCACAATTGCACTAGCAACTCCGGCAATATTTCCAACACCCACACGGGCGCCTAGTCCTATACAGAAGGCCTCGAACGATGAAACCATATGACTGTGTTCGCCATCTTTTGTTCCAGACACTGCCAGTTTGAATGTCTCGTTAATACGCAAAATAGGCATTCCTTTCAACTTTATCATGAAATAAATGCCTAGGCCAACAAGAAACACGAAAGCTATGTACCATACATACGTGTTAATGATTCCGATAATAGATGTTATATCGATATTATCAACTCCTGATGATGAAATAATACCGCCCGCATAGCGGGCGGCAGGGGTTTGTAAACCCCATATAACGAACCCTCGGAGGAAAATAGGGTTCTTGTTTCACTTCAGGTTAGATTCAGATCATTCATTGTTGGTTAATCCCATTTCTGCATCTTCCATCTCCGCTACCTTGTCCGCTGTCTTCTTGAAACCCTGATAAATCATCATGAATGCAGTATAGAAGATGACAATCACAATGACTATCTTGAGCGTATCAAGAGAGATTGATGTAACAACAGAATATCCTGCAATCACTGCAGCCCAACCTGTGAGCATTATCCAAAGAGCAGTCTTTCTGTCATACAAAGGCCTCTCGGATCTCCTACTCTCCTGAGCAAAGTGAATTGCAGTAACTGTTGTCACAATAGAGCTACATCCCATCATCAAAGGATATGCGAAATCAGCCTGCATTCCAAACAAGGTCACAACAGCAAGCATCGGAGCATAGACTCCAATACCGATGTTCGTCAAAATACCCAGAGCGAATGCAATTGCTGCCAATGCAACGAGATAGATTCCCTCGACTCCGTTACTATCACCACCGACACCTGTAATTCCAAGCAAACCAAGCACCATGATGATAGCAACAATAAACAGGACAAATCCCATCCCTAGACGGAGCTTATTAACATCTAGCTTGTAAATGAAGAATCCACCAACATATGCTCCAATCGCTGATACTATCAATGTAACTGCGAGTGTCACAGAGTCTACACTAATTCCCTGGATATACATCAAAGCACTCAGAGCATTCCACCCAAAGCAACCCATCATAAGAGTACCTGGAATGTACTTGTCACGAGTGACCTTGAAAATCTTAAAGCATGCTGTCATTGGTGCATAGCACCCTATTCCAATTGTATCCAGGAATGTAAACACTAGACTGATTATAATAGACTTAATCGTCTTACCTGAACCACCAACCTTCATCTCGGCCTTAAATTGACTCTTGTTGTCCTTAAAGTCAAGAATTGTGAATATGAGGGCGATAATGAATAAGATGATTAGAATCGCATCTATCATCAATACTAATGGATCCATAGTATCACATCTTTACAAATGCTGCATCATTTACCTCTTCAGTTGATTCCTGAAATGCTCACAGTTCTTGATCTTGATTCCAAGAAGATCTTCCATATTCATCTTAGCGGACATACCCATCGCAGACCCAGGAAGGCCTGTGATTATTCCTATTCCTAGCTTGTCCCTGATATCCCTAATGTAATTCTCTTCTGTTAACTGGAATGGATCGACTTCGAGCTTGTCAGCAACATACTTCTTAGCCTCGTCAATCTTCATGTTCTTTGCAAACTGCATCCTTGCAACAAGATCTCCAGCAGTTCTAATTCCACCCATTCCATTCGTGAGGCCCTGGGAAATAGCCATTCCCTGCAGGTCCCCACACCCAACCTATATGCCATCCACATTAGCGATTTCAATGAGAATCTTTCCAGACCTTCCAACTATGTCAGTAGGTGGTAATTCACACATTGGTATTCCCCCTACACCCATGCCGAGGTTAACATGAACAGGGATGTTGGAAACCTTCTCACATTCCTTCACAATGACAGCAGAACGTGCAACATTCCATGCAAAACTTCTGGAAGAGTTTGTATTTACGACTGGTCCAAAGATATTAGCACCTGCCTTCTCAACCAACTTAACCTGTTCATGAGGGTACATGCCTGCTACAATCTTACCGTCGTACTCCATACTTCCATGAATCCCTAGAACATTCTCAGCAGACATACCACACTCGATGTATGCCTCAGGATCTATCTTTCTATAGTTCTCGATACCTCTAAGTGTTGCAACAAACTCAGCATCTCCGGCAGAAGCGGTGGTATCGAAATCAAATCCTTCGCATCCAACTTCCCCGATTCTCTCGCAGATGTATCCAATATCGTTCGTTAATTGGTCAGCAGCAGCCTCAGAAGCGGCCATTGATTCCTCAATCTTGAATTCTCTCATAAGATCAGTTGGGTTTGCATGAGGTCCATCAGGAGCAAAATATAGTCCCATGTTGGGCATCGCACCCATAACCAGAGGCATAGTGGTCATTTGACTCATCTGTTCGTAGTTAATAAGCATGAAATCTATGACAGCCTTGGTTGGCTTAATGGAGTAATCCATCCAGGCAAATTCCATTGAGTCAAAAGCGAAACATCTCTCGTAAATCAGTTGTCCATCAAGAAGTCCAGTGCTAGGAATTCCAACACCGCACCCATTGTTGGCCATATTGAACTTGGTAGTTCCTGCATCCTTGGAAAGAACAACTTCCTTTCCTGGTTCAACACTTACAATCTTGTTCTTGTCACATACAATCTCACAAATCCTCTCCATTTCTTCCTCAGAGAGTTCAGGAACCCTAGCTGCATCGGCCCCATCTGCCATTCCAGCATGAATATCATCGATAATCTGTTGCTTGGTCATCCTGACTCTTCTGCCGTCCCCCATTCTAGTTACATAATCTTCCATCTTATCACCAGTTTTTTATAGCTCGCGCTGAAATATTATGTTAAATTATTTTGAACTAATCAGCTATTGAGAATGGCTTTAGCTTTCTCAGTAGTTTCAGATGCACTTTCACCGTAGATGTCCGCACCAATCTTGTCAGCAAAAACTTGGGTTATGGGAGCTCCACCCACCATCACAGTAACGTTGTCTCTTAACCCCTGTTCCACAATGATATCTATAGTATCCTTCATGACCATCATAGTTGAGGTCATAAGAGCGGACATGCCACAAAATGTGGCACCATTTTTGATTTCGTCGATAAAAAGTTGCTTAGGTACATCTCTACCAAGATCATGGATGTCAAATCCGCCACACTGAAGCATGGTAGAACAGATTGATTTTCCGATGTCGTGAACATCTCCCTCGACAGTACCGATAACTACTATTGCACTCTTTTCGTTCCCAGTACTATTAGCTTTAAGTTCAGGTCCAAGAATTTCCATTGTCTTGTTCATTCCTGCAGCGGCAGATAGAACATGTGGGAGGAAAATCCTGCCTCTCTCGAAAAGAACTCCTACCTCACCCATGGCTTCGCTCATTATTTCAATGATCGGAACCGCTTCCATACCATCAGCCTTGGCATCTTCAACGGCCTTTAGTATCTCGGGCACTTTACAACTTATTACTGCATCCTTGAGAGCTTTCGCTCTCACATCATATTCGGTCATGCTATCACCTATTTCCGGTTTCCCGGATCTATTCAGATTCGGTTTCCCGAACCCATACTGTCCAATTGCTTGGACATAAAATGTAACGAATTATCTATATTTAATATTAACAGAAATATATTTATAGAACTGGATACACGATTACGATACATTGGTGTTAAAAAACATAAGAATCTTCTAAAATACTGATAATAAAGAATTTTAACACAATATACGATACATTTTTAAGAAAAAATTGAAATTGATGAAATTATCATCCTTGGAAACATTACTACAATGGGTGTATGTCTCATTCATTTTTTTTCTTTGTTCAATGAATCATTCTCCATCATATCTGATAACCATTGACTAGCTTTACGCGTGGTTTCTGATGCTGTAACTCCATAAATATCTGCCCCAATCCTATCAGCATACGTCTGAGTTACTGGTGCTCCCCCCACCATGATTACAACTTTATCACGAAGTCCTGCCTTATCAATCAACTCTATAACATCTTTCATCACAGTCATTGTTGAAGTCATAATGGCAGACATCCCAATAAATTGGCTTCCTTCATCGATCTTATTAAGAAATGCATCATTAGGTACATCTGTTCCTAAATCGATTACATTAAAGCCTGCGCACATGAGCATAGTAGAACAAATCGACTTCCCTATATCATGAACATCTCCTTTTACAGAGCCTATGGCAACTGTTCCCCTCATATTGCCCATGTTATTGATATCATAACCAAGATCATCTTTCATCATGCTAACGGCTTTTTTAATACCTGCAGCAGCCGAAAGTACATGTGGCAAATATAGACGACCACGTTCGAAAAGTACGCTGACTTCAGACATTCCTTCGTTTAATTCATGAACAATCTCTTCAGCAGGCATGCCATCCGCTAAAGCTATATTGACAGCATATTGAATTTCCGCAATTCTGCAACCTGTCATTGCAAGACGAATTAGTTTTCTGTTTCCTTCATAGCCCATTTTATCCTGTCGCTTCGCGTCTCCTATCTCTTTCTATTATATTTTTCTTACACATACTGGATAAATTTTGTATAATTTACAAATCAATGCATTATCATTTCCTACTACAATAGAAGACAAAATGAGATTGCATCGCTTCCGCATGGTTTTAAATGGCGTGCTGAAATACTCATCTAAGAAAGCATCAATCTTATCATTTGCAACTGCATAACGCGCAGAAGATTCCTTTCTAGTCAATTTGATTTTTGAATAGGCTTTGGCAGCATCAATTGCTTTTTCTGCATAACATAGTTGCCCTTGCGATTCCCAAAATGATACTATGGTTGCTAAACGATCCCGTCCTTCTCTGTATATCCGATTGTTCATCTTTTCTGCTATTAAATCAGTATACCTCAAATAAAAATCCAAATCTGCATCCAAATTTTTATCCACACCTGATAATGTTGGAACAATTTTCTTAAAATCCAACATAACTCCATGGGCCTTATTCATTACACACACCATATCTCTCAAATCAAAACGTATATTATACGAGTCGAAAGCAAAAAACATGTATTCTCCCGCTAGTCTAGAAAGCTGACTTTTTGTGTTGACATATGATAAAGAATTGCCCAATTCAGAAAGCAGATCATCCATCAAATTTTTATCCAACTCACGTGTTAATTCTGAAACACCTTCACGACTGTAGTAATTGTTATCAGACAAATGCAACCTTATACAGTCAACTGTAGATTCTAACATACGTGAATACTGTTCATCATCCGGCATTTCCCCATTTCTAACAGCAACAACCCACCTGTACATAGCCTCTGCAAAATTATGCTCGGACATTGCTTCGAGTCCACCTTTGATTGTACATCTTTCACCCCTTTTTGTATTCAAAGGACTTCCACATTTAGTACACATCAAATTCTTTCCAATATTGATCTTTCCACAGATTCTACATATTTTCATGTAACCACCATGTTATCTGAACCCAATGACAGATTACAGTAGACAATCTGATTTCAATGTCCAACCATCAAATGTGTAGAAATCAAATCCTATAGTTACACTCATTATCACATATGATTACAATCAATTTGCCAGGCATCTGACATAAATGACATAGTATTCATTGTATCGATAATAGTCTGAATATCATATTGCATCATCATATCACCAAGTAATCAGATTTGTTCGGTTCTAAACCGAATTATCACATCAGATTGTATGCATTTCACGTATCCTGCATTATATAATACTATTGAAAGAAACAGTCAGCAGTCGCATTGAAAATAAAAACTCCTTCGCATACCAGATCTATTAATTTAAAATCTTCGATACGAATGTCATGAAGAAAGTATGTGGAATCAATATCCAATACTTCATAGGTAACTATTCTTTACAAATTTTAGAATAAGATCAAACACTGCCTTCATACGCTAATCCATTAGTAATTCCTACTGACTCCTCGGCAACCTTTATACATGCCATGAGGTCATCAGCAGTGTTCCTCATAGTTCCTGCTGATTTGGCCTCGATTCTGAAAATAATTTGTGATCCCTGGAGCTCTGATTGAACATATCCTTCGTTATCAGGACCCAGTGCATTCATGACTGATTCTGCAATATAGATGTCCGTATATGTAATTTCGAGCTCCAAGGTAATCATGATAATCAGTTCCTCCCATTCCTGATCAGGTCGGCGATATGCCTTCCAACTTCCGAAGTGGACATCTTCCCGCCCAGGTCGGGCGTGGTCGAACCTGTGTCCAGACATGCCCTGACGGCCTTGTGGATCATCCTACCCTCTTCGGGGTAGCCCTGCTCCTCCAGGAGCATCTGGGCAGCGAGGACGGCGGCGATGGGGTTGGCGACGCCCCTTCCAGCGATGTCCGGCGCTGACCCGTGTATGGGTTCGAACATGCTGACCCCCTCGGGGTTGATGTTCCCGCTGCCCCCCATCCCCAGCCCTCCCTGGAGCTGGGCTCCGAGATCGGTGAGAATGTCCCCGAACAGGTTGGGGACAGCGACGGTGCCGAAAGTCTCCGGCCTGACGATCATAGCCATGGCCATCGCATCGACGAACATGAACTCCAGGTCGAGGCCGTACTCCTCCGTCTTCTCCTGGAAGATCTGCCTCTGCATGCCGTAGTTCTTGGTGATGACGTTCGCCTTGTCGACCAGGGTGACCTTCCCGTCCCCCCTGCTCAGTGCGTACCTGCACGCATAATCGGCGAACCTGGTGACCGCCGTCCTGGAGAGCAGGCCGATCTCGAACGCGAAGTCATCGTTGTTCGTGGATCTGGCATCGAGATCTATGTCCAGGCTGTAGAGCTCCCTGTCCACATGGACGTGTGCCCTGGAACCTCCGTTGTTCGGTCCGAAGAACCCGTTTGCCCCCATGTAGAAGTCCTCGGTGTTCTCCCTCAGGAAGTGGATGTCGAACGGCACCTCCCTCTTCAGAGGGACCAGCGGGAACCAGGATGTGACTGGACGGAGGTTGATGTACTGGTCGAATACCGCCCTCATCTTCAGCAGGATCCCCTGCTCCAAGATGCCGGGCTTGACCCTGGGATCGCCGATGGCTCCGAAGTAGATGGCGTCCTTCCTCTTCAGGGCGGAGATGTCGTCGTCAGTGAGAAGCTCGCCGGTTCTCAGATACCTGTCCGAACCGATGTCGAAAAACTCAGGGTCGTACTGGAACGAGGATATCTCGGACACGGCGTCAAGCACATCCATGCCCGCAGCTATCACCTCCTTGCCTATGCCGTCGCCGGGGATGATCGCCAGGTGCTTCATCAGAACCTGCCCTCCCTGATGAGGTTCATCAGACCGCCGGCCTTGACCAGCTCGGTGATGAACGGCGGGTACTCCGGGAAGGCGTACTCCCTCCCCTCCGCGATCACCTTGCCGCCGTCCGGATCGACCTCCACTGTCTCCCCCTCCTTCACATCCACCTTGCACTCCACCAGGAGAAGCCCGATGTTCATGGAGTTCCTGTAGAAGATGCGCGCGAACGACTCGGCGATGATGCATGAGAACCCTGCCTCGATGAGGGAGAGAGGCGCATGCTCCCTCGATGATCCGCATCCGAAGTTCCTTCCGGCCACCAGTATGTCGCCCTTCTGGACCTGTTGGGCGAACCCGGGTCTGACCTTCTCGAAGATGTAGTCGTTGAGATGGTCGAGATTCGCCGCCACCAGCCTCTCTGCCGGGATGATCTGGTCGGTGTCGACGTTGTCGCCGAACACCCACACCCTTCCTTTGAACTTGTCCATTCAGTTCCCCTCCAGCTGGTCGGGGGTGACGATCCTCCCCGCGATGGCCGATGCGGCCACGGTGGCGGGTCCTGCGAGGTAGACCTCGGAGGCCTTGTCGCCCATCCTCCCGATGAAGTTCCTGTTGGTTGAGGACACGGCCTTCTCGCCGGCGGCGAGAATACCCATGTATCCTCCGAGACAGGCACCGCAGGTAGGCCCGGAAATAAACGCTCCCGCATCGAGGAAGATCTGCATGAGGCCCTCCTCGACCATCTGCCTGTACACCTTCTGGGATGCAGGCACCACGAGGAACCTGACACCCGGCGCGACCTTCCTTCCCTTGACGATCTCCGCGCCGATCCTCATGTCCTCTATCCTGCCGTTGGTGCAGCTGCCTAGATACGCCTGGTCGATCCTGACGTCGGCCTCCCTCACGGGACGGCCGTTGCTGGGCAGGTGCGGGTACGACACCATGGGTTCGATCTGATACAGGTCGTACTCGAGAACCCTGCAGTACTTCGCGTCGGGGTCGGCGTCCACGGGGGTGTATTCCCCGCGGACGGTGTCCTCGATGTACTTGCGAGTCAGTTCGTCGCAGGGGAATATGCCTGCCTTGCCACCAGCCTCGATTGCCATGTTGGAGATGGCCAGCCTGTCCGCCACCGATATGTTGCAGACGTCTCCGTGGAACTCCAGGGCCTTGTAGTTTGCCCCGTCCACGCCTATGTCGGTTATGATCTTGAGGATGAGGTCCTTGCCGCCGACGTTCCTCCTGAACTTGCCCTTGACGACGACCTTGATGGTCTCCGGAACCTTGAACCACAGCTTGCCGGTGGCGAAAGCCGCCGCGGCCTCCGTGGATCCGATTCCGGTGGAGAAGGCGTTTATTCCACCGTAGGTGCACGTGTGGGAGTCGGCTCCGACGATGAGTCTGCCCGGAGCGGCGAAGCCCTCCTCGACCATGAGCTGGTGGCAGACCCCGCTCTTCCCGATCTCGTAGTAGTTTGGGAGCTCGTGCTTATGGGCGAACTCCCTCATCTCCTTCGCCTGCTCGGCGGAGGCGATGTCCTTGGCGGGGACGTAATGGTCCGGGATGAGGACCATGCGGTCCTTGTACATCTTGTCGGTTCCGAGCTTGGCGTACTCTCTGAACGCTATGGGTCCGGTGACGTCGTTGACCATGACGTAGTCGATGTTGGCCATGACGATCTGCCCGGCGTAGGCGTCGGTGCCCGATTTCTCCGAGAGGATCTTCTCTGCTATCGTTTTGCCCATTTCACTCACTCTTCTGTCTCGCGAAGTCCCTGTTTATGGCTGCCATCATGGCGTCCACGGACGTCTGGACGACGTCCAGGCCAACAGCCTTGCCGACGGACAGGTTGCCGTCATTCTGAACGTTCTTGATCATCACGGTGGCCTCGCATATGGAGTCGCTGCCACCGGTCACCGCCGCCAGCTTGTACTCCTCCAGCGTGATGTTGTCGTTTACTGCCTCGCTGATGGCCTTGAGCGCGGCGTCGACCGGACCGACACCGATCTCGGACTTGACCCTCTTCTCGCCGTTGATGGCGATGGTCACCGTCGCCGTGGATGTGACGCTCTTTCCTGTTATGACCGCGATGCCTTCGAGGACCGCGGTCTGAATCTTGGTCTCCTTCTTCCACAGCACGTTCTCGGCTATGGCGACCAACTCGGCGTCATCGATCTCCTTCCCTCCGATGGCGATCTCCTTGATGGCCGTCATCAACTCCGGCATGTGCTCCTCCGGGAACCTGACGTTGAGCGCGTCGAGCCTCCCTCTTACAGAGTGCTCTCCCGAGTGCTTCCCTATGACGATGTGCCTCTCCACGCCGACCATCTCGGGCTTGAATGGCTCATAGGTCAGGCTGTTGGCCATCACCCCGTGCACGTGGATTCCTGACTCGTGGGCGAAGGCGTTACTCCCAACGATGGCCTTGTTGTAAGCTATCGGGAACCCTGTGATCCTCTCGACCATCTTGGACGTCGGACCCAGTTTGGTGAGGTCGACGGTCTCGACGCCGTAGTTGGCGAACAGATTGACGGCCACCTCCTCCAACGCCGCGTTACCGGTCCTCTCACCGATTCCGTTGACTGTGACCTGGCAGATCTCCGCGCCTGCCTCCACACCCGCGAGGGTGTTTGCCACGGCCAGCCCCATGTCGTTGTGACAGTGCATGGAGATCGGGACCCTCAGCACCTTGTGCATCTCCGAGACTATGTGCGCCATCCCCTGAGGGATGATGACCCCCACGGTGTCGGGAAGGTTGATGGATTCCGCGCCGGCATCCTGGGCGGCGACGCAGATCCTCTTCATGAAATCGAGATCCGTCCTGGTGGCGTCCTCGCAGGAGAACATCACCCTCAGACCGTGTTCCCTGGCGTACTCGATGGTGGAGACCGCCTTCTCGACCACCTGGTCGGGGGTCATCTTGAGCTTGTACTTCATATGGAGGTCGCTTGTCGCGATGAACGTGTGTATGTAGTCCACGCCGGTCTGCAGTACGGCGTCTACATCACTCTTCACAGACCTGGAGAGACTGCACACTGTGCACTTCGTTCCCGCATCCATGATCTTCTTCAGCGTCTCCCTCTCTGTCTCGGAGGACACCGCGAAGCCCGCCTCCATTATGTCCACGCCGAGGTCGTCCAACGCCATCGCTATGCGGACCTTGTCGTCCGAGCTGAGTGCGATGCCCGGGGCCTGCTCCCCGTCCCTGAGCGTGGTATCAAAGATCTGGATCCGGTCCTTGTGGGGTAGGGACTTGAGCGCAAGCTGGTTGTAGGGACTCACTGCCAACATATCTTTCAGCCTAGCGTTCTCACTGGTTTGGGTAGCTTCCATATAAACACCTCAAACCGTCCTAGCTCTCACTGGATTCACTCAAGAAGAAGGAGTAGTCCAATGACAGCGTTACAGATCATTTTGTGACCTCTGACGGTGGCACTCCCTATCCACTGATTCTATAAAAACTCTATCAGACGGCTGAACACCGGCGTAAAACATCGCCTTTTGCTAGGGCAGTCGTTAATACTATTATCCAGATTACATGGGCATGGCATGGTTCTTAGGTAAGAAAGAGGAGAAGCCGGTGGAGAACAAGATGCCCGAGCAATCCGAGAGGCAGTACAACCTCTACTGGATGATCCGCATGAGCCCTTCGCCGACTACACTGACGAACAGATCCAGGAGGCCATTGAGAAGAAGGTCAAGGAAGTCAACAGGACGCTGAAGACCCAGCCCGTGGAGATGGTCAGGGTCAAGAGCGAGAAGAAGGTCGCCAAGCTCGAGTCTCTCTCCGGAGACAGGGAAGCCATCGAGGCAGAGAAAGACCAGGCCATCCTGCACTTCAACAGGAACATGATAGAGGACAACAACGGCGAGGTCCCCACCGATGCCGCCAAGATCGACGCCACCATCGCCAGGGAGGGCTGGGCCGACGGGACCGGACTTGTAAAGGTCGATGGCATGCCACACTGCCCCAAGTGCGGGTACATCAACAGAAAGACCAAGCACTGCGTGAACTGCGGCAACAAGCTCAAGTTCTGAATCATCCGGGAGGGGCCCCGCAGGGCCCTCCCCTGTTCCCTTCGTTCTGAAACACGCCATCCGATGCCCGGATACGCCCGGCATCATCGTTCCCCTATCGGACGGGTGCGAACAGGACGCGTTGCAATGGGTTGCAATCGGCGGCTGAGACCGCTCACTCGCATGCACCGATGGACCCCGAACGTACGGCGATGTCTGTCGCTGGTCATGACAGGACCTGGCAGATCGATTGTAAGAATTGCCCCGGGGTGTCCCCCGGGTAAGTGATTTTCAGCACGCGAAGTAGCCGTACTTCTTCAGCATGTGCTTCTTGATCGCATGTGCACCGAAGAAGTACACGCATGCGATGAAGGGCATCCAGATCAGAGCCCACAGAGGCACACCGATGAGGTCTGTGCAACCGGATATGGCCTCCCACAGCGGACCGCTGAACGGAAGCAGTGTGCCGACGCACAGAGCCACGATCGTGGTGACGACCAGAGGCTTGGCTGACCAGGCCTGGAAGAACGGCAGCTTGTTGGTTCTGACTATGTGTATTGCCCACACCTGCATCCAGTACTGCTCGATGACCCAGAGGGACTGGAACAGCACCACGTACGGCAGGAGCTCGGTGAAGTCGCCCAGAGGCGCTCCGCTCAGGATCAGCTGGGAGGCGTTGGTGACTCCCGTCAGGTCGTATCCGATTGAGGACATCTCGGAGATTATCTCCGGAGACAGCGAAACAGCCACGGTCGGAAGAACGATCCATATGAAGAACGCCCACGACATCAGATCTGTGACGACGCACATCGGCCCGTAACGAGACATGACCTTTGTGAGGTTCTTCGCATCCCATTTCCGTGGTTCCTTGACGAACTCGTCGTCGACGGTATCCCAGATGATGAAGATGCAGGCGAAGTCGTTGATCAGGTTGAAGATCAGGATCATGATGCCGCCCATCGGCTCGAAGTTGAAGAACAGGGAACCGAGGATCAGCGAGAACATGTATCCGAAGTTGATCGATCCGATCATCTTCACGTACTTGATGGAGTTGACATAGACCTTCCTGCCCTCGATGGCTCCCGTCTTGAGGACCCCCAGGTCCTTCTCCAGGAGGATCATGCTGGCGGTCTCCTTGGCGATGTCGGTTCCGGTGTCGACCGAGATGCTCACGTCGGCGTTCTTCATGGCGACGACGTCGTTGATTCCGTCTCCCATCACACCCACGGTGTGACCGTTGGCCTTCAGAGCCAGAGCGACCCTGGACTTGTTGTCGGGGCTCAGGCGGGCGAAGATGCAGCTGTTCTCGACCGCATCCTTCAGCTCCTCGTCTGACATCGCGTCAATCTGCGGACCCACCAGGATGTTCTCGGTGGAGATGCCTATCTGCTCACACACATGACGAGATACGTACTCGTTGTCTCCTGTGAGGACCTTGACTGTGATTCCATAGTCCTTCATGTCCTCGATGGCCTGCTTAGCGGTGGGCTTGACCGGATCCGTGAACACCAGGAACCCCGCGATGATGAGATCGCTCTCATCCATCTCAGTGAACTCGGTCCTGCCTGAAGGGAGATACTTGTGGGTGATACCCAGGACGCGCATCCCCTTCATGCTGTACCACTCGACGAGTCCCATCATGTCGTTGATGGTCTTCTGGTCGAGAGGCTGGATGTTCCTGTCCTGGTCAAGGTAACCTGTTGAAATGGAGAGGATCTCGGGCATGGCGCCTTTGGAGATCATGATGTTGACGTCCTCGTCCTGCTTGACGACGACGGTCGCCCTCCTCCTGACGAAGTCGAAGGGCACATCCCCGACGTACTCGTACTGCTCTACCTCGTCCAGCAGCCCGTCCTCCTCGGCGTACTCGTCGAGGGCCCAATCGATCTGGTTGGTGGCGGATTTCAGGTTGTGGGCGTTAAGACACGACAGCAGCTCCACCGAGTGGCTCGGGTTCCCGTAGATGTCGTTGCACGATTCGACGGAGATGCGGTTCTGCGTGAGGGTCCCGGTCTTGTCGGAACAAAGGACATCCATGGCACCGAAGTTCTGGATGGCGGTCACGTCCTTGACGATGACCTTCTTCTTCGACATGTCTATGGATCCCTTGGCGAGATTGGCGGAGACAATAGTCGCCAACATCTCCGGCATCAGACCGATCGCCAGGGTTAGGGCGAAGACGACCGCGCTGAGCACCCCGTCGACGGTGAAGCTCCCGTAAGACATGTAGTCCTTGATCAGCATGATCAGGAACACCGGCGGGACCATGCAGTACATGATCCTGAGAAGGACGTTGACGATGGACTTGGTACCCTTGTCGTAGGTGGTCGATGGCTTCTTGCGGGTGAGCTTCTCGGCCATGGAGCCGAAGATCGTGTCGTCACCCACTGCGATGACGATGGCCTCGGCGGAACCGCCGACGACGTTGGTGCCCATGAAGGCCAGGTTGTTGCAGCCAAGGATCTCGGTGTCCTGCACCGGATCGGAGAATTTGGTGACCCCGCCCGACTCCCCCGTCAGGGCGGATTGGTCTACCTTGAGATGGTTGGAGCTTATGATCCTGACATCCACGGGGACCATGTCTCCCGTGTCCAGGATGATTATGTCGCCCACCACGAGTTCCTTGGAGTCGATCTCTATCTCGACCCCCTCGCGGCGGACGGTGATGATGGTCGTCACCATGCTAACCAGTTGAGCCGCTGCTTTGGAACTGCGGGTCTCCTGGACGAATGTGACGATACCGCTTACAAGGATAAGCGTCGTGAGAATTACGAAGTAGATTATGTCCGGCTCGAGGACCATCCACAGTATGTCGATGATCGCGAGCGTGATGATGAATATGTTTCCGAACGCCCTGGCCAGCCTCTTGAGTACCACGTGTTTGTTGTGGCTGGTGACCTCATTCTTCCCGTACTGGATACGGGACGTGGTCACCTCCTCGTTGTAGTGCCCCTCGGGTCTGCTGTTAAACTCTTTGATGACGCTATCGACATCCGAGGATGCCGCATAACGCATTCTTTCTTCCGGTGTCGTCGAACCATTTACCACACTGAGGGGACGGACTTTAGGTATTTAAAAGACCCCCCATGCTGGCCATTTCTGGAGCACGGGGGGATGGGGACGGGGGCGTCGTGGACGCCCGACTGTGTTCAGTCCTTCTTCTCGGGGGCTTCGCCATCCCCTTCGGGGACCTCGACGTTCTCCGCCGGGATCTCGCCGGGAACACCCTCGCTGTGCTCGGTCGGCGCGACGGCATCCTGGACCTGCTCGGCTATCTCCTCGGTCCTGACAGCCTCTGCCGACTCGGACCTCTCGGACTGCTGGATGGCTTCCTCGACCTCCTGCTTCTCGTGGGCGACGACACCGGCCGCCCTGGCCTGGGCCTCCTTCTTCTCGGCCTCGCGCTTGGACCTCTCCTTCTCCTTCATTTCCTTCTTCTGCTGCTTCTCAACATCTTTGCGATGCTTGATCTGCTCTTTCAGTTCCTTCCTGGCGGCGGAGCGCTCCTCTCTGGGAAGCTTCTTGATTTCCTCCTTGCGCCTCTCCTCCGCGCGGATGGCCTTCCACTTGTCGTCGGAGATCTTTGCCCTGGCCTTCTCTTCGGCCTCCTTCTTCTCGTTGGCGATCTTGGCGTGCCTTGCCTTCGCTTTGGCATCGTCACCACTGGACTCTACAATCTTGGCCATGGTGTGAACCTCTGAATGTCAGCCGTTATCCATTCCTTTCATAAATACTATGGATTGGGATGTTCGGTGAAACGGTTTGATGGTAAGGGGTTTTAAGAAGAGGGCGGACCTCACTGGTTGGACTTCCAGAGTCCGTGCTTGTTGCAGTACTCCCAGGCCTGGACCTTGTCGGCATCGGTCTTGAAGAAAGCCTCCGGTGCGTCTCCGGGTTTGAGATACTTCCTCATCTGGACGCCGTCGGCGCAGATCTCGATGTACACGACATAGTGGTCTTCCACCATGGGATGCGCGGTCTCCTTGCCGATCTTCACGAGGAATCCCCCGTTCTGCTTCTCGATGTAGGGGACGTGTTTCTCCTTCACGAAGTCCTCGGTCTTGGCCTCCAGCAGCTTCATCGGCTCCCCGCAGCACGAGGGGATGCTTCCCCCCTTGTAGAGCAGCTCGACGGCGGTACCGCATTTAGCGCAGACGTATTTCTGTGACATTAGTAAACCTCTGAAGACGGGTTGGGTATTGTCAGGATATATAATTTTCTTAACGGCGTTTAGAAATTAAGCACCTCTAAAGAACTACCCTCCGTGAACCCATTATAGGTGTTCGACCATCCACCCGGCATGGAAATACCCGCGATCTTCGCCTCGTGTCCCGGCTCGGGCATGACGGCTTCGGAGACATGGTTCCAGGGAACACGCCCCCGCATCACCGGAAGGACCGTCCCGTTCGGACAGGCGACCGCTGACATCCCTCGTCACGAGAACAGGACCCCGGTGGTCGTCGTCGATGCCGACAGCCTGTCCGACCGCACCTTCAGAGGGGACGTCGTCAAGGACATGAAGGTACGCGGATTCGACATATGGCTCATGACCTGGATCGAGAACGCGGACGACCTCTTCGACGCTTTCAACACCAACGCCGACATGGTGCTTGGGCCACTGCACGCCACGAGGTCGGACAAGGACCTGTCCGACATACTGTCAGTCTCTGACAGCTTCGTACCGACCGTGTTCGCGGTCGGCGGGAAGGCCGTGCTCAGGAAGGCGGGCCGCGACTCGGTCGATGGGGTGCTGGCACGTCTCACGGAGATGGGGTTCTACCGCACCTGCGTGGTGGACACCGACGGCTCCCTGGACGGTGCCTGGGAATCCCTCAGGAGCGACTACCCGTCCCTGATGCCCTTCACTCGTTCCGTTGAGAGCACGGAGGCCCTGTCCGGGCAGAGGATAGGCTGCCTCTGGCCGCCAAGATTCTCCCTATGAACTCGGATACTGCCTCCCCGACACCCTCTTCCCCTCTCCTGTCTGTGTCTGGGAACTCCAAGTGACCCGCCCATGCCATATTCGTCGTGATGGAGAAGGCCTTCAGTATGGACACTGTGGGCTTGAAGTTCGGCTCCGGGCTGCCGGCGCAGAGCATCGCCCCGCATGCCAGCGGATGGGGCAGAGCCGTGTTGTGCCAGTAGACCTGGAAACGGTCGATGACCGTCTTGAGTAGGGAGGAGGGGCCACTGAAATGCAGAGGCGTGGACAAGATCAGCAGGTCTGATTCCCCGAAGATCTCGTAGATGGCGTTCATGTCGTCGTCTAAGACGCACTCCCCTTTCGCACAGGCGTCGCATCCGGTGCAGTGGCGTATGTCCATCTCGGACGGGAACAGCAAGCACACGTCGTAGCCTTCTGACCTCAGCAAATCTGCGGCGGTCTGACACATTGCCTCGGTGACCCCTCCGCGTCCGGCACTTCCGCAGATGATGAGCGCCCTGTTCATGCCGTTTGGAATCGAGTACTCGGTTGAATAGTTAATCCTGACGATCGGGCCTGGATCTTCCCCTTCAACCTTACTGATTGCCGACAGAAACGGTCTGTTTCCTGAGACGCCAGATTCTTCTGCCCATTGAACCACGTTCGAGACATCATGAACGGTGTGAGGATGATTCGGCCTCCGTTCGGGTTCAGAGTCTCGGTGCTGTGCTGATCGGTCCCTCCCGAGTATTCGGAAGACAACGTTGCTCTCTGCTCCACGCATTCTCTGCCGCAGTCGCATTGCCGATCGTCCCTGCCACCGCTGCCCGGCCGATGCCGACGCGGCTCCACAAACGGAACTGCCCGAGTGATCTTCTCCAGAGCGCTTCCCTCGGCACATGAAGATTCATCGGACTCTGATTCCGAAGAACGCTGGCAAAGGTGTGACGACAGGTTTGCAATATTGCGGAATCGGACCGCGCCACCCTTTATAATCTGCTCCGACAATAGCCTTCGGCAGGAGAACGGGAGATGGAGGACTTCACGAAGTTCAAAATGGTCGAGGTTCCCAGGAACGTCGTGGCGGGTCATGATGCGCTCACCAGCGTCAGGGACATGTGCGGAAGCGTACACTTCGGCAGGACCGGCACGATCATAACCGGCACTAAGACCATGGACGCCGCCGCCAAGGACATCCTGGGTTACATGGACGGATACGACATGGACGTCGTCCAGGTCGGCGAGGCGAGCATCGACAACGCCCGCATGACCGAAGAGCGCATCAGGGAGTTCGGATCCAAGTTCATACTCGCAGTCGGCGGAGGAAGCAAGATCGATCTGGCGAAGATCGTCTCCAACGAACTCAACATCCCGTTCATCAGCATTCCGACGTCGGCTGCCCACGACGGCATAGCGTCCAACAGGGCGTCCCTCAAGTCGGAGACCGGCTCCCGCTCCATAGCTTCCGCGTCCCCTGTCGGGGTGATTGCGGACACGGGCGTCATCGCCAAGGCACCCTACCGCCTTCTGGCATCCGGATGTGCGGATGTCATATCCAACTTCACGGCGCTCATGGACTGGGATTTCGCAAGAAGGCTCAAGAACGTCGACTTCAGCAGGACCGCGTACACCATATCGAAGTACGCAGCCGAGTCCATCATGGAGAACAGCAGCCTCATCAGGCCCAACCTGGAGGACAGCGTCTGGATAGCCATCAAGCCCATCATAATGTCGGGGGTGTCGATGTGCATCGCCGGAAGCTCCAGACCCACCAGCGGCGCGGAGCACATGTTCTCCCATATGCTGGACCTCAGGTGCCCGGGGAAGGCACTGCACGGCGAGCAGTGCGGCGTGGGTTCCATCATGACCATGTATCTCCACGGAGGGGACTGGGAGAAGGTCAGGGATGCGCTCAAGGAGATAGGCGCCCCGACCACCGCGAGGGAACTTGGCATCACCTCAGAGGAGGTGATATACGCCATGTCCCACGCCCATGAGATAAGATCCGACAGGTTCACCATCCTCGGCGACCAGGGGATTAGCGAGGAGGTCGCGGAGAAGGTCGCCCGCGCCACCGGCGTTATTTGAATTCGATAGAGATGATAGAATGGCATTGATCACTCTGCTCAGCGAGCCGCAGGCCAAGGTCGGCGGCGAATTCTACTTCATGGGACCGCTCACGGACTGCAAGGATTGCAGGCTCAAGGGCGTATGCTTCAACCTCGAACCCGGTGCGAGGTACAGGGTTGTGGAAGTCAGGAGCCAACGGCATGCCTGCGAGGAGTGCGAAGGCGAGGTCGTCGCCGTAGAGGTCGAGAAGGTCTCCACCCCCGGCGCCATACCGAAGAAAGGCGCCATGGACGGCGTCACGATCACCTACACCGAGCCGAAATGCCATGAGGTCTCCTGCCCCAACTACTGGAGATGCCACGCTGTCGGCAAGAGGGAGGGGCAGAAGTACACGGTCACCGACCTCGGCAAGGACCTGGAGTGCCCCATCGGCGAGAAGATGGTGGCGGCGAACCTGCTCTGATTTTTCAGCACCGCCGGATGGGGCTTCCGAACCCCGTCCGATACGACGGATCCTGTGCGGCAGGACGGCATCGTTCCTGCGACAGCGGCAGGAACCGGGATGATTACAAGTGGGGCCCGAGGACGGGCCCCGTTTGGAGTTTGATCAGAACTTCTCGCCGGTGATGCGCTCGTACATGTCGACGTAGAGCTTGCTCACGCGGTCGATGATTTCCTGGGGGAGGGCTGGTATGTCGGGCTCGGGCTTGCCGGCATCCCTGGCGGCGTAGAGCTCGTCATGGTACCCTGTCTCGCGGTAGTACTGGCGAACGAACTCCTTGGAGAGCTCGACGATGTTTCCCTTGGCGTACTCCTCAGCGTCCCACCAGCGGTCCTCGTCCAGGGTCCCGAAAGTGTCGACGACCATGAGCTTCCTCTCCTTGTCGTATCCGAACTCCTTCTTGCCGTCGCAGTGGATGAGCCCACGCTTGCCGGCCTCCTCCGCTATGATCTGATCGATCCTGAGGACTGTGTCCACGATCTCCTGGTACTCGGCATCGCTCAGTCCAGCCATCTCCTTTGCCTCGGCCTCAGTGAGGTTCTCATCGTGCTCCTCCAGCTTTGTGGTGCACTCTACGAAGGGCTTCGGGAGCTTCTCCCCTCTCTTGACCTCGTGTCCAGCGGGGAATCCCAGGTCCTCGGGCTTGACCTTGCCGGACTTGAGCCTGTCCAGGAGGGATCCGGCGGCGTAGTACCTGCAGATGACCTCCAGAGGGATCAGGTAGTTGGTGGTGGTGCCGTCGATCTTGCTGTAGTCGCGGATGACGTTGACCCTCTTGACCCTCATCCTGTCCTTGGAGGGCTCGCTGATGTAATGGTTGCTGATGCCGGCCTCGTTGAGCTTGCCGAACCAGTACTTCGCTGTCCTGCAAAGAGTCTCCCCCTTGTGGGGGATCTTTGAGGGGATGATCTTGTCGAAAACCGAGATGTTGTCGGTGTACGCGAACTCGAGGGTGTCATCGTCCACTTCGTAAACCTCTTTGACCTTTCCGGTCATAATCTTCTGCATGACACGACGATTGATGCACGGGTATTACTATTTTTACTGCCTCGATCCACATCGAATCGTCCTCGGTGACGCTCCGCGATGCCGCCGCGCTCCCGGCAAACCTGGAACCTGTACGTTTGTATGTTGACGGCCGGAGAAGGCCCATGTCTCCGGGTCTCTTCGGAACTGGGGGACGTCATGCAAACGGATTACACGGAATCTTCCAGATGAGGGCTGGAATAACATAACATGCGGAAGACATGGTCGGCACCGATCCGTCTGTTTCGACCTGCGTCCCCTGACACGTTTCAACTCCTCGGTTCGGAGCATGAACAGCTGGAATCCCTCTCTATTTTCACCCTCTCCGTACGCATGGTGGAGAGGTCCACGGTCGTCAGCACCCCTTCGCATGCTGATCCAAGTCCGGAGACGATCCTCAAAGTCTCAAGCGCCTCCATTCCGGCTATCGCCCCGACCGCCGCACCGACCGATGGGACCGGCCCCTCGGGATCCCTGGCTGTTCCGAGAACACATCTCAGACAGGGCGTCCTCCCGGGAACGGAGACGTACAACTGTCCGCTGAACCCCGAGACGCCTGCATGGACCAGCGGGATCCCCAGCCTCTGGGAGTGGTCGTTCAGGGCCATCCTGGCCTCGAATGAGTCGAGGCAGTCCACGATCACGTCGCATCCTGCGAACATGTCCCCGTTCTCGGAGGTCACCGGCTCGCTGACCGCCTCCACATCGGCGGCCGGGTTCAGCGCCAGGATCCACTCCGCCGAAATGACGGACTTGGGACGGGGGTCCCCGGCAGAGTATATGTACTGACGGTTGAGGTTGGTCACGTCGGGAACGTCGTTGTCGCAAACGATGTATCTGCAGACGCCGGCCTCCGCCAGGGCTGTTATCACGTTGACCCCGAGTCCTCCGCACCCGGCGATTCCGACCTTGGCCTCCATTATCCTCTGCTGGCCCTCCTCCCCGAATATGGGGAGCTGCCTCTCGAACCTGCTCACAATATCCCCTCGATGAAATCCCTCAGGAGGCCGCATGCCTCCCTGACCGTGCTGTCGCGCACCTGCTTGCGCCCGCCTTCGAAGACGTTTCTGGACACGACGACCCGAGAGCCGTCCGAGACGGCGATGTACACGAGACCGACGGGTTTGGTCTCCGTCGCCCCTCCGGGACCGGCGATGCCTGTGACGGCCACTGCGTAGTCCGCACCGAACAGGGACACCGCGCCGATGGCCATCTCCCTGGCTGTCTCCTCACTCACCGCACCGTGACTGACGAGGGTCTGCTCACTCACCCCCAGGAGCTTCACCTTGGCCTCGTTGCTGTAGGTGACCGCACTGCCGAGGAAGTACTCCGACGAGCCCGCCATATCCGTTATCGCGGCCCCTATGAGCCCCCCTGTGCATGACTCGGCACAGCACATTGTCCTGTGCTTCGAACAGAGGTCGGACGCCAGTGCCTCCGCTTCACAGAGGCGCACCGACAGAAACCCCCGTGATGTCCTTGATCCTTCCCACGCCGTCTATGGCGTCTATGACCTCGGCAACCGCCTCCGGAACCAGCGACCTCCACTCCTCCCCCGATGCGATCCTCCTGCGGACCTCGGTCCCCGAGTATACGGACCTGTTGTACATGGGGGACCTCCTGACCTCGTACCCGGCCTCCTCGAACAGACGGCGGGTCATCGGGTTGTTGGTGTACACCCTCTTGAACGGCGGGACCATGGACACCACATGGGCGACCCACACCGAGTACCTGTTCAGGTCCTCAACGGGCACTATGCTGAACTCTGTGATGCCATCGTCCTTCAGGGACTCGGAGATCATCATGTAGCGTTCTCCGGCAGTGAACGGGTTCTCGGGATCGTGGGAGCTCTGGGCGCTGCCGATGCCTACGATGAGGTGCTCGGACTCCTCGGCGCACTTGCGCAGGACGTCCATGTGACCGTTGTGCAGGGGCTGGAACCTCCCGATGACGAGGGAGTTTCCAGAGTAGTCTTTCCGGGTCATATGCCTGGATGATGTGTTCCAAACTATAAAAGAAAAAAGAGGACGGGGACGGGCCCCGTCATTCAGGGTTTACTGCGGGGAGGGCACGACCGAGGGGTTCTCGATGCGCTCTGACTCCTGCACTGCAGGGGCCTCGGAAACAGGTTCCGCAACGGGGGGCTGCGGAGGCGCCTCAGGAGGCTCCTCCTGGATGCGGTAGTGGTACTCCACCGGCGGCTCCAGTTTCTTCGCGGAGGACACCCCGTCCTTGTTGAGGGGTAGGAGCTTGTCAAGATACTGCTGCTTCATCGGGCAGTCCACAAAGGCGTACTCGAATACATCGCGGAGAGTCTCCACTGTGTATATCTCCATGGTCCTGTAGTACCTGTTCTCAATCATGACATCCTTGGCGTTGTCTGCTGGAATCAAGGCCATCTTGATCCCTGATGCGGCCGCAGCTTCTAATTTCGCCGTGACCCCACCAACTGGAAGGACCTTGCCCCTGACGCTCAGGGAACCGGTCATCGCCAGATCCTGACGAATCGGGATGTTCTCCAACGCGGAGATGATGACCGTAGCCATAGTGATGGATGCAGAATCTCCCTCGACACCATCGTACGTACCGATGTACTGCAGATGGATATCACTGTCTGACAGATTAGTCATGGTGTACTTCTTAATGACCGCGGAGATGTTTTCCACCGCCTCCTTGGCGATGGTTCCCAATTGCCCAGTGGCCACAATGTGTCCGGCCCTCTTGACCTGCGAGGGCGAGACCTCAGCCACGATGGGCAGCACGATTCCGGAATACTCGGCCATATTGGAACTCGCATTGAGCGCGGCGAGTCCGTTGACCATTCCGACCGCCTCGCCGGAGGTCCTGAACATCTTGTAGGCTTCGTTGGCCTCAATGTACCTGTCGGCCACCTGCTGCTCCAGGCTTTTAGCGGTCCCCCTTGCCATGATTACGTCGTCCATACTGACGAGCTTCGCCCCTCTCTGAACGGCCATATCACCAGAGACTCTGATGAGCCCACCGAGCTCCCTCATCCTGAGTGTGAGTTCGCCCTTCCTTCCGGAACGACGCTGCGCCTCACGGAGGATCTCGGCAACGGCATACTTATCGAAATGGGGAATCTTGCCATCTTTCCTGACCTCCTGAGCAACGAACCTGGTGATGTTGTCGCGATTCTCATCAGTGTCTGGCATGGAACTGCGCATATAGACCTCGTAACCATATCCTCTAATCCTCGACCTGAGCGCGGGGTGCATGCCTTGGATGGCGTCCATGTTTCCTGCGCACACCAGAATGAAGTCACACGGAACAGGCTCGGACTTAACAAGAGCTCCAGAAGAGCGTTCAGACTGCCCGGTGATAGACATTTTCTTCTCCTGCATCGCAGTAAGGAGGGCCTGCTGGGACTCCATCTTGAGCATGTTTATCTCGTCAATGTACAGCACCCCCTTGTTCGCCTTGTGGATGTCTCCTGCCTCCAATCTATCATGGGACGGAGTTTCAAGACCTCCGGACTGGAACGGGTCGTGTCTGACATCTCCGAGCAATGCCCCAGCATGCGTTCCCGTTGCATCAACGAACGGTGGCATGTCACCAGGATCGTGCCCGACTAGGACTTTAGGCACTATGGCCGTTTCTGTCCTCTGCTGACCCGGTGTCCTGAAGAAAAGCATTATGAGGAGCGCTCCGAGAAGGGCTATCCATACGACCGTGAAGTTGTTCAGCATAATGGCCGCAAGAAGACCCACCACAATGATTGCCAGAATGGCGTAGATGTACATCGTGTTCTTCTGGTTCTTCTGCTGTGCCGCAACTGCCTTCTGTTCTGCTACAACCGCTTTGCCCTTGCCCGCAGGGAACACCCTGACTCTAGGCTCGTTGAAGTCCTCAGGATTGTGATATGCGACTATATCCTGCAGGTCCTCCTTGGGAAGGTACTCCACCATGGAATTGGCAAGCATGGACTTTCCCGTTCCAGGCTCTCCGATGAGCATCACGTGCCTCTTCTGAGAGGCAGCTTTGCGCATTACCTCGACCGCATCCTCCTGACCGATGACCCTGTCAGCCATCAAGTCCGGGATCTGGATCTGCTCCGTCGAAGTGAAGGTCTGCCTGTCCGCCCATTCCTCCACAGAGAGGTCGCATCTCTTCACATCAGCTCTTTTTGTCATTGTTCCCCCTTAATTCTCATCCTAGTTTGTGCTTGTATATAACAGTTCATTGTTTTGATTCGTGAACAGTAATCATACGTTCCCTGTCCTGATAGCGTAGACCAGAACGGCTGCTATGATTGCAATCATTATCGTCGCGAACACATGGGTTCCGTACTTCTCGAAGAACGTCCTGTCATCTGGCCAGTCATAACCGATGGCGGAGATCTGTATCGGCCTGAGCGAGTTATCGGATCCCAAGTCAAGATCTACTATGTGTACTGCTGAGAACCCGTCGCCAGATGCGTTGACAGATGTAGACGCACCGGCCATCAAAGGCGACCTGTCATCTCCATTGTACATCGAGATGTCTGTCGCATACCAAGTGCCCGTCTCGTCATCATTCCTGACGACATTCCAGCATCCCGTCTCCTCGGAACCTCCGCTGACGATACTGCCCCTGACGGTGTACGCATCCACACCGTTGTACTTGCAGAGGTAGGTAAAGGCGGCCGCTATGCCGTCCGTGGAAGATGCACCAGTCACCAAGGCATCATAAGCATTACCTACGCTCGTTACCTTGGAATCCTCTGAGGGATTGTCAACGATCTTGACCGAATGAAGCCTGTCGGCGATGGCCTTAACCTTCTCGCTGACGTTGCCTTCGACCTCGATCCTAGCATCCCTCAAGGCCATGATGAACCTGTATGTCTCGTTCTCGGTTGTGGACGTATCATCCGCCATGTCTTCAGGCACCGAGACGGAGAACATAACGGACACAGGCGTCACATAGACGGTCGGTTTGTTAGTATTTGAAGACGTGATTTGTGCTTGCGCGCACGTGACCTTGATCTCCACAACTGTGATCGGAAGGTCCCAGAGCCACACTGCCTCTGCGTCTGTGTAATATATCGCAGCCAGAGCTGAATTCACCACGTCTGTCGCGTATGCCTCCGCCTGCTCCTCATTCGAAAACAACATCGGATCGGAAAAAGGAATCAGGAACTGCAGCGTCTTTTGCGGGTTCACGCTGTTAATCTCAGAGACGAACCGGTCGCTGACCTCCCCGTAGACCTTCTGGCCGTTGGCATCCAGCTGGAACTGGTACCCGACATCGTTATTGGCGTCCGCCTGAACCGCGGGGACGACCGTGATGGCAATGAAACAGAATACGGCCAGCGCCGCGATTAGCTTGGTGTTCATCCATTCGGGAGTATGCGCGCTCTCTTTTAAAGGTAACCATATAACATGCGATATGGCCGCAACCATATCCTGTGAGACCGACCAAGGAGTTTATCAATACTGGCACTGTTAGCCGATGTCATGAGGATCGACGAGCTGGACGTCCCCGACGAGGTTGCTGACGCCCTCATGAGGGCTGGGTTCAGAGAACTGCACCCGCCGCAGGCCGAGGCCATCCCGCTGACACTGGAGGGAAGGAACCTCGTGGTGGCCATACCTACGGCCAGCGGCAAGTCCCTGATAGGGTACGTCGCGGCACTCAAGACGCTGGTCGAGCACCGTGGCCGCGTCCTCTACATCGTACCGCTCAAGGCCCTGGCCTCCGAGAAGAGGGACGACTTCATGCAGTTCGCCGACCTGGGGATCAACGTCCACATGAGCACGGGCGACCTTGACTCGGAGGAGAGGGGCATAGAGAAGGCCGACATCATCGTCGCCACCTCGGAGAAGGCGGATTCCATGATCCGCCACGGCAGCAGGTGGATGGACGAGGTGAAGCTAGTAATCGCGGACGAGATCCACATGATCCACGACCCCGGCAGAGGGCCCACCCTCGAGATCACGCTCACCAAGCTGATGCGCCGCAGGAGCGACCTGCAGGTCATCGCCCTCTCCGCCACGATCTCCAACGCGGACGACCTGGCTGATTGGCTCCACGCCGCCCTTGTCAGAAGCGACTGGCGTCCCGTCCCGCTCATGGAGGGGACATACCTCCCGGGAAGGATCGTGTTCGGGGACCGCGAAGAGAAGAAGGTCCCTCCGAGGGAGGACGCGGTGTCGTCGCTCGTCCTGCAGACGATCGATGAGGGGGGCCAGTGCCTGGTGTTCGTGAACTCGAGGAGGTCCACGGAGGCGGAAGCCGTCAGGCTGGCTGGACACCTCGGTCCGAAGGTCGGCAGGGACCTGCCGAGAGCAGAGGAGGCGCTGCTGGAGGGGGACTCGGAGTCCACCGCCACCGGCCGCAAGCTCGCGTCATGCGTTAGGTCCGGGACGGCGTTCCACAACGCCGGCCTCACTTACAGGCAGAGGAAGTACGTCGAGGACTCTTTCAGGGCAGGTACGATCAAGTGCATCGTGGCCACGCCCACACTGGCGGCGGGCATCAACCTTCCGGCCAGGAGGGTCGTGGTCAGGGACACGTACCGCTACGAGAACGGCACCAACGTCCCCATTTCGGTGATGGAGGTGAAGCAGATGTGCGGCCGCGCCGGGAGGCCCGGCTACGACCCCTACGGCGAGGCGGTGCTGGTGGCGAAGAACGACCGTGACTTCGAGCACCTGATGACCGACTACATCGACCACGACACCGAGCGCCTCACGTCCAAGCTGTTCCAGGAGAAGGTCCTGAGGAGCCACATCCTGGGAATCGTCGCCACTGGCGACGCGGAGTCCGACGAGGAGATCGTGGACTTCATGAAGGACACCTTCTTCGGTGCCACATCCAGCCTGTTCGGCATCGAGAGCATAGTCGGCGACGTGGTGGACTTCCTGGCCGGGGAGAAGATGGTCCGCCGTCAGGGGGACTCCGTGGTCATCCTGCCGTTCGGCAAGAGGGTCTCCGACCTGTACATAGACCCCGTCACTGCATCGATCCTCAGGGACGCGGTCCTGAAGATCGACGACTCCACCGAGACAATGCCGATACTAATCGCCGCGGCCATGACCCCGGACGTCGTTGGGATGTACCCCAAGAAGTGCGACGAGCAGCGCCTCGACGCGGAGACCGAGCTCTGGGAGGACAAACTGCTGGTGGACCCGGACGACATCGAGGATTATGACTACGAGTACTTCCGCAGCGACCTGAAGACCGCCGTCCTCATATCGGACTGGATGGAGGAGGTCTCCGAGGAGACGATGACGGACCGCATGGGGATAGGTCCCGGCGACATCCGCGCCAAGGTGGACCGGATGGACTGGATAGTGTACGCCATGAGCGAGATCGCGTACATATTCAACCCGGACGCCATCAGGAAGATCAGACCGCTGGCCACCAGGATAAGGTACGGCGTGAAGGAGGAGCTGTCCGAACTCGTCTCGCTGAGAGGGGTCGGGAGGAGCAGGGCCAGGGTCCTTTTCAACGCCGGATACAGGACGAGGGACGACATCGCGGCTGCGGGCGAGTCGACCCTGGCGGCCATGCCCAAGATCGGCCCGGCTCTTGCAAGGAGCATGAAGGACCAGACTGGCTCCTCGACCGCGACGGATGAGCCGGCTTACAGCATGTCACCCTCCGAGGAGGAGGACGCGATGATGGCGGAGATGGCCGCCGCATACGGATACCTGCCGGAGGATGAGCCGGCGGAGCGGGCCGCCGACGTCAGCGAGCCCCATGGAGGGGCAGAATTGGAGAAGGGTCGTCCCGACAAGAAAAGAAAGGATGAAGGGGCCGGCCCGCGTCAGGCCAGCCTCTTCGATTTCTGAGGTTTCCGATCACTCGGAGAGGATCCTCTCCACGTCCGCGACGGAGTTCCCGCACCTTATCGGCGGGGCGCAGTTGTTGATGATGGTGTCGGGGTCCTTCAGGCCGTTTCCGGTGCAGATGCACACCACCCTCTCGTCCCTGTCCACGATGCCCTCCTGGCGGAGCTTCCTGAGTCCGGCGACGGATGCCGCGGATGCGGGCTCGACGCAGACCCCCTCCTTCCTGCCGAGGAGCTGCTGGGCGCTGATGATCTCCTCGTCCGTGACCGTGGTAGCGAACCCGCCGGTGGAGTAGATGGCCTTCAGGGCCTTCCTGCCGCTGACGGGGTTGCCGATCCTGATCGCTGTGGCGACGGTCTCGGGGTTCTCCTCGGGGATGAAGTCGTCGGTGTGCTGCCTGAACGCGCGGGCAACGGGCGATGCGCCCTCTGCCTGGATTCCCGTGAGCATCGGGATCTTGTCGATCCATCCGACCTCCTCGAGCTCGGTGATGGCTTTGTAGACGGCCCAGATGTTGGCGGCGTTTCCGACGGGCAGGATGATCCTGTCCGGGACGTTGTACCTGAGCTGATCCATGATCTCGAAGAGGACGGACTTCTGTCCCTCGGGCCTGTATGGGTTGATTGAATTCAGGAGGTACAGCTTCCTCTCGTCGGCCATCTTCCTGGCCAGAGCCAGGGCGTCGTCGAAGTTCCCGTCGATGGA
>CALUNK010000005.1 GCA_944321985.1 Candidatus Methanomethylophilaceae archaeon
CTTCATGGACGAGCGCAGGGGCCTCGAGATGGACTCCGAGGCGAGCATCAAGGTCCTCGACACGGAGGGCAACATGGAGCAGACCGCCGCGGACGGGAACGGGCCCGTCAACGCCCTGGACAACGCCCTCAGGAAGGCGCTGGCCAGGTTCTATCCCTCGCTCAACAACGTACGCCTGACGGATTACAAGGTACGCGTGCTCGACGAGAAGTCGGCGACGGCGGCCAGCGTCCGCGTCCTGATGAGAACCACGGACGGGGAGTCCAGCTGGACGACTGTCGGGGTCTCCGAGAACGTCATCGAGGCAAGTCTTATAGCCCTGATCGACTCGCTGGAGTACGCCCTCATGAAACAGGATCAGAAAACCAAGGTGAACCAATGAACAGAACCGTAGTCACACTCGTAGGGAAAGACCACGTCGGCATCATCGCCACCGTGTGCAACTTCTTCGCGGAGAACAACATCAACATCCTGGACATCAAGCAGACCACCGTCCAGGAGTACATCAACATGATCCTCGTGGTCGACACCACCGGCTACTCCGGCAGCTTCGACTCCCTGGCCGAGGGCCTCGACGCCGTCGGGAAGAAGGTCGGATGCATCATCAAGGCCCAGCACGAAGAGATCTTCGACATGATGCACAGGATCTGATCCGATGGTCGAGCTCAAAGAGGTGTTCGAGACCTACGAGATGGTCTCGCATGAGAACCTTGACGTCAGGACGATCACGATGGGGATCAGCCTGCTGGACTGCATCGACCCCGACCTGGACAGGCTGTGCAGGAAGATCTACGACAAGATTACCACCCTGGCGGCGGACCTGGTGCAGGTCGGCGACGAGATCGGCCTGGAGTACGGGGTCCCCGTCATCAACAAGAGGGTGTCCGTCACCCCCATCGCCATCGTCGGAGGGGCCGCGTGCAGGATCCCGGGGGACTTCGTGAAGATCGCGAAGACGCTGGACGAGGCCGCCAAGAAGATCGGCGTGAACTTCATCGGAGGATACTCCGCGCTGGTCCAGAAGGGCATGACCACGGCCGACAGGAACCTCATCGAGTCCATCCCCCAGGCGCTCGCCTGCACCGAGAGGGTCTGCTCGTCCATCAGCCTCGGCTCCACGAGGACCGGCATCAACATGGACGCCGTGAGGCTCATGGGCGACATCGTCGTCAAGACCGCCGAGGCGACCAAAGACGCGGACTCCATCGGATGCGCCAAGCTCGTGGTGTTCTGCAACCCGCCCGACGACAACCCGTTCATGGCGGGCGCCTTCCACGGTGTGACCGAGGCGGACTGCGTCATCAACGTCGGGGTCAGCGGACCCGGCGTGGTCAAGACCGCCCTGTCGAAGGTCCGCGGGGAGAGCTTCGAGGTCATGTGCGAGACGATCAAGAAGACGGCGTTCAAGGTCACCAGGGTCGGACAGCTGTTCGCCAAGGAGGCTTCGAAGAGGCTCGGCGTCCCGTTCGGAATCGTCGACCTCTCCCTCGCGCCGACGCCCGCGGTCGGGGACAGCATAGCCGACATCATCCACGAGATGGGCATGGAGTACGCGGGGGCCCCCGGGACCACCGCGGCACTGGCGATCCTGAACGACCAGGTCAAGAAGGGCGGCGTGATGGCGTCGTCCTACGTCGGCGGACTCAGCGGCGCGTTCATCCCCGTGACGGAGGACAGCGCCATGGCGGAGGCGGCCGAGATAGGCGCCCTCACGCTCGAGAAGCTCGAGGCGATGACCTGCGTCTGCTCCGTGGGGCTCGACATGATAGCCATCCCGGGCGACGTGCCGGCCACCACCATCGCCGGGATCATCGCGGACGAGATGGCCATCGGCATGGTGAACCAGAAGACCACCGCGGTCAGGGTGATACCCGTCATAGGCAAGGGAGTGGGCGACAGGGCCCAGTTCGGCGGACTCCTCGGGGACGCGACGATCATGCCCGTCAACAGGTACGGCTGCGCCGACTTCGTCAACCGCGGCGGAAGAATCCCCGCGCCCATACACAGCTTCAAAAACTGAAACCAGGGCGGTGCCCGCATGGGCATCCCCCGCACTTCCATTACGACTGGGGTCAGGCCCCGTCCTTCTCGGCTACCTCTTCCTCGGTCTCCTTCGCCCATGAGGGCAGGGGCACGTGCGAACCGACGAACGCGGCGAGCAGCATCGGGATCGCGGCGAGCAGCGGGAAGCAGAGGAACAGCAGCAGCACCGCCATCAGCGGCCTGCGCATCACGCCCCCCACCAGGGCGGCGGTCACCGTGCACAGGCAGAACACCGGGTCCACCCCCGACAGGAGGGCCATCCCGTACCCTATCGAGATCCCCGCGAATATGACCGGGAAGAAGTGGCCTCCGCGCCACCCCATGTTGACGCACATCGCGGTGATCAGGATCTTGAGGAACCCCGTGACCAGGAGCAGCGCCGCCCCCATTCCCATCCAGAGCCCGTCCAGCTCCACCGCCTGCGACTCCCCGGAGAACATGGTGAACGGAAGAATGACTCCGCAGACTCCGAGGACAGCCCCTGCGGCGATCGGCTTGATCAGCGGCCTGTCCCCGATCCTGTCGGAAACACGGGACAGCAGCGCATCGGAGACGCAGAACAGCCAGCCCGCGGCCGCCCCCACCGCGATCAGCGGGAGCACCCAGAGAACCTCCTCCGTGCCTATCGACTCCCACTCGTAGTGGGGCAGCGGCAGACCGCCGCCGACGAAGTGCGTGAGTGTCAGCATCGCCGCCAGCGCACCTGCGATGGCGCATGCGTACACGACGGCCCTGGCCCATCTCGACAGGGGCTGAGGCTCCGCGTTCTCCGACTAGCGGCCGCCGATCCCCGCCGCGAACCCGTACAGGGGCGCGGTGAACAGGGCAGAAAGCGTCGCGGTCACCCCGGCCTCCGATAGCTCCCTGAAGTCGGAACCGAAGCGCTTCATCCTGTCGCTCACCCATGAGCAGAGGCCGGCGATGACCCCCGTGAGCCCGGCCTCCGGTCCCACGGACCCGCCGAAGACCAGCGGGAGCACTGCCGCGACAGATATCCTTCCGAGATTGTCGTACTCGTAGCGGCCGTCGCGCTTGACCTTGGCCATGACGGTCCTGAGGTCCTCGGGGTAGCTCCCGTAGCGCCTGGCGAACAGCCCGATGACGATGCCTCCGACGATACACATCAGGATCGGGTAGAAGCGCCCGAACCAGGACGAGAGGCGCTCCCATATCAGCACGAGACCCGCGTCCATGACGTATAGGACGAGCCACACGAAGGCCCCTGCGATGACTCCGGTGAGAACCACCGAAACCAGGAACGCCAGACGGTTGACAAATCTCGCACGGTCCACTGGGATCAACCTCGAAACTCTGAACGGATACCTCTGATATGAATCCTGCAGACGCACATGGGAATCGGACCCCTGGACCGGGACTCGGCCTTGGATCGAAAGTCGAAGAAGAATGGAAAAAGGGGATTTTGGCACCGAAGTGCCCAGAGCCAGAGCTCAGAAAGAGGCGCAAGGTGGGGGCAGAGGGATTTGAACCCCCGTCAGCGGGTTTCCACTACGAGGGGAGCTACCCCTCGCGGAATCAATGAGTCATCGCTCCAGTTAGTCATCAACTACTGTCAGCAAACCCATTTTCAATCACTCTCAATAACTGGAGCCCGCCAGTCTGCCAGGTTAGCCTATACCCCCGGTGAGTGTGATAGCGAGTAGCGATCACTTCTTGCGCATCTTTGCTGCTCTCTTTCTTCTTCTCATTTTCTTCTTGCGCCATTTCCAACGCTGGTTGCCGCGTTTCTTCCAGGCGCGCGAGCTTCTCTTCATGATGGTTCCTTCCTTGAATGAGCCGTGAGGCGTGCATCCTTGGCGGGCCCGCCGGGATTCGAACCCGGGGCGTCTGGCTTAGAAGGCCAGCGCTATATCCTGGCTAAGCCACGAGCCCACTCTCACCCCTCATTTACTCATACAATTTAAAGCTTCTCGTATCCAGACTGATCTCACACCGTGATGGCGCTCGTGTCGATGTAGTCCATGATGGACCCGTATCCCATGTACATGAATCCCGCCTCGACGACGCAAACAATGCCCAGGACGAGCAGGAGAGGCCACCAGTTGAGGATCTTTCCGAAAAGCTTCACTATCGATTCCGCGAAGTTCAGCACCATGTACACAACAGCCCCACAGAGGAACGCCGCTATTATCCTCGGCCATCCCTCCGAGAGGAACGTCATGTCTACAGAGTCGAAGAGCATGTACCCCTCGAATCCGGCGAACGATATGTACACCAGCACCATGACCATGAGTGCGAATATCACCGCGAAATGAACCTCGCGGAACGGCCTTATAACCAGCGCGAATCCGGCCACCGCCACGAAGACGGACGTCACCATCCGCCACTCGCCGTACATCGTCATCGACTCATAGAGCATGATGACACCGAAAATCAGGCCCAGGAACATCATGAACTTGTACGTCAGGGAATCCTTGTCCTTGATGTAGCAGATCACGATGAGAATGGCCAGGATGCCTCCTATGAAGAGCATCGTCTCCGGCAGATGCCCCTCGATCCAGGATGCGATCTCCGTTGATTCCATGAGGGGTGGATGCTGGTGTATGTATATAAGAATGGAAGAGGAGCTTCCGCCCCGTCGTCAGACGGGGCGTTGGGATCATGCGATCTTCTTTCCGGCGTTGGGTCCAGCGCCCTCGTCGTAGACGGCGACGACGTCGAACATCCAGAGAGCCTTGGCGTGGAGGTTGACACCGGCGAGCATCTCGTTCATCTGAGCGAGAGCGTCCCCGCTGTCGAAGCGGACGGGATTCTCGACCTGGATCTCATATGCCTTAGGCCCGGCGTTGATCATGAACGCGGCCTTGCCATTCTCAGCCAGGTACTCGGCGGACCTCTTCATGAGGACCTCTCCGACGACCATCTTGCCCGGGGCGGGGCAAGCGATGGTCCCGCACACGATGGCGTGGGGCTGTCCAGCCTTGTTGGCGGTGACCAGGGCCTTCACAGTACCCTTGGCGTTCATAATCTCCATTACTTCTGCAGGTATGTCTACCATTTTTTGCACCCGTCATGTAATTGATGCTACGGTATTTATCCCGTCGGTATCCGACCGGATACCGTGCGCCCTTTTCATATGATGTGGCTCATCTGGAATGGACATAGATATTATGTTTTAAATGACACAACTAGACTTATAAAATGAATATGCATTCGAATCGATTTCGTACAAAAACCCCATGTGCGATTAGTTCGAAAGATCCTCCGTTTACACAGAGGAGTTGACGTTCAACGTTCTATGCGACATGGTTCCGTTTCATAAGTCTGATGACATCGCCGGGATGCGCGGGAAGGACGGCTTCCCCACGGTGCTCGCACTTCTGCTGTCGGACCAGTGCCCGTACGGCATCACCGTGGTCGGGCCGGAGGGAGGATCCAAAAGAGCCTCCGGTTCGGTCCTGACCATCCTGGACAGAACAAAAGACATAGTTAACTCGTACAACTGCAAGTCCGTCGTGAACGGCTCGAGAAATCCTGTCGATAGATTCCCCCGTCCAGCAGTCAGGGAGGCCATACTAAATGCGATCGCTCACCGCGACTACTCGGTGCCGGACGACATCCTGGTCACCGTCACGGACGAACGCATCTCGGTGACGTCCCCCGGGTCCGCCCACAGGAGGGGCGACGGGATACGCAACCCCCTGCTGGTCTCGGCACTGGAGCTCTACAGAATCAAAGGCTACAGCAGAGACGGCATCGCCTCCATACGCAAGAGCTACTCAAGGTCCGGGTACGAACCGAGGATAGTCACGGGCAGGAGTTCGTTCCTGGTGGTTCTGCCTGCCGTCAGGGAGGTCCGCGGATACTACCAGTCGAAAGTGGAGAGGATCACCGAGTACATGTCCGTCCACGGCGGCGTGACCTCGGAGGAGATCGAGAAACTCCTGAAGGTTTCTAGGACATACACATTCAAGATAATCAGCCACATGGAGTCGGACGGGATCATCTTCAGCCTGTACGGCGGCAAGATGCGCAGGTACTTCCTCTGCCAGAAAAGGAGCCGCGGGCATGAGCGAAGTGCAAAACTGACAGATAAGATATCATGGATGAGCCCGATTCCCCCGGCAGTGATACTGTGGACATAATGGCCCTCGCATCCGTCACGCTGTCGATATTCCTGGTGATGAATCCGTTCTCGAGCATACCCACGTTCCTGTCGATCACCAACGGCGTGGACGGGGACACCATGAGGAGGTACGCCAACCGCGCGGTGGTGGTCGCAGGCGTCCTGCTGTTCGTGTTCGTGTTCATCGGGTCACCATTGATGTCCATCTTCGGGGTCACCATGGAGAGCTTCAGAGTGGCCGGTGGGATCATCCTGATCATGATGGGCGCAGAGCTGGTCTTCGGCCTCAAGCTGAACAAGGTGGAGAACGAGAAGGACGCACCCTGGATCATCGTGGCGACTCCCATCATGACCGGTCCCGGGGTTATAACGGCGGCCATCCTGTTCACGCAGGGATACGGGTACGCACTCGTAGTCCTGGCCGGCGTCATCGCCCTTGCCGCCACCTGGGCCCTGCTGCGCATCGCCCCGTCCATCGTGAAGGTCGTCGGGATCAACGCGCTCAACATAACGTCAAAGATCGTCGGACTCCTCCTAACAGCTCTGGGAGTGGAGTACATGCTCCAGGGCGCCAACGAATGGGTCGCGATGTACTGGGGCGGGATCTGACGCCGCGGAGGCGCCGTCCGAGGGTCCCGCGCGTATGCGCGGACGCATAACATAATAAGGTGCCCCGTTTCTCGAAGGGCGGACTTCCCATGGCACCGGAAAAATCAGACAGCAGGGGCGACAACAGAGAAGGCGGCAGGGGCCGCGGACAGCACGGCGGCGACAGGAGGAAACCCCACGGCGGCAATGACCGCCGCGGGTCCGGCCGCGACGGAAAGGACTTCCGCAAGGGAGACCGCAGAAGCGGCGACAGACGCCCCCGCGACGACAGGGACCACAGGCCACGCGACGGCAGGGGAGCCGGAAACGGGCGCCGGGACGGTAGACGCGGGGACAGGAAGGGCTCCGACAGGAGGCCCCGCGACGACAGGAAGCCCAGGGAGGCGCCCGCGCAGAAGCCCCAGGCGAGCGAGGAGTTCAACCTGACCGTCCCCTCGACCCCCCAGAGGATCCTGTTCAAGGGGGTCGACTGCGAGGTCAACGGCAGGAAGGACCTGGCCATGTATCTGTACCTGCAGGGCGCGTCGAGGATGAGCCGCGGATGCGAGAACAACGCACTCCGCATGCTGCGCGAGATGGGGGCGAAGGAGTTCCCCACGGTCAGGGGGAGGGTCGCGAAGAACTGCCCCGAGGACGCTCTCATCGAGTTCGACTACCTCTGCTCCACGCTTGACGAGGGCTACGACAGGGGTTTCATCGAGTCTTCCGCCGAGAGGGGCAGCGGGCTCGCGGTCTACTGCAGGATCCGCCTCGACGAGGTCGAGGGGGACGACCCCTGCATAGACACCTTCGCGGCCTGCGAGGATGAGAAGATGGTCGAGGACGGGCTCAAGCTCCTCGTGAGGAGGAAGGACTCCGCCAGGGCCGGGAGGCTCCTCGAAGGGATGGAGGAGAAGAGGAGGCAGAGGCAGTCCATCCGCGTCGAGTTCGTCCGGGCGATGAGGGACGACAGGTCCTCCGTCAGGAGGCTTGAGGAGCTGTCCGCCACGTTCCCCGAGGCCGGGTTCCTGAGGGGGTATCTGGACGCGGAGGACAGGGAGTCGTACGTCAGGGAGGGCATGCCGAGGTACGAGGAGACGGTCATGTCCGTGGTCCACGAGCTCGGGCTGTCCGACACCCCCTACTGCAAGTACCTCGCCGCCCTGAAGCTCAGAGCGGACGGGGAGGAGTGGATCCCCTCGATGATCAACGCCGCCAAGATGGGGTCGGACGACGCCATAGGGGAGCTCATGCCCGTCCAGAACAGGAAGGACGTCAGGAGCGGCCTCGCCGCCGCCTACCTGAGACGCGACGACGCCGCAGGCCTGGTCAAATGCTACGACGGCGAGGACACGTCGATGCTGGACAAGTACTGCGCCCGCGACCCGGAGAAGGTCATCGAGGTCGGGAGACTCATGGGCGGCTCCAGACAGGTGGACTGGCTCAAGAGGGGATGCATCGACGGCATCGAGGAATGCAGGGCGGAGCTCGTGTCCATGGCCAGATCGGGGGAGCACAACAACAAGCAGATGGTGTACGCCCTTCACGACGTGGGCGAAGAGCTGGAATCCGCGAAGCTGTACTTCTCCATGTACGGGGACAGGTCCCTTCCCGCGGTGAAATGGCTGGCGAAGGTCTGCGCCGACGAGGAGGCGAAGGAGTACGTCCGCTCGAGGTTCGAGGAGATGGGCGACCTGAAGACCTTCGACTCCATCTTCGTGGACGACGGCTACGAGAAACGCGGGAAGAAAGGCGGCAAGGGCCGCCGCCCAAGATGAGAGCCGGCCGAGAAAGGAGCATCGGGCACGCCGCCTATCTGACAGCATACATGGGCCTCGGCCTCCCCATGGACGACGACCTCGTCTTGGCCAACCCCTTCGAGGAGCCCGACGAGTACTTCCTCAGGAGACAGAGGGAGGCATTCAGAAGGGAGACAGAGGCGATATCGTGAATCGTTCGTCTTACTGTCTGGACTCGAGGATACCGATGATCTCGGAACATCTCTCCCTGAGGACGGGTACCTCGGAGTTTATACTCTCCCAGAGAAGCTGTTGGACGACATGTTGATATCTGTGGGCGACGAAGTCGCGCATCTTCGCGATCTCATGCCATTCGACATCGTCGAACTCCTCGGTAAGGTCCGATGAGAGGCGTTTTACCAATTCGCCTATCTGCTCTATCGAGAATGTCGTAGACCTCTGGTACGCCTTGTCCTCCAGGAAGTCCTCCACATCCGTTCCGAAGCGCTGGATATCGTCGGCAATCGCATCGCAGAACTCTACGATGAGTCTCAGGATGTCGATGTCACGCCTCATAGAGGAGCCTCATGTCCTTGGATATGGATCTGCTGAAGTCGTCACGGAGGGACCCCTCGCACACGATGTCGATCTCCGTGCCGAGGGCCTCCTCCAGCTTGCCGTAGAACCCACCCATCTTGAACAGACCCATGCCCTTGGGCGCGACTATGCAGAAGTCGTAGTCGCTGTCCGGGCGGTTGTCGCCGCGGGCCCTGGACCCGAAGAGGTACACCTTGAGGATCCCGTACTCTGCGGCGATGGCTCCGACTATCTGGCAGAGCTCCTCGAACGTGTACTCCTTCACTTCGCCCATGGTTATGGGATTGCGTTTGCGCTATATAAACGAGGGTCGGAGCCTTCCACCTCACTCATCAAGCTCAATCGACACGGGCCTGAAAGCACGGGCTCGGACAGGATCGCCTCCGAAGCAGGAGCATCCGCGAAGGTCCGGACATCGTGACCAAATGTACAATTGTAGACAACCAAGGACCATGACAAAAACGGTTTGCACACTCGGCTCGGTTGTTGTTCATAGAGAAAATGCGTATCCGCTGATTTCGATCGATGAATCAATTTACGGTCCCGGATGCAAGGAGCGTACGCCGTTCCGAGACCAGGTCATATCATCGGAAGAGGGCAGATCACAGAGGTGATGATGAAGGTCAACAATGGTAAAGCGGCTCATGCCACAGGAGACTGTCAATCGAACGATCATAGGTACCCGGACGAAGTCATCGACGACCTCGCGTCGATGTTCATACGAAACGCACGGGAACGCATCGGGAACGATCCGGCGGTTGTCTTCGCCGAGGACTTCGACCTGGTAAGGGACATCTTCCAGTCGTTCAAGTCCAAGCTGCGCGACGGAGGCCTCTCGATCGCCGACTTCTCCAGGATGGCCCCCTGACGGTGTGCACCCTCGACCTCGGACTCCCCATGGACGACGACCTCGTCTTGGCCAACCCCTTCGAGGAGCCCGACGAGTACTTCCTCGGGAGACAGCGCGAAGCCTTTGATAAGACCACGGAGGCGATCGTATGATCGCCCTTTGGAGAACGATATATACAATCGAAACCTCCGGAATGCAGGGATGTAGGATGTATCTGACGTATATCGACGAATCGGGGAAGGCCGAACGCTCGGATCCGGAACCTGAGTATGTCCTCGCCGCGTTGACCATCAACGAGAGCGCTTGGAAGGATGTCGACAGCAGGGTCCGCGGCCTCAAGCAGAAGTACTTCCCCAACGCCGGGTACGACAAGATCGAGATACACGCCACCGACATCTTCAATCATAAGGGTGCGTTCAAGAACATGAGCCTCGAGAAGAGGCTCGACATATTCGCAGATGTCATGACCATCGTATCAGAGATCGACTGTTCCATCTCGGCCATCCTCATCCGCAAGGATCGGATCAAGAGCAAGACCCTGGAGATCGACATATACGCCCTCGAACTGCTGTTCGAGCGTCTCTGCTACTATCACAACGTCGCCAACGGTGAGAACAGGATGGAGGGGAGGGACGAGCAGTACGGCATCCTCATGATCGACTCGGTCAATCCGAAGTACGACAACAAGATCAGGGTCAAAGTCAGGTACCTGTTCGAGAACGGAACGAGGTACGAGAAAAACCAGTATCTCATCGAGGACCCCATCTTCGTGGATTCCAGCTACAGACATCTGTCGCAGCTCGTCGACTGTGTGGCGTATTGCATCAGGAGATACTTCAGAAAAGCCGAGGCCGATGAGCGGGAACGCGAGACGTTTGAAGCCTTCTACAAGATGATAGAGCCGAAGTTCCTCAAGAATGGGTCCAGATCCGAAGGTTACGGACTGAAGATATTCCCGAAATGATAGTGAACCGCAGAAGGACGTAGGGGTGAGTGGTCGAGGGACCACGATCCCCCCACTGAGTCGCCGAAGGGGCGACTCGCAATACTACATCTGCAATCAGACTTAAATAACAACCGATGCAGAGAATCCGTTTGCATCTATCTCATTCCATTCTAGGGCCTGAAAGCACGGCCTCGGACCGGATCACTGACAGCCATATCCGTAAAGGTCCGAACTTGTGACATTCGTCTCAGAATCACAGTCCGAAAGAAGGAATCGTCGAATCCATGCTCCTGAGTATAAAAGGAATTTCGATTCCTTGTGTTACACGGATACCCGGAAGACCTTCGCTTATAGGGAGGTCACACATGTCATAGGTTCGACCTAGAACCGGTTCGAAGAGGCCCCTGGCATAGAGAGCAGTGCACTGCCGGTCAGGAGCCGGGTCATCCCCTCGGAAGAGGGCATATCACAGGAGTGTGAGAGAGAATGGCCAACAATGATAGATTGACTCATGCCGCAGGGAACAGCCAGTCGAACGATCGCAGGTACCCCGACGAGTTCATAGACGACCTCGCGTCGACGTTCATCCGCAACGCCAGCGGACGCATAAGGGACGACGACCTCAGGTTGAAGGTCCTGGCAAGGGCCTTCGCGGTCGAGTACGTCGAGTGCCGCTACGACGGCGACCCGTTCGAATGCCTCGGCAGAGCCGAATCGTTTGCGGGTGAAGAGGTAGCAACCCGCATCCTGGATGTAGACCCCTTTCTCTACGATGACGCGGACATCGACGATCATGCCGACATCGAAGAGGATCCCGTCGAGGACGACCCGATCGATCCTGATTCGGATCCCTTCGACGAGTTCTGCGGTTCCGGATTCTGTGACGTATGCTGCGATGAATGTCCTATCGAGTACGCCTGCATCCCCGTCTTCGTCTCCGACGGAATCGAGATGAGAGTCATCCTCCGCAATCAAAGGACCCCCAGAAGTAACAGGATACGGTGATCGCATACGTCCTCAACCATCTGGGGAAGTTCACGCCTCTCGCGGAGAACACCGACGACCCGATCCAGAACGAGTGAGCGTCCAAGATGAACGGACCAGCAGACTTCAGATTCATGGGGTCTTTCAAGAGGAGATGCCTGTAACCAAACCGGACCGTCAGCCCGGAACCCCCCCCCCCCGATACCGTCTTATGGGTATCCCGATCATCTAGAGTGGTTCCGACGACACATTCATGCGACCGGTTTTGAGAGATTCGGGGCCCCATAATCCGTTGGCCGATGTACTCGCAGAACATGTCCCTGAAACCGCAGAATCCGTCTGGTTTTGGCTTGCATCGGCATCCGCATATCGATTGATATCTAACCTGACCGTGGTTGGAGAGTCATATTAATAAGGATGCAGTTCATCCTTTATTCTGACCCGCGCATACTCTCAGCTCTGGATTTTTACAGTCCATCTGAGAGTCCCTGCCACTTTTGAACTTCTTGTATCCGATGTATGAAACGGCGCATTTCATATTGGTCATGGACATCTTCTCCGTCACACCTTTTTCATACACGTATCTCAGACACTCGACGGCCTCCCCCTCCGTTATCGCGCCTCTGTCGAACGCGCTCATCACTACGAGAGGTCTGAGATATTCCTTCGAATCGTCAATCAGATTCATGACCTCCGCCTGACACCGGATTTCACCGTCGTGACAGGTCTTCGGGATCTTTATCGATTCCAACTTATTCCTGAACTGCTCGTCTTTGTCCTCCAGGAACTTGACGACATATGCTGTTTCGGGGATCCTGTCGATACGGTTCATATAGTGGAATATGGGAACATATTCGTTTTTCGCGTAGAGTTGGGATCCATAGGACGCGAACAGATGCACGATGATCTACGACGGGTGCATCCCAGTCCGTCCAGACCTCATGAGCGTGCGACCGCTTTGTGGATCCCAGGGACCGTCTCGGCCTCGTATGATGCGGCGGGTCCGGCCTCCGGCATGTCGTCCAATCCATCGTCGCACACGATGACATGGGGACATCCTCCGTTGTCGATGACCCTGCACTCCACCCCGTAGACGTGCCTGATGTTGGACTCGGTGATGACCTCCTGCGGCGTGCCGACGCAGTAGACCGTCCCCTCGCTCATCAGGATTATGCGGTCGCAGTACCTCGAAGCTATGTTGAGGTCATGACACACCATCACGACGAGCATGTTCCTCTCGCGTGTTATGCGCTTGAGCATCTTGGTGACGCCGTACTGGTGCCTTATGTCCAGATTGGCCGTCGGTTCGTCCAACAGGATCGCCGATGGCTGCTGCACGAGACCCCTGGCCAGCATCACCTTCTGCTTCTGACCGGCGGAAAGCTCGTTGAATGGACGCATGGCGAGATCGTCCAGCCCCATGGCGTGGATGGTGTCGTAGACTATGTCGTAATCCTGCTTCGTCACGCGCCAGTCGCTGTGCGGATGCCTTCCGATCAGCACCGTGTCGACCACGGTCATGGGGAAGGCGTCGGAGCTGACGCAGGGGACGTACCCGAGCTTCTTGGCGAGGTCTTTTAGACGGTACCCGCCCACATCCTCGCCGTCGATGAGGACTGTCCCCCCGCTCGGTTCCAGTATGCGGTTCATGCAGTGTATGAGAGTCGATTTCCCGACCCCGTTCGGCCCCAGGATCCCGTAGAGCTCGGGCCGATTCATTTCTATCGTGACGTCATGGAACACGTTCACTTCCGGATAGCTGAACGATAGATCGTCGATTTCGATGTTCATGTTATCACCAAATGTTCTTTTTCTGTCTGATCAGTAGATAAACGAAGATCGGGCTGCCTATCAGTGCGGTTATCGCACCGACCGGCAACCCGCTTGTGACGATGATCTTGGCCACAGAGTCCGTGAACATCAGCATGACCGCACCCATCAGGGCGCTGCAAGGTATCACGTACCTGTTGTTCGATCCGACCAGTATCCTCGCGATGTGGGGACATATCAGCCCCACGAACCCTATCGTCCCGGAGAACGAGACGACTATCCCGGTCGCCGCGGCCACCGCGACGAGGCAGGCCGTCCTGAACACGCGGACGTTCACGCCGAGGCATCTGGCGAGGTTGTCCCCGGCTGTCAGAGCGTTGAGGGTCTTGGAGACGGCGATCCCGAACGCCAGGATGAAGGCCGAGACCGCTACCAGGATCCACATGTTGTCCCAGGAGACGCGGCCGAGGGTCCCCAGGGTCCAGGTGAAGATCTCGTGTGCCGCATCCGGGTCTGCCTGGTACCTCACCATGGACGATACGGCGGAGAACAGGTACATCACCCCTATCCCGACCAGGATCATCATGGTCGGGGTGATGTTCCGCTTCATCACCGTTATGGCCACTATGGCCGCCGTGGGTATCAGCGAGAACAGGAACGCGTTCATCATCTGCGCGGAATCACCGGAGAGCCCCGGCACCAGCGAGATCCCCATGGCTATGTAGATCGAGACTCCGAGTAGTGCCCCGGAGGATATCCCCGTGGTGTACGGGTCCGCCAGGGGGTTCTTGATGACCGACTGCATGATGGCACCCGACACTGCCAGGACGATGCCGATGGCGAGGCCCCCCACCAGACGGGGGATGTTGAGCTCCACCACCACGTAATCCTTCATCCAGGAGTCGTACGTTCCGTCGAGCGGGACGCCCGTGATGCGGTCCATCAGCACCCGGTATGCCTCCAGGAATCCGATGTCGTACTGCGATGTCGAGATCCCCCATACGAAGACGACGGCGGACAGCGCCGCCAGGGCGGCGATTATCAAAATGAAACGGCCGCGCTGGTGTCTGCGGCCCTCGACCATCCCGTTCCTTTCCCTGTCCATGACCCTCACCACATGGATTTGGACCTTCTGACGATCAGGTACAGGAATATCGGGGCGCCCACGAACGAGACGACCACACCCACGGGCACGGACTCCACGTCGGAGATCATGCGCACGACGATGTCGCATGACAGCAGGAACGCGGCCCCGAACATTGCCGACCCGGGGATGACGAAGCGGTTGTCGCTGTCGATGAGTATCCTCACGATGTGGGGGGCGATCAGCCCCACGAACCCGATTATCCCCGCATAGGCGATGACCGACGCGGCTATCATCGATATTAGGACGAGCAGGGCCATGCGCATCCTCTCCACACCGACACCCAGGCTGGTCGCCTGGGCGTCACCCAGCGACAGCACGTTCAGCTTCCTGGACAGCACCGTCATGGCTGCCGTCCCCAGGACGGTCACGGTCAGAGGCACCGGGATGCTGCCCCAGGTGATGTCGGTGAGCGTCCCTATCTGCCATTCGTAGACGGTGGCAAGGGTCTCCGAGTCGGTGAACGTCAGCACGATCGTCGTCATGGCATTGAACATGAACGATATCGCCACCCCTGCCAGGATCAGCGTAGCGGGGGAGGTCCCGTCCCTTGGTGCGATCAGGACCATCACCAGCATCGGGATCAATGCGAACACGAAGGCGTTGACGACGGATGCGAGCCCCGCGTCCCCAGACATCACCGTGATCCCCATCGTCGCCGCGATGGCCACGCCGAAGCACGCCCCGGAGGATATCCCTGTGGTGTACGGGTCCGCCAGGGGGTTCTTCATCACGCTCTGCATGGTCGCCCCCGCGACGGCAAGACCCGCTCCGGCCACTATGCCGAAGATCGCGCGTGGGAGCCTCACGTTCCACACGATGTAGTCGTCCATCCATTCGGTGGTCCCGCGGACGAACTCGTATCCGGTCAGATGCCTGTATATCGTCTCGTAGACCTCCAGGATGGAGAGCTCGCGACCACCCACGGTCACGGACATCCCTACCGCGAGGAAGCAGACGGCCAGACATGCCGCGATGAACAGGACCTTCCTGCGGGTGTACCTCCCGTAGTCCCGCTCCACGCCGTCTCCGCAATCCCTTTCCATCGGATCACTTCGTCATCCGTCCCGGCCGGTCTGTGGCGCCCCCTCGGGGGGGGGCGAGTTGTCCTCAGAACACGTCCTCCTCGGTCAGGACGTACTTCAGGTTCCCGCATTTCTCCTCGGAGAATCCCCAGTACTTCTGATAGTATTCGGAGACGAACGACTCGGCCCATCCGTCCTCGAACAGCTCCGGATAGACGTACTGTGCGATGATCGCGGACTTGAGCGGTCCGGGCATCATGCTGGACACGATGAACACGTTCCCCTCCTTGTAGCACTGGAGGCTGCTGAAGTTGTTCATGTGGTACTGGTAGCTGGAGGAGTTGGGCGATGTGGGGAGGTCCCCGGAATCATACTTCTCGTCGAACCAGCTCCATCCGCTGGTGCTGCCCTTCAGGATTATCAGGTAGTCCAGGTCCAGGTTGTTCAGCCAGGTGTCGGTCCCGCCTACGTACGTCAGCGTCGTTCCCGAACTTTCAGTGTTAGAGACGGGGCACGAGAGACCTGCCTGCTCTATGATGTCGGTGTTGGAGGACCCCTTAACGGAGACGTATATGCTCATGGACGAGGCCGCTCCCGAACGCTGTTCGATCTCGCCTTCGTAGACGGCCGACAGCCTCTCCTGGAACTCCTTCCAGTACGCGTTCATCCACTCGACGTATTCGACGGCGGTGTTCATGTAGCCCTTCCCGTCCGTGTCGAAGAGGAACGCCAGGAGCAGGACGGCACAGTTGAACTCATCTATGTCGGACATCCCATCCGGCAGCTGGACGCAGTCCAGGCCGGCGCCCTCCACCAGTTCAAGGTTGGACAGGGTCGTGCTCGATGAAGAGTAGATGTACGCGGTCACACCGTACTTCGTCATCAGATTGGATGCGGTGTCCACGTTCACCTCCGTCGCCGCGTTCCCTATGCGGCGGTCCTCGGTCATTATGTCGAAATAGTCGGCATAGACGTACCTGTCGGACGACGTCGGCCCGGAATCCGTGAAGCTGGATCCGACGATCTCGTCGTCGATTCCGAGCGTCTTGAGTAGTATGGCCGTTGTCAGTGCGGTGCACATGGCCGCCGAGGTTATGGGGTACGTCGTGCTGGCGATGTACCTCCCGCTTGGATTCCAGTTGTTGTGCCAGATGACCACCGGGTCATCGGCGGTCGCGCCCATGATCCTCTTGATCTGGTCTATGTCCCCCTGATCGACGACACCGTCGCAGTTCGCATCCGCGAAGGGATACTCCGTCTCCCAGTCCAACCCTTCCTCGATTATCCTCTCTACGAGTTCGATGTCCTCCCCGTCTATGTAGTAGTCCCCGTTCGCATTACCGTACACCTCGAGACTGCTCCCGAGACTGGCAACGCTGCCGCCGTCATCCCTGTCCATCGATGCGTAGATGCAGACCCCTGCTGCTGCGACAACGATTACGGCGACGACGGCCAGCGTCATTACCTGTTTCTGATTCATCGGCAGATCACAGTTGGATTAATCATCCAATTCAATTAAAATGAGCAACGTCCGCGTCCGTACGTTACATTTCTTTTTTGAATATTGGCTACGACCCCGTCTTCCGGGAGGGGGCCGGCCACGACCTCCGCGGATACCCCGCTTCGGCCCGGGCATGTACTTATACGTCCAAGGCCTCAGCTCCCCGTTCGCGTGACCGGACCCGCCGGTCACGGCCTCACCCCGGATCCATACAGACGGGTCCGCCCCCCCCCCCTGTCCAATAAGGACGGCAGGACAAGTGATGGATTGATTAACGGAACGAAGGTGTATCCCGACGCCGAAGATACCGATTTCGACAGCTGACCAGTAACATAGTATCCGTCTTCCGACCGTCAAACTTTAAGATCGTTAGAATCACACACCTGAAAGAAGAATCTAGAGTCGATTTGATCTAGACAACTCAGTGTTCTGATACCTGTAAACCGACTCGGATTTATTTGAACAGCAGATTCCGTCGACTAATATTGGAGCAAATAACCAAAATCAATGGCTAGAAGAGTGAGAATAACCGTTGTTTCATTGGAGAGACCCTCCGAACAGCGGATTCGATGTTCTAAGGCTCGGCACATAAAGACCCGATCGGGCGGTCCGAGACCAGGTCACATGGGCTGACCATCCCCTAGATGGCAGGAAGAGTGACAAGATGTCCAATATCAGGCAGGTATCCGAGGATACCTACAGGAATGAGAACCCGCTGTACGAATACGATCGCACGATGCTCTCGGAGCAGATCGCGACCATTGCTTTGGCTCTCGCCAATGACGAGGTCCGTGCTCTCGACATCCTCCTGGAAGCAACAGTGATCCACTACACCGATTGGTTCTACGAAGGGAACCTCGACATAGATCTCGGTTTCATCGTATCCGAGATTGGGTCCCGTTTCATGGAACAGGCAGAATACCATGATGAGGCCGGATTGTACAGGGGGTTTTACATCCCCGATAGCGAGATTTGGTGCAACCACTCTGAATCGGTCATGTCATCGATTGACGGTATACACCGCTGTCCTGAATGCGGAGCCCTCAAACTAGATAGTACTGGAACCACTCCGAGATTCAGATGCGTTGACGGTTGCGTCCTGCACAGTCTGGTCAGGAGATATTCCGATGACAGAGAGGCCTGAACCGATTCTGCATACATACGGCACGGTTTCCCCTTCTATATGGTTGGGTAATCTCACCCCAGACATGAACTCCAAATGTAGGACTATATCGAGGACTGCCTGAGCCAGAGTATGCTCGGTTGGAATCTGTCGTCATGAACCCGGGACAGTCAGCAAGATACTGAACGATCCTATGACTCGGAGAGAGAACGAACCGTGTGGACTGTCGTTGCATATGTACTCGATTATCTCAACGAGTTCGCACCGTTCATGAAGAGCACCGATGATTCCATCCAGAACGAATGGACGTCCGGGACCAACGGGTCCGCTGATCTCGGATTCATGGTATGCTTCAGGAGGAGATATCTGTAATTGAATCGGGCCGACAGGCCCTCTTCCCCTCCCCACTCGACCAGGGTCGCATACCGCCTTGAACCGTCAGAACGACGCGTAATCGATTAGTTTGCTGTCCATCCGGTACGCTCGGGACAGAGGGCAAATAGGTTCGTGTTTCTATCGATGTGGTGAATCGTCACCGGTCGAGCCAGGCATGTCACTTGGTTTCATCCCCGTGATTGGACCGCGTACCGGAGAACGGACAGCTTTTGATCCCTCTGGACATTAATCGTCAGTTGGATATATAATACAACTCAGATTGGTTGTATCTTTGGATGCCGACCCATCTTACGACCGGAGGTGATCGGATAATCGAAGCGACTGCCAGAGCCGCATCAAGGCGCCTATCACAGCTTCGTGAGCATAACTGATGATGAATGCCGCCATAAATCGTCTGACCTCGTCGGAATACCCTGCCACCCATCAGAATTGGTGGCGATAGCGGGATCGGTGCTACCTATGGCCACCAGACCTCCGATAATGATAGCACTCTATGCAGGCTACAATGTACAGATGGAGTTGAATTTCTGGATTCCCTGCCCCACGCATCAGAGTCTCCGACAGGAAAGCCGCTGTGTATGCGGATCGTGTTCACGAACCTTATTGGTAAACGGACCCAGCCCGATAATAGTCATCGTCGTCAGGACCTCACCAATATATCCGTTGTATTCGAGGACCGACAAGGGGATAATCAAAAGTCTACATCATCCATGGGAATGATGGGTCCCTTTGACTCGTCAACATCGGAATCGAATACCGACCAGCTTGATCTGAACAGACCGGTGGAATCCTCTGCCTACGTGACCTGAGTTTATCGGACGCAAATGGGATTCCCATCGAACTTGCCGATAACGTTCGGATGTCAAATGTGACCGTCGACCATCATAAGACGTCCAATTCGGTTTCGTTTAAGGCTGATATTGCCATATACGTCTGTGCCCGGCGTCGAATATCGGAGAACAGGCGTCCGGGTGCAACCTCCGTTCTCCTCATCCTCTCATCTTTATGATGCATGTTACGATCATTAATATGATCGCTGCGGCGAGCAAGACCGTTAACACATAGCCGTGCATTCCTCCCTGCCCATCCGGAGTCGTCTCCACAACAAGGTTTCCGGCAAACGATCCCCAGGAATCCGCATGGATGTCAAGGACATGAACGGTCACATCGGTTGTCCCGAACAACAGATCCCCTGAAATATCGGGCATCTCGCCCCCAAAGTACAGGTCTGTCAGGTTGTTGCAATGGAAGAACGTTTTCTCCCCCATCGATTCGAGGGTGTCGGGGAACGTCAGGGATGTCAGCATCCTGCATTCACTGAACACCTGCCCGCCCAGGGAGACCAGGCTATTCCCCAGTTCCACCGAAGCCAGATATGTGCATCCGCTGAAAGCGGAATCGCCTATACTCTCCGTACCGGCATCCAGAGTCATGTTGCGTAACGATGTGCAGTTTATGAACGCGGATGTGCCGATCGTCTTCATCCCCGCCAGGTCCATGGATTCAAGCGAACTGCAGTACCCGAAGGCTCTCTCCGGGATTTCATCCACACCGTCACCAAGTTCCAATGACGTGACGGACCTGCATATGTAGAACGCCCCGCCTCCGAGGCTGGTCACCGAATCGGGAATGATAATCGATACAAATGATCTGCAATCGCGGAAGGCCTCGAACCCTATAGTCCTCACTCCGTCGAGATCGACATCGTCCAAACCGATACAGTAACGGAAGGCCTCGTCACGGATGTCCCGCACTCCCCCTCCCATGATGATCGTCTTCAGTGACTCGCAGCCGTAGAACGCCCTGGTGCCTATGAAAGCCACATTCTGACCCAGTATAACGGAGGTCACATCTCCATCACGGAAAGATTCAGAGTCCACACCTGCGAACGGATGACCATCAGGGTCCTCGTCAGGTACCGTTATACTCCTGCTGTCCAGTGCACCGTAGACATACGCATTCCCATCAAGCACATAATATGTGAACGAAGTCCCATCGTCACGGTACTCGAACAGAGGGATGGTCTCCTGCGAAGAGCCCCATCCAGATGTCCCGTCCAACGCGATGACCGCGACATCTCCGGGCATGGACATCTCCGGCCTGTCCCCCAGGAACACCATCCTCTTCACGGAGCTGCCTTCCAGTGCACCGTCTGCCACCGAGGTCACAGTCCTGGGCACCACCACGGTCTCGGCTTCGCATCCCGAGATCGACGTCACGGTCGTCACACTGTAACCCTCAAGTGATGATTGGAGGAACACCACAATCCCCTGATATGAGAACGACAGTATTTCGCTCCAATACGGATTCGTGTCGGAACCCGACCCATGCTTGGAGTACTCATACGTACCATCCGGAGAATCGTATGAGTCCACTGCATCCGATTCCGGAATCATGACCGGTGACAGGATCAAGACCGCTGCAAGGGCGACTGCGGTTATCACGACAGTACGCATCCCCACACCTCATCTGATTCTGACCTCGATACCCTTTGATTTAAGGTTAAGAATGAGGTCCAGTATGGGCACCGACAGTTCGATGGCGGTCGTGAAAACATCCTGGCCGAGAAAGCATCTCTGGACCGCGGCCTCCATTGTCCTCCTGGATTCCCCATCGTCCTGCGAGACATCGTCCCCGCTTTCTGGAATCTTCTCCAGTTGCCGCATCGCCGTTGCTATCTCCTCGTCCAGCAGATCCCTGTCCGTCTTGTACCAGTTCTTGGAACGACAGTGAGGGCACTTGGAAGGCTTGGTACCGCGACGTGAGTACCAGCTGTGTCCGCAACGAAGGCAGTGGTTCTGGGTGGGAGGGTTCGTCCATTTGTACGAACCGCAGTTGGGACACCTTTTCGGTGTCTCCTTGTTCTTCTCCCATGCATACCCGCATCTGGAGCATATCGTGAAGTTGTCCAGCAGACTTCTCCTCACCAAGACGTAGTCATCGGGCAGATCGCCCTTACAGAGAGGGCATGTGCAGAGGACACAGAGGGATTCCTCTCTATCACCTCCCATCTTCCTGAGAGACGGCGTGTAATTAGTCACCGCCATACCCACCACCGTGGTTCCATCTGAGCTGGACATATCATCCAAATCGTTTCTGGCGATTTAATAGATTATCATGTAAAAACATGGACCCTTATCTGCATAAACCATCATGAACGGACAGGATCAATGTAAAAAGATGGATATCAGACGGCTTCAGTAATATGAGAACGGATTGTTGGTGTATATCGTGTCGTCGACGATGATCCCCGAATCGCGATATGCATCCATTATCCTGTCGAAGGCTGCGGACACCACGGATACATCCAGCGACAGATTCCGTGCGATCGCCTCCGGACCCATTCCGGTGAAATGCATCGCTAGGATACGGGCGTCCGCATAGGTGAGACTGAGTCTCTTCTCGAAGTACTCTATATATCTCTCGTGTTCGTGCATCCTGAGCCTCATCTCGCAGGCCAATCCCTCCCAGTCGTATTCGTCCGTCCGGTCGTTGACACTCCGGACGATGTCACCTATGGTGGTTTCCAGGTCAGAGAGGACCTCGTGGATGTACCTGCAGGCCACGGGGACGTCCCCGTCCCACAGGTAGACGCAGCCGTATCCGTTCTCCACGACGTACATGAGCTCCGACCCGCCACCCCTCCAGAGCACCATGCTGGTTGATGCTATACGGTCGTGGAGACTCGCCATGGTCCCGCAGCTTGGACACGCGCATCCCCATTCCGTCGTCGCATACCAGCGTTCACCGCATATCCTGCATGTGATAAGTACCCGGGATGGCGGAGACCCCTGGACATAGCATCTGCATCCGTCCGAATCATCCAGGATTACTGACATCGGCACATCCCAGTGCCGCGTCCCGCAGCCGGGACATGCCACGGTGCGACCGTCTGAACGTTGCGTCCTCATCTTCCAGACATGCCCGCACCTCTGGCAGCGAACTGCCCTGAGTGGTTGGTTCCAGATTTTGGATCTGCATTCGGGGCATCTCTTCGGACGACCGACTGTGCTCCTCCAGACGTGCCCGCATTGTTGGCACATCAGACGTTCCGCCTTCGGCATGTTCCACTCCGCGGAACGGCACATCGGGCAGGTCTTGGGCAGGGCCTCTGACTTGCGTCTCCACTCGTAATCGCACTGATTGCAGCGGAGGCTGCGGTCCGTCAGTCCTTCGTCCTGTCTACGGCCGCAGGACGGGCACGGATCCCCGAGGGTATCCATCTGGAACTCGGTCCCGCAGAACTTACAGAGCCTCAGCTTCCTCTCCGGGATATCCCACCTGGATGAGTGGCAACGGGGACAACGCTTCGGCACAGTTTCGGTCTTCGGGATCCAGAGATGGCCGCAGCGATAGCAGTAGGCGGGGGATTGCTCAGGTACACCGACATCTGGAGTCATGCGACTTCCCTGGCACCGGCATACCTCTTCGGCAGGACGTAGATCTCCCCGTCCTCGTCCAGCCCGACACGTGCGTCCACCTCGTAGACGTCGCGGATCAGCTCGGCGTCGATGACCTTCTTCGGGTCCCCGATTGTGACGATCTCCCCCTGCTTCATGATGATGCACGTGTCGCAGTACCTGGCCATCAGGGAGATGTCGTGCTCGGCGACCATCACGGTCATGTCGGAGCGGGCCATCTTCTGCAGGTACTCCATCACGTCCAGCTTGTACTTCATGTCGAGATGGGACGTGGGCTCGTCGACCAGCATGAGCTTCGGCTCCTGCACGTAGGCCTTGGCGATGAGGACCCTCTGCCTCTCACCCGAGGAGCAGAGAGACACCTGCTTCTTCCTCAGATGGTCCAGTCCGAAGGCGCGGAGGGCCTCGCGGACCTTCCCCTCGTCCTCCCTGGTCTCCCACCAGACCCTGTCCACGTACGGGTACCTCCCGAGCATCACCATATCCATCACCGTGGTCCCGAAGGTCTGCCCGACCTCCGCCGGGACCGAGGCGACGAGCTTCGCCACCTCCGCCGGCTTCAGCGCCCCGATGTCGTTCCCGTCCACAGAAATCGACCCCGACGACATGTCGTGGATCTTGGAGATGCACCTCATCATGGTGGACTTCCCGCATCCGTTGGGTCCGATCAGTCCGACCAGCCTCCCGCGCCCCATGGAGAAGCTCACGCCCTTCAGGGCCTCGAAGTCCCCGAACCTCATGTGCAGGTCCTCCACCCTCAGGAGGTCATCCATCGTACCGCCTCCCCCTGCGCATCAGCATGTACGCGAAGATCGGCGTACCGATGATCGCCGTTATGGCCCCCACGGGAAGCTCCTGCGGGGACAGGGCAGTCCTGGCCAGAAGGTCGGCGAACAGCATCAGCATCGCCCCCAGCACCAGCGAGGCGGGCATCACCAGCCTGTAGTCGCTCCCCAGTGCCATCCTGCACGCATGCGGGATGATCAGACCTACGAAACCGATGATCCCGCAGAAAGCCACGCACACGGCCGTGATGACGGATGCCAGGATCAGCATGAGGCGCTTGAACAGCTTCACGTTCAGGCCAAGCTGCTTCGCCTGCTCCTCCCCCATCATGAACAGGTTGTACTCCCTGGCCCATATCATCGATATGACGGACAGCAGCATGGCGGGCACGAACACCAGCCATGCGTTCTCCCAGGTCACGTTGGCGAAGCTCCCGTACAGCCACCACATGGTGTTCTGGATGTTGTCCAGGCTCAGCGTCAGGAATATGGTCTGCACGGACGCGAACGCGAAGCCCACTATGGTGCCGGCGAGGATGTAGTTTGTCGCCGACCCTCCGGCGCCCTCGGCCACCAGCATCGTGATCGCGAACGCCGCCAGGCCCCCTATGATGGCCGCCGCCGGTATGATGTACAGCGAGCTGTTCGGGATCATGGGGATCGTGATCCCCAGCGCCACGACGGCGATCGCCAGGCATCCGGCACCCGATGACACCCCGGTGATGTACGGGTCCACCAGGGGGTTCCTGATGATGGCCTGGTACATGCATCCCGCTATGGACAGCCCCGCGCCCACCGCTATCGCAGCGATGGTCCTCGGCAGCCTCGACTCGTAGATGTACAGCTCGACCGTGTTCAGCTGGTACGCGGCTGGATCGGCGGCGACCTCCTCCGGGCTCGCCGTCACCTTGCCGATGGCGGAGAACAGCGCGGAGACCGCCTCGCTTATCGATATAACGCCTCCGGACGATATGGAAATTGAGATTAGGAACGCCACGAACGACATCACGATGCCGAACACGACGATGACCGCGAACCTCCTCTTCTTCCTGGCTATCTCGCTCCCGTCGTCCGGGACGGGAGCCTCCATGTCATCCTTCAGGCCCCTGTAGCCTCTCCTGAGGCGGGCCCATCCAACATTGTCTTCCTCCATAGCAGACCTCCTCAGTAGAGCCTCCAAAGCAGGATCAGGCAGAGGATCACCACACCGATCAGAACATACCAAGACCAGTGGTAGAACCCGTTCTCCAGGACGATCTCGCCGTCGTCGCCGATCTGCGGTCCGGCCACATCCGAGATGCAGTAGACCGCCCCGTAGTCGTTGCCCACGTAGACCTTCCCGTCGATCACCGTCGCGGCTACCATGGAGTAGTTGTCCTTCGATGACGGGGACAGCTTCAGCCTCCAGATCTCCGAGCCGTCATCGGCGGAGATGGCCGTGACCCCTCCGCCGTTGGGCCAGTACTCCCCGGCGGAGTAGTCCACCATGTAGATTACGCCGTCGGCCAGGGTCAGGGCCGACTTGATCCAGTTGTACTCCTTCGAGACCCATTCCACCTCGCCGTCCAGATTGAGCCTGTACACGGCCTGCACCAGCTCCATCTCGGACCCGTCGGCCGCGGTCAGGACGGACACCCCGTTGACGGACGGCTGTATGTACGCATATATCGCGTCATCCGTAACGACCGGGCCGCCCATCAGCACATCCAGCCTCCAATACCAGTCCGAGCCGTCGGGGCCCTTCCCGGTGGAGGCGTCCACGCATACGGTGTACCCGTCCTGGGACGTCATGCCCCCGTCCGTGCAGCTGACGATCAGCCTCCCGTCCTTGGTGACCGATATGGATCCGACCGACCCGGGCGTCCCCTTGTGGGGGATGTTGTCGTCCCCCAGGTCGATCATCCTCTCCACCCAGATCTCCTCCCCCGTGGAGGCGTCCAGGGCGTAGGCGTACCCCTCGTAGGAGCCTATGAACAGCATCCTCGTGCCGTCCACGTCGGCTATCACCGGCGCATGGTAGTAGAAGCATCCCTTCACCCCGGTGTATCCGCCGCTCGAGCATGTGTCGTCCGGATCGTAGTCCCACAGAAGCGTGAAGCCGTCCGCCCTCGTCACGGAGTACGCGAGCACGTGGCCGTCCGCCGTTCCGAAGTACACTGCGCCCGAGTCGTACACCGGCGTAGTCCCGCCGGTGTAGAATGTCCTGCCCTCCCAGGCGACGTCCATGTTCTCATCGTACGGGAAATCTGGTTCCAGGACGATCGTGTCCAGCACCTCCCCGGTGTAGCGATCGAAACAGTAGACGTTCCAGTTGGTGGCCGTGACGATCAGCATGTCGCCGACGACCAGCGGGGACGTCACCTCGTACCCCTGGCCCTTGGTCATCATGAACTCCCAGACCGCCTCTCCCGTGAACCTGTTCAGGCAGAACACCCACGGGTTCCCGTCGGCTCCGGAATTACCGTAGGCACCGCCGGTGGTGTGGTACAGGTAGTCCCCCGCGACGATTATCGCGGAGTCCACATAGCCCGAGGTGTACGTGCGGTACCACTCCATCGGGGACTTCGCGTCGAGGGGTCCGTATGAGTCGGACTCCCCGGACGACGCGGAGTCCCCGCGGTGCTGCGTCCACGCGGTGCGGCTGTCCGGGGTCTCGACGGGCGTTATGGACCCGTCGGGATAGAACCCCCATGCGAAGCTACCCCCTGCGTAGTCGGTGGCGTCGGATGCCGCCCAGGACGTCCCGTCCCAGAGGTACAGCGTCCATGCGCATTCGCTTCCGCCTACTGCATGGTTGTACATCTCACCGATCGTTGTGACCGTGCCCCCGGATGTCTCGAATTTCAGACCGAGTCCCGTCGCCACATCCTCCGCGATGGACACGAATGTGCCGGTGGCGTCTTCCAGGTCCGCCCAGTACGTCACCCCGTTGCCCATGTCGATGAGCATCGCATCCCCGGATGCCTCCGCATCGTCGGCCTGTACGGGTACCGCGAACAGCGGTACGATGAGTATCGCCAGCAGCACGACGGCCGCCGGCCTCTTGATCGAATTCAGAATATCTCCCCCACCTGGTACTTCAGATAATAGGCGTAGTCGTCCCCGAACCACTTCGGGATGACGTCCAGAGGATCCCTGTCGGTGAAGGCCTCAGGATTCATGATCTTCGCAAGGAGCTCCGCGGCCTCCGCCAACCTCGGACCGGGACGCTGCAGTATGTCCGCTGCATCCCCCGAGAACACGTATACCTCTCCGTTCTCGTATGCGGGCGTGTTCTTCCACATCGAATCGAGAGAGTTCAGGACCGCCTGGTACTCTTCCTGCGAATTCACCGGAGTAGAGGACATGATAATGATGACCTGCGGCTGCTTGGCGTAGATCTGCTCCTTGTTCACCATGAACCATCCGGACGACTGTGAGTCGAAGACGTTGCGGCCCCCGGCGCTGGCCACCAGGTCGGACATGAACGTGTATGAGCCGGACGTCCATGGCGAAGGGTCCGCCGACAGCGAGACAAAGACGCGCTTGTTGGTGTCCCCGGCAATCCCCGACACAATGTCTATGGTGTCGCCCAGATCCGCTATGACGGAATTGGCGTTATCCGACATACCCAGCGCCGACGCGACAATCCATATGTTGTCGTACATGGTGCTGATGTCCACCGCGTCGTAAAGCACCACCACGTCTATGCCCGCCTTGCGGAGTTTGTCCGCGATGGTGACCTGCTGGCCCACCGACCCGTCGCATATCACCAGGTCCGGATCGACCTTGATGATCCACTCGTAGTTCGGATCGGTGTACCCTCCGACGTACGTGATCGTCCCGTCGTCCTGACGGTCCACGACCTCCTGCGGGTAGTCGCTGTACAGGTCCGTCCCGACGATGAGGTCCAGCCCTCCGACGGCGACCACGGTCTCCGTCACGGACGGGGCCAGGGTCACGACCCTCAGCGGCTCCCCGGTCATCGGATCGCATCCGTCCCTGGCGTAGCCGTAGTAGTTGAACCCCGAGTAGTCGGTTCCCGGGACCATGCCATCCGTACCCGAGGTACGGGCCCATGATACCAGCTGGTATCCCCCGATGTCCGTCTTCGGGTCCGCCACCTCCCATCCGTTGTCACCGAGCACATAGAAACCCCACTGTATCCCTATGAGGTTCTCCTGTTCGTTCACGGAATAGACGGTTCCGTCATTGAGACGGACCGGCGGCTCATACCCCATGATGTCGCATACCGCGTCCAGCGTAGAGTCCCCGGTCATCCCATCCATGAGGTCCATCTCCACCCAGTGCATGTCCCAGTACCCGAAGTCAAGGACCACGCCCTCGGTCTCGTCGGTAGCGGACTGAGTGGTGCCGATGAGCGGCACCGCCGCGATGAGCAGGATGACCAGAGCCGCAGATGATAACATCTTGATTTTGACGGATCTCATGTTGACGCCCCGATGCCCGAGGAATGGGGGCGATGCCCCCCGTTTTCAATCAGGCGTTCCTCCTCATCAGGACCGCTGCGGCAACAACGATTACTGCGATGACTGCTACGATGCCGACGTAGAGAATCGCGTTGCTTCCGCCGTCGTCCGATCCGCTGTCGCCTGAACCGGATTCCGGATTCCCGGACGATGCGAAGTAGACCGAGAAGTGGGTTGTCTCGAAGGTCACGAAGCCGTCCGCATAGGTGCAGTCGAACTCCTCCAGATTGCCTATGCTGTCGATATGGTACACGCGGATGTCGCTGGGGTTCTCACCATCACCCAGGATGTAAGGCATCCTGATTGTCGCCGTGCCTCCGAGCTGGGTGGTGTTCCCGTCGTTCAGACGGTACTCGTATGCGATAGCGTCACCGACTATCCCGGCCTGCGTCCCGTTCAGGTTTGCCACCGACACCATCAGGTTGCCTCCTGACTGAATGGAGTCCAGCACATCGCTGGAGAGCGTCACGGAACCGAGCACCGTGTTCAACGTGTAACCCTCACCGATGTCTATGAGTGCATCCAGGTGGCTCTCCGTGAACTCGATTTCGTACACTCCGCTATCGTTCTCATCCAGATCCGTGTGGATAATCTCGTCGACATTGTCCTGGGTGATTATGACGACCTTGCATGACGCGGTCAGACCGTCGTCTGAGGTCGCCGTGATGACCGCCGAACCCGAGTCGGAAACGACCTTCACCCTTCCATCCTGATCGACTGTGACGGCGGATACGTTGCTGGATGTCCAATGGACATCGGTTCCATTTCCGGTGGTAGCCACCAAGACCACCGAGTCCCCGTTCTGCATCGCGAGGAACGAGCTGCTGAGCGAGATGCTGTCAGCCTGCCCCGTGACGGTCAGCGTCACGGAATCAGTTTTTCCGCCGTCGACCGTAGTGACCGTTATCGTCGCGGTCCCTTCGCCCACCGCTGTGACTGTGCCTGCGGCATTCACTGTGGCCACACCAGAATTGCTGGTTGTCCAGGTCACGGATTTGTTCGTGGCGTCGGAGGGTGCTACCGTTGCCGTGAACGTGCATGAGCCGCCGACTTCGAGTTCCCTCTGGCCTCCGGTTATCGTCACACCTGTCACCGGCACCTGCGTAGTGCCCGGGTCGTCCGGATCGGAGGGGGTTCCCGAAGACGAGAACTGCGCCGTCACGGTCATGTCGGAGATTACCTGATCGAACTCCTTGTCCCATCCTGTGAATGTGTATGTCACGCCGTCCGACGGGTTCTTGGTCGGGTTGGAAGGCGCTGTCGCCGACCCAAAGTAAGGAACGTTCTGCGTCTTGATCACGATACCGTTTCCGTCGACGAACTTCACTGTGCAAGTGCCGTTAATCTTGGACAGGGGCGCGTCCGTTGGGTCCTGATCCAGGTTCGTAGGTACGTTTTCCTTCGTCGTCACCTGTCTGATCAACGCGAAGTATTGAGTCACACTGGGATCGTAATGCCCCAGGGTCTCCCCGTACACCCATGACCCGGTGCTGTCATCCCAATAGAACTGGGACCAATACTTCCACGAACCGTCCATGGTACTGCCGGAGAGCAGCTCGTCCTCCAGGCCCAGGAAGCTGTTCAGCCATCCGATGTAGTCGTAGTCCACGATGTCGCCTTTGACTCCGTCGCTCATGTTTAGCTCGAAACCGAGCTTCTCGCAGGCGTCCTTGAACGCCCATGCGGCGTTGGACCCAGTCCCGGAGATCCAGAATCCCTCGGACCTCTGCTCCTCGGTCAGCACGGACGTGACGTACGAGTTGGCGTTCACATCCTCCTTGAACTGTATGTAGAAGTACGCCGTGGCCTCCGGCTCGTAGTCCGGGGACGTGTACGTGGAGTATCCGTCGACGGTCGTGCGCTCTGCCAGAAACAGAAAGTACGATGTCCCGTTCACGAAGTTGGCGGAGGCGTCATTGAACGTCACCACCTGCCATCCTCTCGGCGGAAGCCACTGCTGAACGGTCCAGTACTTACCGCTGGGGGCGTCCTGTCCGTTGAAGGAGATTATGTTCACCTGCCCGAGATCCACCTCGTATCCGGCACCATCCACCGCATCATTTATCGCCGAACGAAGATCGTTCCCGGCCCCGGTCATCTCCACGACCTTGCCGTCGACCTCCGCGTAGACGGACACGGTTTTCCCGGATGCGGCGTCGCTTCCGTCCGTCACGCACACTGTGCAAAGGGTCAGTGTGACGACGACCAGCATCACGGCCATCAATCTGCAATCAATCCTCATATGCATCATCCCTCTCCGTATGGAAAGTTCTGTGCAATGGAATCGCTCGGTGCCGATAAATACGGAATCCAATTGGTTGGAATGGGTTGGAGCCGTGCATAACTGACGGCTCCAACCGCGTTTGCTCGACGACGTCCCCGTCGCCGGTTCAGGTTTCCAGTCAAACCTTCTTCAGATATCCCCTCGAATACATCACGACGATCATTACCGCCATGACGGCGATGATCGCTCCCATGACTGCGATGCATACCAGGAGCATCGTGTCGTCACCGCTGTCCGATGCACCGGCGGGAGCCTCGTATACGATAGCGAAGGTCGAGAAGTGGTCCGTTGCGACGGCCACTGTCCCAGCCTCAGCATCGTAGCTGCTCTGGCAGATCGTCATGTTGCCGCTGTCGTCCACGTAGTACACCTTTACACCATCGGCCGACTGGCCGGACCCGAGCGCGTACGGCAGAGCCATGGTCACGGTCCCTCCGAGCTGGTGGACGGATGTCCCTCCGACCCTCAGGGAGACCTCGAACACGGATACCCCGGTCATCTCGTCGAGGACCGATGGCACGGATGATCCCGTGACCCTGCTGATATTCACGGTCGCATCCCCTCCGATGTCCCCGATGGTGCTGAACACGTCCCCAGTTATGTCCAGGGACCCGATGTCCGTCACCAGCGTCATGCCCGTTCCGGACAGACCAGCCACGCTGTCGGACGGTATGGTCGTCCTGACGTCCGAGACGTCGGCTCCGGTGGAGACATTCACGGTCACCGTCGAGGAAACATCCTCTCCGGTTACGGCATCGGCGATGCCCATCTGCTCAAGGGCTACGCGAATGTCAGTGGGAGACACGGTCCTGACGCCGTTGGAGACGGTCGACGGCACGAAGGTCTCTGCGACCATCTGACTGCCATTCGCGTCGTACGTGATGGTGACGGTGGTGGTCACCTTCGATCCGTCCGTCCCCACGGTGTAGGTGGTGACGGTGGAGGTCGTGGACCCGTCCACGGATGTGGTCTCGGTGACCTTGCCCACGGACGTGCCGCCGCCGACATCGATCTCCTCGGTGACGGTGGTGGTCACGGAGCCGTCGTCGTTCTCCTCGGTTGTCGTACCGGTCTCTGTCGACGACCCTACCACGGTCACTGTGCACACAGCGGACAGCTGGGTGCCGCCGACGGCAACGGTTACGGTCGCTGTCCCGGGACCCACGGCGGAGATCCTGCCGTTGGACACGGTGACCACGGACGTGTCGCTGGAGCTCCAGGAAACGGTGTAGCCGCCGGTGCCATCGGGCAACAGCGAATACTCAAGGGTCACGGAGTCGCCGGTTGTCATGGAGACGGACGACCTGTTCAGCTCTATGCCTGTGATCTCCCCTCTCACGGTGACGGTACATGTGGCGGTCTTTCCGCCGTCCACTGTCGATACTGTGATGGTCGCTGTCCCGGGACCCACGGCGGTGACGACGCCGTTCACGACGGTCGCCACACCGGAGTTGCTAGAGGCCCAGACTACAGTCTTGTCGGCGACGTTGTCCGGGGTCACTGTTGCGGTGAGGATCGACGACCCTCCGACGTTCAGCGTCAGGGAGCTGCTGCTCAAGGTCACCGATTCCACGGACACGCTGCTGACGGTCACGACGCACGTCGCGGAGATGCCGGACCCATCGGCCGCAATCGCCGTGATGGTCGCTGTCCCGGGACCCACGGCGGTGACGACGCCGTTCACGACGGTCGCCACACCGGAGTTGCTGCTGGACCAGACCACCACTTTGTTGTCGGCGGTGGACGGACCCACCTCTGCGGTGAGGACGCCGGACCCTCCGACCTGGAGGCTCATGGTTCCCTGCATGTCGATCGACGTGACCAGGTTGGCTGTAACGGTGACCACGCAGTTGGCGGTCTTCGTGTTGCCGAGGGAGTCCGTCACTGTCACGGTGATGACGGCGGTTCCAGCGGACACACCTGTCACATTGCCGTTGGAATCCACCGCCGCTACGCCCGGTGCGCTTGAGCTCCAAGAGACGGTGGCAGATGCGCCTCCGTAGTCCGCTGTCAGCGAGGTCCCGCCGCCGACGGAGACGGACACGCTGCCCTCCTCTATCGTCACGCTCGTCACGGGCGTGGCCTCGACCGTCACGTAACAGTACGCCACATGACCGCCGTCATCGGTCGTCACGGTGATCACCGTTGTTCCCGCGGACACTCCGACAAGGTTCCCGTTGGCGTCGACGGTGGCCACGGAGGCATTGCTGGACACCCAGGTCACACCCTTCTGGGACACGCTGCCGACAGAGTACGACCCGTCAGTGCCGGCTATGTAGAACCAGGGCTTCAGGACGATCGTCTCACCTTCGGACATCGTCACCGAGGAGCCCTTGTACGTCACATCGGTTACCTTCCCGTCGGGGACTGTGATGTCCACGCTGCAGGCCATCTCGCCGTTGACGTAGATCGCCATGGTGTATGTCTCCCCGAGCTTGTAGTACCGGCTCAGATCCGCGGAGCCGGAACTGTTCGGCGTCGAGCTCAGGGTCACATACCACATGGTGGCCGTGCTGCCCATCGCCTCCTGGTAGATCTGGGTGCCGTCGGATAGGTAGAGCCTTCCGGTAATGCTGTCGGTTCCGGTCCCGCGCTGGGAGAAGTACAGGAACATCGTCCTGTCCGCCACATCGCCCTCAGCTGTGAAACCGCTGTTGGCAGCGTTCATCAGCTTGTAGGCGTCCTCGGAATCCTCCGCGTATCCGGCGGCGATGTAATCCACCCACTTCCCGGACTCGGGCTCGTCGGTGAACCCGTCGCCGTCCGAAGTTATGGTGACGCCTCCGACCCGGGTCGATGGGTCCGCCCACACCCACTTTGCGGTGATGGTGATGCTCTTGCTGACGGTGATTTTGTCTCCTGTATTGTAGATGTTCCCGTCGACATCCCATCCCAGGAAACTGTATCCGAACCTGGAAGGTTTCGCAGGGACCTCGATCTCATCACCGGGCGAAACCACAATGGTCTCATCCGTGCCGCTGGCCAGCGTTCCGCCGTTGGCGTCGACGGTCACGGTGACGTAGCCGGTCCTGGAGAAGTATCCGTCGGTCGGAGGGCTGTTAATGATGTCGAGCAGGTTGTACTCGATGACGTTGCCGTCCTCGTTGAGGTAGTACGTCTCGTAGACCTGGTTCAGGTCCAGCGGCTCGTCCTCATCGGTCAGGATGGTCAGGGACACGAAGAACGTGCGGTACGCGTTGTACTCACTGTCGCCCGCGTCAATGGCGATCCAGATGTCCCCGTCCTCGAAGTAGACGGATAATGAGGCCCCGTTCACGGTTATAATGCCGTTCGATTCGGAAATCGTCTTGTCGGTCCCATAGTAATCCCTCAGGGCGGTCAACAGAGCATCCTTCAGGCTACTGCCCTCCGCACCAACCCATGCAGCGCCGTCGGCATCCTGGATCAGGAACTGATAGGGTACGATGGACACTGCCTTCACGCACCATAGCGTTCCGGAATCAGTGTACCAGATCAGCTCGCCGTTCGGTCCCACACGCACGGCCTGGGATCCGTAGTTCTGTCCCACGGGGGACGACTTCAGGTATCCTGAGGCCGAGGTCTTCCCGTCCCAATCGCAGAACGTATACAGCGCCTGCTCGGATGCGGTGTAAGGCAGGAGATAGATGTACACCTTTCCGGTGTCATCCTTGTACGCCGTACTCACGACTATGGATCCGTGCGTACGTATGCTCTGCTCGACGTAGATCAGCCAGCCGCCCTGACTGCCGTCCACGCCCGCAATGGATTTGGCTGTGTATGTCAGATCGATGTCCACCTTGTCCGCATAGTCGGTCCAAATGGATTGCGGGGCATCGAGGAACTTGTGGACATCCACGACATAGAACGCCCCACCGGCGTTCCCGACGTCCGCGGATGCCTCCGTGCTCTGCTGGGAGACGTTGATGTATCCCCTTCCGTCGATCACGACGAATGCCGAGGCCGCTGCGGAGGCGCGGAACTTCATCCACCTCTCCGAACCGTCGGCGAACGTGCCGTCCTCATTGAGAGCGATGCACATTACTATCGAGTCACCGCCCGAACCAGAGTCGAACAAGTCGCCCGTGTATCCCGTGACGAACAGATAGCTCGTGCCCTTATACTCGTACATGGTGAGCCATCCGTCGTCGCACAGGTACGCGTTCATCTGGTCGAGGACGATCCTGTCGAAGGCTCCCGTCTCGAGATTGACCGCACCGATCATCCTGTCGTCCCCGGAGGCCTCCACAAAGTACACCCATCCGTCGTCGAAGACAGGGGTGGATGTCGTACCGTAGATCCCGTGCCAGGAGACCTCAACACCTCCAGACCATCCGCTGTCGGTGACGAGCGCTCCGTCGTCCGCATCGAACTTCCAAAGCTTCCCGTCGCACAGCCCGTAGAAGTACCCGCCGTCATAGAACACGGCGGTGAACGCCTTCGGGAGCTTGTACAAGAGGTTCAGGTCCAGGTCGTATGCGCTCTGGGTCATGTAATCGACTATGACACCCCCACCGTATCCCAGATAATGATAGTAGGCTGTGGCGGTAGTTCCCTTCGTGGTGATCGATTTGATCGTGTCGCCTGTTTCGATGCTCAGCTTTATCAGATCATCGGCAGCACGGACGTAGACGTGGTCGTCAACGATCAACGGGATCGATGGCATGCCGGTCCAGGTCGACATGCTCGTGTCGACATCATACTGAATCTTCCACACCAGGGTTATGTTCTCCCATTCCGGCGTCGGCAGGTCCGTGATGTTGATCATAGCGTTCGATGTCGAGTAGACCCTCATGTCAGGATAGACCTGGGTCGCACTCGTCACTTCCAGCTCCAACTCGTAGGAATCATAGGTGGTCGCATCACTGCCGACAACTATGTTCCAACCAAGGAACTCGATGCCGTTCCCAGCTGTGAAGGTCAGATTCAGTTTCGAGTTCGGAGACACCTTGTCTCCGCTATAGAACGTGGTCCCGTCCTCCAGGCTAGCCGTCACGCGGTTGTACGGATCGTACAGGGTAACGACCACCCCATTGTCAGGCTCCCACCTCGCATAGAGCGTCGTGTCCTCGAAGATTCTGTCACGATCGTAACTGTCGGACAGTTTCTGATCGAGATACCAACCCTTGAAGGTGTATCCTTCGCGGGTCGGCGTCATGGAATCCAGCTGAGTGGTGCTAATCGTCCTGCCGTCACCGATGCTGACCGTTCCCGATTCGCTAGGCAGGACCCCGCCGTTCGGATCGAATGTGACAGTGTGCGTCACATCGGAGGACTTCTCGGAGATGGTGACCGTCTTGTCACCGCTCATGTCGATGATGAAGGCGCCGTCCGAGAACTGAAGCTGCGTACCGTCCGAAAGCGTGGCATCCACATCGTACACCGTGAGGTCACCCAGATCCACCGTGAACGCCACAGTGCAGTTGTCTCCGGATTTGGTGATCCTCTCTACCTGAACCTGTATTGTCTCGGAATCCGGATCCTGAACGACCAGCCTGTGGCCGCTCATCGTCTGAACGACATCTGCCGCTTTACCATCGATGATTATCTCCAGACCTTCATAGGTCCCATCTGCGAACAGGGATCCGACGTCCAGGTCCTGAGACCCCGTCACCCCGCCTGAGATCCTCACAGAGGTTGCATTCTCCGTTATGAAACCGGATCCCGTTATCGAATCTGCTTCGATTTTTATTGAGAAATCCACTGAAGATCCTATTGTGTTTGTGATAATCCCCATTAGTGATGATGCCTCGAACTCTCCACAATTCACCGTGAAACTGCTCAATAGACTACTACTGAACCCGGTGGTGCCTTGGCCCAATGTGACCTTGCCCGTTGTCGTAAGAGTGATCGTCTCTACCGATGAGGTGCTTGCGGAAAAAATGAAATCCCCTGTGGTGTTCTCGTCGCCCCATGTCAGATTCCTGAGGTTTGTCGCATACAGGAACGCACGAGATGTCACTTCCTTTACAGAACCCGGTAACGTGCAATCATACACCCCGCTTGCGATGTAGACGACCACGTCATCCGCTATCAGAGCGGACCCGTCCTCAGTCGATACGTATGTCTCGTTGCCTTCGGCGACATACACGGCATCGATCATGACCTCGTAGAAGACACCCGTTCCAATCGATGTGACATCCGCTGGTATGGTAATCGATATGCGACCGTCCACGACCGGCAATGCATTGACGACAAAGACCAACTCCTTGCCATCCTCCCCCTTCTCGATAACCATGATGTTGTCTATCGACTCGAGATACTGGTTGTCGGCAGAAACTATGATCTCGGACAGGTTCAGACAGCCTCCCATAGCAGGAACTCTTGTCGCAGTGCTCGGCAAGATCATTCTGACCAGAGACGTGCACTGATTGAATGTGGCATTGCTTCCGGACGAGAAACTCGTTCCGCTCAGATCCACCTCATGCAGTGCAATGCATCCATAGAACGCTTCATTACCGATCGTCGTGAGCGTCGTCGGAAAATGGAACTCGGACAGATTCTCCAGATTCTTACAAGCGAAGTCACCGATGCTTGTGAACGAAGCCTTCGATGCATCGATGGATACCAATGAAGTGCATCCCAGGAAACCGCTGTTGGGTATGTTGGCCGTGACTCCCTCACCGAATGTTACGGTCTTCAGATTCGTATGGCTCTTGAATCCCTCCACCGTGCTTATGGAGACGGTTCCGGGAAGTATGGTGGCATCCTCAACGTTGTACAGGACATAGCGCAACTCCAATCCATTCGCGGTCTGACGATACAGAATGCCCCCATCGACCTGGTAGGTGGTGTTCCCTGATTCCACCGATAACTCCTCCAGTGTGTTCGGAAACACGGTGTTTCCGAGGCTGGTGAGTCCCGATGGCAGAACCATGGATTCCAGATATGACCCGGCGAATGCGGAATTACCGATCGTCGTGACACTGGAGGGCAGCTGAATCGACGTGAGCATAGTACTGGCGAATGCCTGCATTCCGATGGATTGAAGTCCGTCCGGAAGTAAGATAGAGTTCAGGTTCGACCTGCTGAAAGCATAATTTCCAATGGATGTCAACAACGTGCAGTTGCTGAGATCGATCGATGTCAACGAGGATTGACTGAAGGCGAATGTCCGAATGGATGTCAGCTCTGAACCCTCCTTGAACGTCACGGAACCCAGGGTCGCTCCATCGAAGGCATGGTCCGATATGACCTCCACCGAGACAGGAATCGTTATGGAGCCTATGGTGCGACCTCTGAATGCATAGCTGCCTATCTCCTTGACCCCATCCCGTATCGTTACGGATTTGGGCAGAGTCTGGGGGACTGACTGTATCGTCCAGGATCCGTCTTCCTCCAATCTGTAAACGATCCCGGTCTCCGGATCGGTCTCCTCTTTCGTCCCCAGGAGTTTGAAATCCTCGATTTCGTCGGTCCCCTCCGGAAGGTTGCCGTCTTTCGGATACGGCATGTGGAGTGTGTCGAGATTCAGACCGTCTATCGATCCGAAGCTCTCCAGCACATAGGCGTCTGCGGATTCGAAAGTTATGGACCTCAGAGATGAGCAGCCTTCGAAGGAGTCTCTCACCGAAACTGTCCTGGCAGGCAAAACGATGCTCCCGATCGACGTGCCGCTGAACGCATCGTCCCCGATGGTCAACGAGTCCGTCCCCCCTGATTCGAAAACGATCGTCCTCAGGGACGTGCATCCGTCGAACGCTTCGGTACCGATTGTCTGAAGTGTGTTGGGTATTGTGACACTCTCCAGAGCGGTTAGATTCTGGCATGCTTTATCAGCCAAGGCAGTTACATAGTCCGGTATTACCAAGGAAGTCACATCATCGGATCCTGTGTACTTGTACTTCCCGTCGGGCGTCAGGGTCCACTGGCCGTCATCACCGGAATCCACCACGAGGAATTCCTCGAATCTGGAATCCTGCTCCACCAGTTCATCATACTTCTCCTGCGAAACGTGGACAGACATCAGGCGAGGCGGGGAAGAAACGTTGTGTATAACGAATCCCGTGGCTGCTTTGTTCCCGAAACCCATGCTGACGTCTCCGTCCGACACGATCCTGACGTTGGCGTTCAATGCCGATTGGATGAACACCTCCGAATCCTGACCCATGTAGAACGTGACGTCCGCCAGGACATCCTCGTCCACCGAGCATGCGACATCGAGATGTGCGATCTGGCTCGATACGATGAGATCGTTGCCGCCGATTCCGTAGAACTCCCAGTCTGACTGACTGCTTCCGGTCTGGGTCTGCTCGACCTCCCATCCGCATCCGACGAGATACAGCACGGTGTCGAGTTCGGCGATCTGGCCGGAGGTGATCCTTGTCATAGCGGGGTTGCCGCTGGAGTCGCTGAGTCCCGACCTGGAGGACAGCACAATGGGCATGGAGCTGTAGGCACCGTCAACGGATACCACCGATACAGTGTAGGCCTCCAGCTCGAACTGTATCGATGCCATGGCCTGATACGAGTACCTGACATCCAACGTCACCGTGTAGTCGTATGTGTCCTGAGAACCGACCTCCCTTACTGACCAGCTCTCGGTCAGCTGGTATGTTTTGTCGAACACTATTACGTCCTTGCTCGTGTCGATTCCTGCGAGGATCGCATCTGTGTCCAGGGTCCACTCGTCGAAGCTGTACTCGTACTTCCCGTCGGGCGTCAGGGTCCACTGGCCGTCATCACCGGAATCCACCACGAGGAATTCCTCGAATCTGGAATCCTGCTCCACCAGTTCATCATACTTCTCCTGCGAAACGTGGACAGACATCAGGCGAGGCGGGGAAGAAACGTTGTGTATAACGAATCCCGTGGCTGCTTTGTTCCCGAAACCCATGCTGACGTCTCCGTCCGACACGATCCTGACGTTGGCGTTCAATGCCGATTGGATGAACACCTCCGAATCCTGACCCATGTAGAACGTGACGTCCGCCAGGACATCCTCGTCCACCGAGCATGCGACATCGAGATGTGCGATCTGGCTCGATACGATGAGATCGTTGCCGCCGATTCCGTAGAACTCCCAGTCTGACTGACTGCTTCCGGTCTGGGTCTGCTCGACCTCCCATCCGCATCCGACGAGATACAGCACGGTGTCGAGTTCGGCGATCTGGCCGGAGGTGATCCTTGTCATAGCGGGGTTGCCGCTGGAGTCGCTGAGTCCCGACCTGGAGGACAGCACAATGGGCATGGAGCTGTAGGCACCGTCAACGGATACCACCGATACAGTGTAGGCCTCCAGCTCGAACTGTATCGATGCCATGGCCTGATACGAGTACCTGACATCCAACGTCACCGTGTAGTCGTATGTGTCCTGAGAACCGACCTCCCTTACTGACCAGCTCTCGGTCAGCTGGTATGTTTTGTCGAACACTATTACGTCCTTGCTCGTGTCGATTCCTGCGAGGATCGCATCTGTGTCCAGGGTCCACTCGTCGAAGCTGTACTCGTACTTCCCGTCGGGCGTCAGGGTCCACTGGCCGTCATCACCGGAATCCGTTGCATTGGATTCTGTACTGGCTGCCGTCAGGATGATTGAGCTCAACACGACGGTCAAAAACACAGCGGTAGCTAATGTAAGCTGTCTATTGGCTGAAATCATCAACAAACCTCCCTCAAAGGAGGCTTGAAATCAAAGAAAGTGGTTTACCGATGTTTTTTCAAATTATGTTTGTCTTTTATCAGCCTCCATTGAAAGATGTTTGTCGCACCCCCGAAGTCCGTGATTGACGTCGAAGGTGCGACAGAGGCAATTAGAGATTGCCCCCTGTCTGGACTTACATTGTAACCTCCGCATAGATCAGCCCGATGGAATCGCAGCAGAATGTGCTGTCGGTGTCAACAGGACTGTACGCTCCAAGGACAAAGTCGGCAAGCTGTCCGGTGCTGTCGTAGATGCACCAGTAGGCATACGTGTCATCGGTCCAATCTGAGGGTGTGTCGGTACCGGCAGTCTGGACGGTCCCGAGACCGAACATCTCGCCCATCCATCCGTACGCGTTGTATCCTTGTCCAGGAACAGTTTCCTCGCCTGTTAAGTTCGCGGATCCCACGGCGTCCTTGAGTGCGAGGTAGCAGTCGGATCCGTATCCGACCACAGTTACGGTGGACGCCTTGAGAGACGCATCGGTCACGAGGTTACCGTTGACGTCATAGACACTGCCCGAAATTGAAGCATTGACGCCAGAGTAGGTGATCTGAAGGTTAAAGCTGACCTTGAAAGCCTCCGAATCGGAGACGTTCGTAATCGAAGACTCGGCCACCTTGTCAGAGTATGTGTTGTACTGTGCAGCTACAATCTGAGCGGTCATTGAACTGCTACCATAATACATTATAATGTTTGCAGTCCTGTGGTCCTGATCGTAATCACTGAAGCACTTGTAGGATCCAAGGCAGTCTTCGGCGGCGACAATGTTTCCACTGACGTCGATTATGAATACGTTCCACTGCTCGGCAGCGGTGTTGGTCTTGCCCGCGAATGTCGTGATGTTTCCATAGGTGGTGTAGTTGTACGTGACCCAGGTTCCAGGAGTGTATTTGGCGACCATGGAGTCGGTGTTCGCATCCCACATGTCAGACGCCTGAACGGCCTGTGCCGCGTCGTAGGCATCGACGATGTCGCTGCTCCAGGCGCTGCCGTCGTAGGCATAGACCGAGTATGTACCGGTCACGCCCGTGTCGGCGTCTGCATCGCCTGCAGCGAGTCCGATGGGTATCGCGACGATCATCATGACCGCCGCAATGACCGCAATCATCTTGTTCATATTATCCTCCCCTCTTCTTCGTTTTCACATTCCTTTTCCTTAACTATGGATCCTGCCCCCATCCCACCGGCATCGACCGGTTCGGGCATCGGAAATGAAATCACTTGGTTGGATTATAAATCCGACTAGATTGGCTGAAAAACTCCAGACGGCTGTCATAACTGCCTACCTTGGAAGCCCTCCAATCGCTGGATGCCCAGATGCGGTCCGGGGTCGTCATTTAGGGTGCCGTCCAAAATTCCCCATCCAACTGCAACATTGCTTTAACCGAGTTGGATGATACATCCTACATGCTCCTTTTCAAAAGCGTCCCCACACGCGGGTCCCGCCCACGCTACTCGGACAGCGATATATTCTGGACGATGTACATGATGTCAGGAGCTTCCCGTGTCGGACGTAAGAGCATCTGCGAGGAGCTGGACATGGGAGAGGGCACTGCCAGGAATCTGATCACCCTGCTGGATTCGTGTGGTCTGATCAACACTTATCAGACCGGATCCGTCCTCAGCGAGAGGGGACACGAGCTGTTCGATTCGATTCCCATCGTCCCGGTTTATGTAGACATCCCGGAGGGTATCCCCGGGAAGTTCCACTGTACGGTCATCGTCAAGAACAAAGGGCCGGACATAACCAACGGTATGAGGGAGAGGGACGCGGGGATCCGTTCTGGTGGCCTGGGCTGCACCACTCTTGTCTATCGTGACGGACATCTGTTCATGCCACCTGACTGGAACCTAGATGACAAATCACCGAGATATTCGCTTTATCTCAGGTCCCTCGGCGTCATGGGTCCCGACGATGCGATGATCATTGGTAGCGCTGATGACTCCTACACCGCCAGGACCTCCGCGGTTAATGCTGCGTTCACATTGATCAGATGATGTGACCCCCGACCGTGGTCGGGGGAAACGGTTTCCGAATGGGTTCAGAACGTCAGCCCAATCCTTCTGATCTCCGACTCCGCAGATGTCCTGTCTGGATACATGGCAAGCATCGCCTCGTATCTCTCTGCGTTCACTTCCCTGCTAGAACCGAATCCGAGACTTACATGACATATCTGGGAGTACAGTGCGTAGTCCAGCACGTTCTCGGTAATTCCCTCCGAGTCGAGTTTCGGATTGACGACCACAGTCTTCATCAGAATGCTGGAACGTCCAACCTCGTTGTCCCTGGTGTTCCGTGCCCCCCATCTGATAACGACGGCCCTGTCCCTCTCGACGAGTCCCCTCTCGACGAGTCTTGTATAGACCTCGGCGAGATCCACGTTTTCCCCGCAGGTCGTCTGTGAGATTCCCCTGAATCTCTTCAGGAAGAGTTCCTGGTTGTCCTTCAGGAACTCGCCGGAGTTGAGGTAGTCGCAGACCTCCTGCGAGTACTCGGACCTGCCCTCTCCGTGGATCTTCGCGAAGATCGTCTCCGCCAGGCTCTCCATCACGTTCTCAGGTGCGTTCCT
>CALUNK010000006.1 GCA_944321985.1 Candidatus Methanomethylophilaceae archaeon
AACGTAACGGAGTGATGTGAATGAAGGTAGACGTGAACAAATGCCTCCACTGCGGAGGATGCGTGGGCTCCTGCCCCAAGAACGCCATATTCCTGAACGACTTCGTTCTGGAGTTCAACGACGACTGCATCAAATGCGGCATCTGCGTCAAGCTCTGCCCCGTCGCCGCCCTTTCCCTGGAGTGATCATCCATGAAGACATACGAGTGCGACATAGTCGTCGTCGGGGCCGGACCCGGCGGAAGCATGGCTGCCAGGTACTGTGCCCAGGGCGGTCTGAAGACCATACTGATCGAGAAGAAGGCCGAGATCGGAGCTCCCCTCAGGTGCGCCGAGGGTGTCTCCAAGAAATGGCTGGAGGAGGTAGGGATCGAGCCCGACCCCACCTGGATACGCGGAGACATGAAGGGTGCCATCATCAAGTCCCCCCAGGGCACCACGTTCCAGCTGGACGAGTCCAAGGCGGGGTCCGAGGTCGGCTACGTCCTCGAGAGGCACCTCTTCGACAAGGCCCTCGCCAGGGATGCCGCCGAAGCCGGCGCCCAGATCATGCTGAGGACCTCCTGCACGGGGATCATCCGCGAGGGCGGCAAGATCGTCGGAATCAGGGCGAAGAGCATGGGCGAGGAGATCGAGATCCGCGCCAAGTGCGTTGTGGCCGCCGACGGGTACGAGAGCCAGGTCGGAAGGTGGGCGGGGATCGACACCAGTCTCAAGCTGAGCGACATAGACTCGTGCATCCAGTACAGGATGTGCAACATCGACTGCGCTCCCGACTACTGCGAGTTCGTCATCGGATCCGTCGCCCCTGGTGGATACATATGGATATTCCCCAAGGGGGAGGGCGTCGCCAACGTCGGTATCGGTGTCGCGGGCTCCAAGTGCAAGGGCAACGGTGACGCCAAGTACTACCTCGACAAGTTCATCGCAGAGGACCCACGCCTGAGCAAGGGCCAGTGCCTGGAGATCATGGGCGGTTTCGTCTCCACCTGCCCCGGACTGGACTGCGCCGTGGACGACAACATCATCCTCGTCGGGGACGCCGCCAGGATCATCGACCCCATCACGGGAGGGGGCATATGCCATGCCTGCAGGACCGGGATGTACGCGGGGAAGGTCCTGACCGAGTGTGCCAAGACCGGTGACTTCTCCAAGAAGGCCCTGATGCCCTACGAGAAGATGTGGCGCGACAGGATGGAGGACAAGCTCTTCAGGAACTGGATGGCCAAGGAGAGGCTCGCCACCCTGGACGACGACACCATCGACGAGCTGATCAAGCTGATCAAGGACTCCGACATCGGCGAGGTCAACGTGTACAACCTCCTCAAGGTCGTCAAGGAGAGGTTCCCCAAGGTCGTCGAAGGTTTCGAGGACCTGATCTGAAACTCAAACAGGGGCTGCGGCCCCTGCAACCCTTTACCCCATTTTGATAGCCAACCCTAGGCCCTCTATGCATGTCGCACCGATTCCGCACGGAAGACTTCGGAGGTTTCGCAGGTTCATCTGTTCCGCGAGGGGCGTCCCCGAATCCCGAGCAACATGGGCGCGTCGCAACTCATTTTTATAGCCAGCATCTGATGCGGCCCCCATGTATTGCAGGAATTGCGGTGCCGAAATCGACTCGGATGCCAAGTTCTGCCCGCTGTGCGGGTTCGATCAAGGCTTCAGCGGCACATACGCGCCACCCGGTTCTGGCAGCCAGTCCGGCTCCTCGTGGACATTCACGGGCTCCTCTTCGAAGGACAAGGAAAAGCAGTCGATGGTGACGGGATTCATCATCGCCCTTTTGCTCTCCATCATCCTGGGGCTCCTGTGGGCGGTCGTGGTAGGGGTCATACTGCTGATCCTGTACATAATCATCAAGAAGGACACAGGATCCTTGAAGAGCGTGGTGATCGGAGGGGTGATCGGTCTGGTGGTCGGTTACCTGATCAACCTGTTCATACTCGGTCTCTTGATCGCGTCGATGTACTGAGGACATCATCAAACGACTTACCCTCTCATCTTCTGAGCGAATGGAACTCCAGAGACCCGGGGTCACCGGCGGCCAATGCCACGAGCTCCGCTATGTGCATGGACGGGATGCCGTCCGGGTACGCGTCGAATTTGACCTGGCACATGGGGCATCCCACGACGATCCAGTCCGCACCGGCGCACTCCGCCTCCCTCTCCTCCATCAGGGGTCCGGCGACGGAGGTGTTCTTGCCGCAGCAACCTATGGTCGTGTTGACGACCTCGCATCCCATGGCCTCGACGACCTCCCTCATCTCCTTCCACAGGTCCGACGCCGCGCAACCCGGCTCGATCCCCACCCTCAGTGGCCTGTCCAGTCTCGGGAGGGAGTCGATGTGGTCGTGGAGGTACCTGATCATGTGCTCGGCGGGCACCGATGACTTCTGCAGCTCCTGGCTGCATCCAGCGCAGAGCGTGACGAGCGTCCGGTCGCCGGCGGTTCTCCCCATCTCGAACCGGTACGACCTGCGTTCCGGCTCCGTCATCTCCCTGAACTGGGTGGGGTGCATGCAGCATGTGTTCCCAGGGAGCTCGCCTGCTTTGACGCCCATCGTCCTGAACGCCACCGAGGCGGCGTAGATCACGTAGGGGACCTTGGCTTTGGTCACGCATCCGGGCATGACGAGGATGTCCTCGCCGGTCCAGACGGGCTCAGGCACCTGCTCTGCGGGCCTCATGGCGTATCCTGTATCCTTGAACGCCTGGGAGATATGTATGTCTCTCTCGAGAGCGATGAGGTCCTGCATCACGGCCATCGGGTCGGTTCTCCTGCAAACCGCGGAGCAGTTCCCGCAGTTGATGCATGTCGACATGTCCGCCTCCCCGCCCATCATGACTTCCATAGGGTCGATGCCCCCGTGCTTCAGCGATGGGCAGACCTTGCTGCACTTCCCGCACCCTATGCACCTGGTGCGGAGCCTCTCGATCTCGTCGTTCAGATCCATGCGTATCTCTTCCGAAAATCGGTGATTAAGGGTGTTTTAGGGATGCATCATCGCTCCGGGGACGCCGGTCTTCACGACGTACGGCGTCCCTCCCCTGGACCTTATGGCCTCGCACACCTTCTCGGGCCTGTCCGTGAGGGCCACCATGCATCCTCCCCCGCCCGCCCCGGTCAGCTTGGCGCCGTACGAGTACGGCATGGAGGCGTTCACGAGTTTGTTGAGTTCCCTGCTCGAGACGCCCAGGATGGACAGGAGCTTATGGTCGTTGGTCATCAGCCTTCCTAGCTCCTCCACATCGCCCCGGGCTATCGCCTGGCTGCCCTGCAGGGTGGTCTGCTCGATGTCGTCGATGATGTCCATGGCGAAGCTGCTCCGGTCCCTGAACCTCTTGACCTTGCTTACCAGGGGCCCCGTGGGGGCCTTGATCCCGGTGTTGCCGATGACGAAAGTCATGTCGGGCACGTCCACGTCGGAGACGCTCCACGTCCTGTCCCCGCGCGTGACGGTCCAGAGGTGCCTGCCCTCCGACTCTGGGAGGTTGACTGCCACGCCGCCGCCGTGCACGCAGGCGGAGGCGTCCATCGGGCTGCCTATCCCCTGTGCGTAGAGCTCGGCTTCGTAGGCCTCCTCGACCAGTTCGTGCTCGGTCATGCGTCTGCCCTCCATCTCGCCGAGGGCGAGCGCCAGGGCGGCAGAGAGGGCCGCCGATGACCCGAGCCCCGAACCGACGGGGATCTGGCTGGAGGTCTGGAACTCCAGGCCGCCGGTGGCGTTCCTGGTGAGGTACCTGAGGTGGGGCTGCCTGCGGAAGTCTATGCGCTCGCCGTTGATCGTGTTGTATCTTGATCCGCGGACCGCGATCTCCATCCTTAGGTCCACTGCGAGGACTATCGCCGGCTTGCCGTAGACCACTGCGTGCTCGCCCAGGATGACGAACTTCCCGGGCGCGGATGCCCTGTACCAGTCGGAGCCGTTCATTCGTCCAGACCGTACCTTCTCATCTCCTCGCGGATCGCATCGTTGGGGGTCCTGCCGTTGAGCAGGGGCTGGGGGATGTCCCACCACGCGTCCTCGAGGTCGGAAAGGCGGCGTTCGAAGTCCTCGTCGCCCTCCCCTTCGTTCTGCTTCACGCTCATGATGGCCTTGCGGAGCTCCCCCATCATGTCGACCTGGTGCTTCTTGTTCGTGAGGCTCATGCCGATGTAGCCATCGAGACAAGCCGCAACCTCCTCGGCGGTGTCCGGGGCGAGGCATTCCATGACAATGTCCAGGACGCTGTTGGCGGTCATCTTGAAGATCAGCTGTCTCTTGGCCTCTTCCGGGAGCTCCTTGTCCTCGTCGATGCTCTGCATCATCTCGACGCTGAACAGGTCGAAGATGGCAGAGGTCCTGTTGGGGTTCTTCCCAAAGAGCTGCTGGATGTGGGCCTCCTCCTCGGTCTGCTCCTGCTCGTCCCCTCCGAAGAGGGCCGCGTTGGGGTCGTTCTCGTTCGCCATGGTTATCTCCCCTCGGTGATGACCTTTTTCAATATAGCCATTCCCGCCTCTATCTTCGACTCGTCCGCTGCGTAGGAGAATCTGAGGTGCTTCTCACCGAAGGTGCCGAATGCGGATCCGGGGGTGCAGATGAGCCCCGCCCTTGCCAGGTCGTTGGCGAGGTCAGCCGACTTGACGTCCTGCTCGTAGGTGGGGAAGGCGTAGAACGCCCCGCGGGGCGCTTCGAGATGCATCCCCGGTATGTCGTTGATGAGGTCCGTGATGAGGTCCCTGCGCGCCCTGTATACCCTCCTGGCGTTGTCCAGGTAGGGGCCGATGTTGGGGAGGGCGGCGAGGACGCCGTACATCGCCGGCATGGCGGGGCTGGCGCAGACGTGGTACTGCATCTTGATCAGGGTGTCCATGATGTCGTGATCGGCGCAGAGGAAGCCCATCCTCCAGCCGGTGACCGCCATCATCTTCGAGAACCCGTTGGCGACCACGGAGCAGTCTAGGCTGTCCATGAAAGAGACGTGTCTCCCCTCGTAGACGAACTCGTTGTAGACCTCGTCTGCGAGGATGGTGATGCCGTTGTCCCTGGCGATGTCGCAGAGGGCCCTCTTGGACTCCTCCGTGAGGACTCCCCCGGTGGGGTTCGACGGGGTGTTGACCACGATCATCGAGGTCCGGGGGGTGATCCTGGACTGGATGTAGTCGATGTCCGGCTGGAACAGCCCGTCGTCCGTGAGCCTGTATTCTACGGCTTTCCCTCCGGCGAGCTCCGCGTGGGGCCCATAGATGACGAAGCCGGGGCTGGGGACCAGCACCTCGTCGCCCGGGTCCACCATGCTCTGGGTGACCTCCAGCAGGGCCGTGGACCCGCTGGGGGTGATCATGATGTTGTTCCCGTCGACCTTCCCGTACTTGGAGAAGTAGTCCGCGACGGCGTCCCTCAGCTCCATGATCCCCGCCGTGGGTCCGTACTTGTTGCGTCCGGCGGTGGCCGCGGCGTTCATCCCCTCGATCGCCTCATTCGGGGGGTCCAGATCGGGTTCCCCGAGGCCTAGGTTGATGGAGTCCGGACCTGCCAGGTCGAACATCTTCCTGATCCCGGACATGGGGATGTCCGAGATCCTCTTCGAAATCTTCATGTCCACACCCATCGCGCGCGTGCTATTTATTGTGACGCGTGAGGGGGACGGATCGCCGGGAGGCCGACAGGCCGTCCGGTCTCCGTCCCCGGCCCTCCGCCCATGTCCATGTGGTCCCGCTCGGGCTGACAGAATCGTCATCGGTCGGGTCCCTCCCGTGTCGCCCATGTGTTCCGAAACCGGATTCTAACGTCGCGCCATCCATCCAAACTTAGTTAAGCAGATAGCTTGACCGTGTTTAGGCTCGTTTAAATAGATGCATCCCGCTCTCAACGATGTTGGAGAAAGGGATGTCTCAAAGTAACTCTACGGATTCCGAGAAGCTGTTGGAAGCCTCGGTCAACGAGGGGATGCTCGGCGACGAGTACGAGCTCATCGGAGTCTACAACGAGGAGCCTGACGAGGATCAGGGCTTCGAATACGAGATATTCATAGTCTCGGTGGGAACTGCCGTCTGAGACGGCCCTTCCCTGTGCTTTTCAGGTGGCGTTCAGAGGCATCGCCCGCATCCACCCGTCTTTCCCGCCGTTCTTCTTCGGGCGGACCCTTTGCATGGGTGTCCAGTGTTTCATAAATATCGTCAATAACAAAGATTACAATTTAAAGTAATTATAACCGCCCAGAAGATGAACGTCCGCATGCGGACCGGATAGGATGGACAGAGTTCGATCCGGATGCATCCTCGAAAGGGGGAATGTATCTGAAGAAGAAGACAAAGATAATCATAGGAGTTGCAGTGGTCCTCTTCGCGCTCTTCGTGATAGCAGTCGCGAGTTCGGACGACTACAACTACGAGTCGCAGGCGAAGGTCGAGATAGACAAGTACGGCTATGACGCCGAGAACCTGCAGTTTGAAGTGGAGCGCGGGACCAACGTGTTCGGCGTGAGCCTGATCAAGCTGTCGGGGACCTTCGAATCCGGCGGGGTGGTCCACCGTTTCACGATGACCACGTTCACCGACCACGAGCTGGCCACCCTGGAGATAGACGGTAGCACTTTCTGGGGGGACGACATGGGCAAGGCGTCGTACAATTTCTCGGTAGAGGAGATCGGACCGTTCGCCTATGTGTTGTACGGGCACAGGTATACCGAGGCGCCCGACGACGGCATGACCTTCGCCCTGGTCACACTCACCGTGAAGAACATCGGTCACCAGGACGGGCTGACCGTCACCGCCCCGGATTTCGAGAACTCCGACGGGAACCTGTACTCGATGGATTGGTCGGCGACCACCCACCACGACAGCTCGTACTCGGACCTGTCCTACACCTCGCTTGGCCCGGGCAACTCCGCCACGTTCACCCTGGTATTCGAGGTGCCCGAGGGGACCGTCGAAGGCGGGGCGGTCGCCTGGGACAGTCTGGATCTGGACGTCTACGGGTACATGCTGGACCCGGACCTGGAGACCTCATGACGGTCGACGAGGGCTACGAGCTGACGGACGACGGGTCCGAGAGCGACGGGGATCCGGTCGAGGACTTCCTCGAGTCGAGGCTCGTGGTGCTCAGGGACATAATGAGCGGCTACGACTGGTCCTTCCTGCTGGACGTCCGCGACCGGATGTTCGTCTCGAGGCTGGGCGAGGCGCTCGACCTCCTCGGCCTGGACCTGGAGATGGCGGCGCGTCCCCCGGCGAGGGAGGGGAGGCTCTACCGCTCCGACGCGGAGGTCATCGTGCGCCGGGGGAACGAGGCCAGGAGGTATCGCTCCACCCACGTCTCGTCGGACCCGGCCTACGCGGTGCTTGTAGCCTCGAGGGGAGCGTTCGAGTCGGCCGGGCTGATGGGGCCGCCGGAGTCCACGTCCGGCGGCGTGAGGATCTTGGTCCGTCGGTGACAAACCCGGGGGCCAAGGCCCCCTATTCAATATTTTAGTACCATGAGTGCATGTACCTGCACATGCCGACGGGATTCGACAACGACATGTACCTCAGGACGCAGTCAGAGCACATCAGGGAGCGCATCGCGAGCTCCGGTGGAAAGCTCTACCTCGAGTTCGGGGGCAAGCTTTTCGACGACTACCATGCCTCCAGGGTGCTGCCCGGGTTCATGCCGGACAGCAAGATCCGCATGCTCATGGAGTTCGGCAGCCAGGCCGAGGCCATCGTCGTCATCAACGCCGAGGACATCGTGAGGAACAAGGTCCGCAAGGACATCGGAGTCGGTTACGACCAGGAGGTCCTCAGGCTGGTGGACTCCTTCCACGACAGGGGCATAGGGGTCTGCGGTCTCGTCATAACGCAGTACAACGGCCAGTCAGCCGCGGACGCCTTCCAGAAGAAGGCCGAGGCCCTCGGTCTGAAGGTGTACAGGCACTACCCCATAGCAGGGTACCCGTCGAACATCCCGCTCATCGTCTCCGACCAGGGCTACGGCAGGAACGAGTTCGTGGAGACCACCAAGCCGCTGGTCGTGGTCACCGCCCCCGGGCCGGGCAGCGGGAAGATGGCCGTGTGCCTCTCTCAGCTCTACCACGAGCACAGCCTCGGCAGGAGCGCCGGGTACGCCAAGTTCGAGACCTTCCCGATCTGGAACCTGCCGCTCAACCATCCCGTCAACATCGCGTACGAGGCGGCCACCGCGGATCTCAGCGACAGCAACATGATTGACCCGTTCCACCTGGACGCCTACGGGAAGACGACAGTCAACTACAACAGGGACATCGAGATCTTCCCGGTGCTGAACGCCATCCTCACGGAGATCTCCGGCAAGTCCCCGTATCGCTCGCCCACGGACATGGGCGTGAACATGGCCGGGAACTGCATCGTGGACGACCAGGCAGTCAGGCGCGCCGCCAACAACGAGATCATCAGGCGCTACTTCACCGCGCTCAGGGACCGCAGGGAGGGCAGGATCGACGACGACTCCGTGTTCAGGTCCGAGCTGATCCTGAAGAAGGCCGGGCTGTCGATAGAGTACCGCAGGACGGTCACAGCCGTGAGGGCGATGATGAGGAGCACGGACAGGCCGGTCGTCGCCGCGGAGCTCGCGGACGGGACCATCGTGATGGGCAAGGCCTCGCCGCTGCTCACCGCGTCGTCGGCGATGATCCTGAACGCCCTGAAGATCCTCGCGGGCATCGACGACGACGTCCTGCTGATATCGCCGGACGTCATCAGGTCCATGCAGAGGCTGAAGGTCGACTACCTCGGGAACAGGAACCCCCGCCTGCACATCGACGAGATGCTGGTGGCGCTGTCCATCGCGGCGAACACCGACCCCGTGGTCGAGAAGGCGGTCGCCAAGATCCCCGAGCTCAGGGGCTGCGACGTCCACTCTTCCGTGGTCATCTCCAACGTGGACGAGGGGACCTACAAGAAGCTGGGGATGTACGTTTCCAGCGAGCCGGAGCACCAGACCAAGTGCCTGTTCCATGGTGTGTGATGTGTTGTATCAGGCGCCATGTGAACTATAATTAACGCGTGTTGCGATATTTCGTCATATGCGCACTCAAGTTCAAAGCTGTTCTCAGCGGGAGCGATCCTAGGGTCACACGCACTGTTGCCATACCTGGGAGCCTGATGCTGAAGACCTCGATTCCGAACAGGTCAGTGATTCCTAGACCGGAGCTCGTCTTCGAGGGGGAGACGGTGTCCTTCAGCTGAGGGGAGGGCTGTGGATGACGATGTCTATGTGATGTTCGAATGTGTGTGCGGGTTTCTGTCGGACGGTGACATGGTAGCCACCTGCAGGATCTGGACGGATCCGGTCGATTCGATTGAGGACGAGGGGGGGGGGGACCTAGAGGAGCTCATCGAGGCGGTCTCAGGTCTGATGGCCGATGCGATGTCTATCTGGATGTATCCGATGACGTTGGAGTTCAGGAGCTGGGCAGGCTGTCGTTCCATATCTCCTTGCTCATTGGGGAATGGACTCGGTGGCGGAAACCTTGCCGTTGTTCAAGAACTACTCGCCCAGGTCTTGTTTAAGGCTGGGGACGGGATGTGCCAGGTGTGGGCAGAGAGGTCCGTGGCGGACAGAAGTGAACGGTCGAGGATCATGCTGGCACTGTGCTTCCTGAAGGACGCCGACGAAGTGGAGGATCCCGAGAACGGCGCCAGGTCCTTCAAGGAAGCTGTTGGGATCATGGAGGATATGAATGATCGAAGGGTCCATCTAGCACTTGCAGACATCCTCTTCAGCTCGAGGTTCGCCGACATCGACGACAAGGCAGTACTGAACCATCTGAAGATGGCGACAGCGGGCGGCGACTCAAAGGAGATGTGCGCCGCCATCCTGCTGCATCTAGAGTACTACGTCGTGTCCCTCGAAGGTATGGGCCCCAAGACGAGGTTTTTGTCCAGGTCTGGGGAGGCCTCGTTCCTGGGAAGGTCGGTGAGGACTGAGTATCCGTCGCTCTCTTGGAGTGCCGTTCCGAAGTGGACGCTGCTGATGAGGGTCATCTGCACGAGGAAGGACGGGTTGACAGACTACAGGGAGCTGAGGGACGACAGCTGCGGTTTCGAGAATGACGTCTTCGTGTCGGTCCCGACGGTGTTCAGACGGGGCATGCCCGATGCCCCGTGCCCTTCCTGTTCAAATTCACGGGTTCGAGATGGAGTTCGGCGATGACTGCAGAGTGGTGATAGCTGTGTACGAGGACCTGGACGAGGAAAAGCTCAGACGGGTGTTTCAGATCTGCGTGGACAGTGATAGACGTTCCGTCGGGAGGCCGAGAGCGAAATCTTAGAAGGTCAGGGAGTTGGGGCTGGCATGAGCGGGAACGTCTCTGGATGGGATCCGTGTCCCGAGTTGGTCGGCGATGGGCATGTCCGCAGGCTGCAGATTGGTGACTGGTTCACGTTGGGCCGGTTCTCCGAAGGGACTGTGCTGTACTATGATGACGGCTTCTCCATAGAAATGGTTATGAATTTTTACGGGCCGTAGGGAACGTTCTCCGGACCCGGGTGCGATATGGTATTCGGTACCTTCGGAGGGAGGAGGACGTATATCGAACCAGACTAGGAGGAGTTGGAGAGGTTCATGAGGCCGACGTTCTATCATGAGCCGTCGGTTCTGGACGGCGGGTTTACGTTCCTGCTGAGCGATGAGCTGGGTCTCCATGTCACCGACGTCATGGAGGGGGCGGTTCCAAGGTTTCGCTGCAATCTTTCGTACATGTCCTCGGACGGGAAGGCTTCCTTGGAGGCCGCAGGGGAGACCTTGTACCTGCCCGAGGATCCGGCAGTCGGCGAGGGTTTTAGGTTCCTTATTTCGGTGGACCTGATGGCGCTGAGGAAGTTCAGGGAGAGGAACCGGTTGATGATTGTCGACACACGGGGATGGCTGTTGGAGAACCCGTTCGTGGGGAGGCCAAAGAAGGCGTCGGAGATGAGGCGCAAGATTACGTCTGCTCTGACGAGGCTAAGGCTCAGCTCTAGGGGCATGAGGATCTAGAGGTGGTCGACGGCGAGGAGAAGCCGTGGGATGACCAGTGATCGTGCTATTCTGCTCAGACCTACCAGGAATATCGTAATGGCATTTTTCTTCGATTAAGAATTTTTTATTGCATATTCGCATCAAATATATACTATAACAAAATGATTTTAGACTGAGTGCTCGATATTGAATCTGACTATGTCAGTTGAACGGCTTCCATTTCTGTATGTTAGTTCGAATTCTTACGCATACACACGTCAAGCACGATGTATGGAATGGAAGTTTGTTGATGCAGGTCACGAAGATGGTTGCCGAATATATGCCAACATGTGGACACAACTGTCTGTTAATTTCAAATTGGAATTAAGCATCATTCAGTCAAGGTTTTTGCTTCCTGAAATTATTTTTATTCAAATTGATAGTGGCCTTTCGTTATACTTCGAGATACACATTTATTAGGTCCGATATGAAACGGGACGGTTCTTCTTTCACAAGTCCTTTCCATCCTTTACGGTACTTCACGAAAGATAACTTGCAGACTCTTCTTGCTCTCGTAATCGAGACGAAAAGATTGTGTCTCTCTTCTGCTAGGTCTGTTTCATTTCTGGAACGGTAATCCGGTAATATTCCTTCATTCACCGATGCTATGAATACTACATCGAACTCGAGACCTTTAGACATGTGTACGGTGGATAGGATCACTTTCCCGCCACCAGAGGTTCCGGAATTTCTCATAGATGATGTGCTAATCATTTCTTCTAAACTCCTGCTGCCAGGGGATGTTGACATGAGATAATCGTTGGTCAGAGAATCCCACATTTCCATATCTTCTCTTATGTCACCGAGCTCGTTTCCATCTGACAGTGTTTCGACGTACCTCTCGATTTCCATCTTGGCTTTATCCAGGGTGCCCGTGTCGTCATTGTTAAATCCAGATAGCGTTTGCACAACATTAGTTACACATCCGTTGAATCTATCTCCATGATTTGAGGACATGATATCATTCAGACGGTTTCTGTGGAAGCTATCTTTCGGATTGGTTTTGACTTTCAGGGACAGCCATATTGCAGTCATTAGGTCCGAATCGAAGGAGGGTCCGATTCCAGCAGATCTGATGGCGCACTGGATTGACATTTCAGCGAGACGACTGGCTATGTTCTCCAAAATGGTCCTGCGACGGGAGATCACGGCGATTCCCTTTGGAGATAAAGTACTGATGTCGGGATGACCTTCAGCGAGCAGTGCACATATGTCTTCTGCGATGGCCTTCGCTTCCAGGTCATCGTTATCGTAGCATGTCACCTTGAATTCCCCCTCAATAGGGACACGTCCCTCAGGTTTGTACCCGGGTTCAAGAGTTCTGGCGGCCTCCATCACGGCCCTTGACGATCTGTAATTGTCCCTGAGTTCGAACCGTTTCACATCGAAGTCCCGGGGATATTCGACACACATGAAATTGGGGGATGCTCCGGCGAAACCGTAAATTGCTTGGTTTGGATCCCCAACCAGGAAGGTATCCATGATGTCAGAAGCCAGTGTCTTTACAAACGCATACTGAGATGGGTTCAGGTCTTGTGCCTCATCTACACACACGCCGCCGTAATAAACCTGATAGATTTCTGCTACCTTCGGATATTCACTGATTATTCTTAATCCATAGATTATTATGTCATCATAGTCCATCGCATCCATGGATCTAAGCATATCATTATACTCTCTGATTACAGGATCATCGTAAACGGAGAAGTCCAAAGTTCTTTTTCTAGAACTCATTTCGGAGAACCTTCTCTCAATGTACAATCTGCGTTCACGATCAGACAATCCCAATATCTTAGTCGTTTCATACGGATTGCCTGCAAGTGCTCTACTGAACAATTCGACTCTATCCTCGAAGGACTCGAACACCATGGAGTCTGGATTCATTCCAATTAAGTGGCCGTATCTCCTGAACATGTCGAGACAGAAGCTATGGATGGTACCTACATAGAGCCGGTCGAAGAGGTCCGGGGCAAGCTCATTAATCCTTTCCCTGACATCTCTGGCAGCTTTGTTGCTGAATGTCAATACCACAGTTTTTGGAGCTTCTGGATCTTTGACCCGTTTCATTATGTAGTGGACGAGTGTCGTTGTCTTTCCACAACCAGCACCTGCTACCACTAGAATGTGATGATTGGTTGAATCAACTACTCTCTTCTGCTCCTCTGACAGTTCCATGTTGGCCCCTCACCCTCAGTAGTTCCATTAACTCTATGATTGCTGGCAACATACTTACATCCGCATTATCGCATATGTAGTTAGCCAAAGGTTCTGGATACTCCACCTTGGATGTCTTCAAAACACCTATGTTATTCTAAACTGCATCATTGGTTTTTTGATTATCGAGTTTTTTCAAGTATGTATCCCCATAATATTCCTCGAGGAAACCGGTTACTGTATCATTCATGTTTGTGCAGATATGACCTTCTATGCTAAGCCCGTTAGGAATAACTACAATCCTCTTAGAATCACCTTGTCTTAGTTTCTCTAATCCACCCAGATCGGCTACAGCTTTGTCTATTTTATCCAAAGGTGTCTTCTCTCCGTCAGAGAATATAACCCAGTCTATCTCTAGGCTGTTGAACACATCTATGAACTGACGATATTCGGTTCCACCGACACCTAGAACTGTGATTCCTAGGGAATCTGCAGTCTTTCCAAAATAAGAATGGATCAAAGGTGGGAGGAACAGTTCCTCTGTTCTTCCCTCCACCAGAATTACGACCCTTGCGAAGAGTGCAGCTGGTTTGAACCGGCGTATTCTTTCTTCGACTTTCTTCAGTTTTTCTTTGTTTGTTATTTTGCTTCTTATGTATTCTGTGCCGTTTGTCTTATGTTTGCAGTTAATCAGATTGATGATTCCGCCTTCTGCTAGAACATATGGGGAATGGGTAGTAACAATGCTCTGAATATCCATTCCGGAAAGTTCACGACCCATGTCAGATTGGAGTTGGGGATGTAGGTGGGCCTCGGGCTCCTCGACCATGAGAAGCATGTATGCTAAGCCGTTTCCCAGACTGCGTCTTGAAAGAATTTCTGCAGTGGTTATTGCCGCTATGCTGCGTGTACCAAGGCCGACAGAAGAGATTGGAATCACATTCCCCCCTTCATCCACCTTTATGTCCAGTCCCCGGTATATGTCGTTCACTTCCGATGGCAAAGGATCCACATACAGATTTCCGCTTTCATTGAGTTTCTTCAGTGCTTCTGAAATAGAACTAAGAAGTTGGGAACCGTTGACTAAACGTGTGTTTATCGATCTGATAACATCCCGAATCTCTTGACTGATGTCTTCGGGAATATCGACTTTTGAGACTTCGCGGTTCCAAAGCGATCCTCTGTCATAGACGTCTTCGGAGATGTCTCTATGGGCTTCGATGTAGTAGCATCCGAAAAGTCTCATCAGATCTTCTGACAACTTGATATTTTTGTTGGCTTTGATCGTTAATCCGTTCCATTCTGTAATACTGTATCTGTTTCTGCGATAGGTTCCATTATCTTCGTCATAGGTCAACTCCGTTCTGAAACAGAAATGATTGTTCTCAGTCAGCATATTCCCGAGTTTACGCATCCATTGCTTCTTGAGTTCATCATCACCATCTAGTTCGAACCTCAAATCAACATATACCTCTTTTTCACGGGAATAGGGCTCATGATTGGAACTGTAGACATCACTTGCCATGAATCTCCTACTCCCCAGGGCTAGTTGGATTGCAAACAAAAGATTGCTCTTTCCTGCATTATTGAGGCCAAATACATAATTCGAATGGCCCAATTGCACAAACGCTTCTCTTACCGATTTGATATTGACAACATGAACCTCTGTCAGTTTGATCCCACAACTATTTGTCATATCATTCAAAAAATGATTGTACTTTATAAAGATAGAAGCGTGAGGTCACGCCGAATCACAGGTCCCATCATCTATCGGCATCGGAGGAATCTGGACGTCCGTGTGGGTCCTTATCAACCCGGTGCCGTCATTGCGAATCTCATTCATCGGAACCGGACGGAACCATCAGTCTATCTCAACGGTCACGGTGAACCTTGTTCCGCATACGCAGCGGTACTGCTCGAACATGCCGATGTCCGTGTCACCGTTGGACTTCATGTCGGTGACCGACTGCTCGCATCCGCACACGGGGCAGGCTATGCGCATGAAGGTGTTGTTGAATGTCATGATTTCTGAGATGTACCAATGAGACTTAACAGGATCATCAACGTTCTGTGGAGGAGCAACAGGCAGGGGTTCGTGTAGATCTTCGAGCAGAGGTACTAGGGGGACGTGTACCAGAAGGCACATAACCAGGCCGAGGAGAAGAGTCAGGCCATCATCGCGGGCCTGGGGGCAAGGTTCGGATCTGTTCAAGCAGGTGGAGTATAGCAGGATGATACCGGTGACCAGGGCACCTGGAGGAGTGTATTGTTCCAGAGGTCAGAGAAGTCTGTGGAATCTGATGCAGGTTTAGTTCAAGTCATGGCGACGTAAGAGCCAGCAGTCGTCAAGCACTGAAGGAGGACTTCAACCCCGTCATCGGCAGGAGAACCATGGTCTCTGCCCCGGAAGGCTCGAGATTAAGGTGGCGGACCAATCCCAGTGGAGGACCTCCTTACAGAGGTATATGGTCGAGAGTTTGGCGGAAGAGACCATCTACTCCGAGTCGTTCATCGATGGGAAGTACTTCGTCCACATCAATCCCAGCAAGAGGTTCATCATTGTGAGGAAGCACGACTACGGGTCGGCGATCTGCATCAACAAGAGGATCAGGTTGGACGGACTGGGGACCTACTCGGGGTTCATTGGGAAGTGCCAGCTGATGGCGGAGTACAGTGCCAGATATGATAAGATGCTGACCTATCTGCGAGGAGGTTACTTTACCTTCAGATAATAGACACATTCCTTGAGGTACTCGGATTCGCTCCCGTTAAGGGACACTAGGTGTACGGATTTCCTCGCTCTTGTCAGAGCGACATAGAACAATCTGCGCTCATCCGCCAATTTGTCCCCGTGTCCGTTCAGCAGGGACTTGATTAGTATGGATTCGCCACGCATGTCAGGGAATCCGCCTGGGCCCCTTTTATTGTTCAATATGAACACATGATCCGCTTGGATCCCTTTGGAACCATGTATCGTCATGAAGGTTATCTTCCTGTCTGAGTTGGTCCTGGTGACCGTAAAGGTCCTTCCGCCTACGTCGGGCTTCCATCTGAACCCTCCGTTCTCAAGGGACACGATGTCGTGGCGGAATCTGCTGAGGAATAGGATGCTCTCATTCACGGGAATGCTGTCCACCAGGCGGGCGACCGACCTGGCACATGATGCCGGCGAGTTTTCCCGGATGAACACGACATTTGTATCGAAGGACGGGTCTCCTCTCAGGTTCTTGTGTATCTGCCCGGAGGTCGAGTTCATGAACGCGTTGCTGACGCGGAGGAGCTCTCCGGAGAAACGATACGTTCTCTCTATGCGGCAGGTCTCCGACGGCCCCCAGTACTTTTCGAAGTCCAGGATGTAGTTCACATCGCTGCCGTTGAAGCGGTATATGCTCTGCCAGTCGTCCCCTACACAGAACAGTTTGAAATCATGTGATTCACGGAGGGATCTCAGAAGATTGTACCTGGAGCGCGAGATGTCCTGGTACTCATCGACTATGACGTACCTGTATGCGGGAACGTACCCTCCGCTATTCACACGGTCGGATGCAAGGTTGAGCACGTCCTCGAAATCGATCTCGTCTCTATCCCTGAGTGTTCTCTGGTATGAATTGTAGATGGGTTCCAGCAGTCTCACGACACGTTTCAGGACTCTCCTCTCACGGATTCCGGAACCTCCAGACAGGGATTCTTGCAGCGGTTGGCCGTTTTCTTTCACAAGAATCATGGCCGTGGAGAACTCCCTGACGACCTTGTCGAGGGCAAATGAGTTCCCGTTGCTGAGCGACGAGAAGATCTCGCTGGGATTTCGCGACCCTACTTTCACTCCTGTGTTTCTAAGCCCTTTTTCCAGTTCATCCAGAAGGGAATCGTCGGAACGCTGGTAGGAGTATAGTGGGATGAGGGTCGTTCCGTTCTCCGAGTGGGTCCTGGTCTTCCATTCCATTCCTGCGCGGTACTCGGCGGAGGCATCATTGCCGTGATTGGATTTCATGAACGGTGCGACGTTACCCCGTCTGTCCACTCCGAAGTACTCGATGTACACATTCGTGTCTCTGATATGGAAATCTGGGTGGTACTGTCCGTATTCTGAGGTGCGCGTGTCTACGGGGTACGGCTCTTCGTAGGCATACGGGATGTCATGCATGTAGAGCCAGTTCGCTATGTCTGCCTCCCCCAGGCTCTTCACCGTCTTTCCGTCCAGGGTGACGAGGGGATTCTCCTTGATGAACTTCTGATAATCTGTTTCGTTATCGAAATCATCCTCGTCGAACGCGTACCTGCTGTCGAATGCCATGTATCTGTCCAGATCCCTCAGGTATCTGTCATCGGACATCAGTCCAAGGAGCTCGTTTCTCACGAAGGACTCCGTGTCGATGCTGGACACTCTGGGGACCTTGCCGTCCGATTCAGCGAGTATCCTCATACCGAGCCTGTGGAACGTGCAGACGTCCAGTCTCATGCCCACCTCTTTTAACATCCTGCGGGACAGATCCGAAACTGTCGCATTGGTGAATGATAGGAACAGGATGTCCTCAGGTTCAGCCTTCTTTGAAAGGATGAGGTATTTGGCAAGTCCAATAATCGTAGTAGTCTTACCAGTTCCAGCACCCGCAAGGACCAGTCTGGTGTGAACATCCTTGGCAATAGCAGAAGTCTGCTGTGAATCTAAGGGGAAGCCTTCGACGTCACCAATCGTTTCGCTGACCTCAGGGACAAGAGACAATGCCATTTTCTCATTGTGTTCATGGGATCTTTCAGCAAGACTGTCGTAGTTCGTTCTGAAAGATTTGCAGCTGTCCCTGAGCTGTCTTGATCTGACCCCTATACGAAATAGAATCCCTTTGCTGATGGATTCGGCCTGACTCCTGAGATAAGAGTACCGATTAAGTACAGCAACAATGCCTTCAGGTTCAGAGAACCTGTCTTCGGGTATGGATTCGGAAAGAATCCTGGAGGCATCATTAAAATCCGTGTTCAGATTCTCTTTCCGATTCATGCAGGAACATGGCAGATGTTCTGTTTGAACATTGTTGAATCTTTCGAATCATCAAAGGAGGAATGTTTTCACATTCATGAACGTATCAGTTTTTCATTCATTATTAACATCGAAATGCAACCTATAGAAAGACATCATATTGATTATTGACATACAATAATCAAAGCATCATCCAATTCTCTGTCATTTTTTGATTCCGGTATGAGGAGAATCGCGCCAACGAATGGTAGCAGATGATCATTGCGACTTCCCACGGTTCGTCTTTGATTGGTATAGGACAAATTACGTCGACCTTCCCTGGGAACAATTTGTATGATTCGAGGTTGTGGATGAGGGCATCTGACATGTGCATCTTGTAGGCTTCGAACTCCAACGTTTTGATTCAAATTTATCATTCTCTGGATTGATATCTAATTCATGTTTAGGTTTAGTTTCGCATCGGACATCGATATTAATAATGAATCTTAGATTAGGAGTCGGACTCGTCAGAGATGATGAGTGTGAAGTTAAGTCTGAGAGGAACAGAATATAATCCACACATCTTGAATCGGGACTATCTTTTGTTAACAGACATTCAGAAATGTCTAGTTTTATTCGTCATAAGATCAATGTTTTCTGAACGGTTCTGAGATGACTTCCATTGCCATGGTGTTTCGTATCCAACCCAATAGAACATTTTGAGTTCGATTCATATTTAAAAAAACAAAACACCCTAAAGAAAAACAGAAGTAAATGAAGAATGCCGAATAAGAAAGTTTGAAAAATGGAACGTTCAGACTGTGTAACAGCCAGGAATAATATTCAACAAAGGGCTTGAGCTGATGTGGATTCGGAGAAGTGTTTCTTTATAATGAATGAGAAATGTGAACGGAGGAAGGGTAGCCATGACCATCCACAATCCCGAGCCTACCAGTACGACCACAACGAAGGTTATGAAGGCAAATAAGGGCAAAGACACTGGACCGGAGAAAACGGTACGCAGGCTTCTTCGCGAGATTGGCTATCCCGGATATCGTCTCAACTGGAAGAAGGTACCAGGCAGGCCTGACATCGCATACCCTGGCCGCAAGATAGCGATATTCGTCAATGGTTGTTTCTGGCATCGGTGTCCTCATTGCAACCTCCCGCTACCGAAGTCACATACGGAGTTCTGGAGGGAGAAGTTCGAGCGGAACGTGGCCAGGGATTGGGAGAAGACGAGGGCTTTGGAGGCCCTCGGTTGGACAGTCATCACAATCTGGGAGTGCGAACTGAAGGACCCCGAGGCCGTTAAGGGGCGCCTGTCAGTCCTTCTCTCTTGACCTCAACCTGTCAAGGCTCTCCTTTATGACCCCTCTGATGTAGTTGTCGTTGAACCAGAAGCTCCTCTTGGTGTAGTGGCCACCTCTGAACGGATATGTGTCCTCCTTGTTCCGCCCATGTGGTCTCACATGTGCTATGAGGTGGTCGCTGGCACCGATGAAGTGATCGAAGTCCATCCTGGAGACCTTTGCCTGGGTGTCCTCCCAGACCTTCTGAATGACCTTGAAGTCCTCATCCGGGACGTACCAGAAGAACGCTCCCCTGAACGTCAGCTCCTTGCGGCCCTCGTTCCTCGGATTCGGTGTGTTGAACTGGAACACGGGGATGAGGAACCCGTGGTCGATCTGGGAGTAGAAGTCGCTGGTATCCCATGTCTGTTCCACAAGCTCCTCGTACTTGAACGCGGGGAAGGACATACTCTCCTTGGGCTGTCCGTTCAGCTTGATCCTGGCGGTCTTGATGATGATGCCCGCCTCGTCGAACTCTTTGACGCGCTTCTTGCCGAAAACATCCAGCATCGCCAGCGTCAGGGTGTAGTAGTATTGCTTCGAAGATTCGTTCAGCTCTATGTCGAGCATCCTCTCTATCTCCTGGCAGGTCTTCCCGACGAACCTGTCGAAGCGGGCCATGACGTATTCCTCGAAAGTCTGGTCTTCAGACCAGGCGCCCTTGAATATTGTGTCGGAATCATCCTTCTCTTTGACGATGGGAGCCTCTATGAACATCTCGTTCACATCCGGATGGGAGCGGAACAAGGCTGTCATGAAAGGGGCCTTGAATGAAAGGGACCTCTGCTTGGCGGGCCTGTCCGAGAACGGCTGGGGGCGGTCGTCCTTCCCATGACCGGCGCCCTTCGTGTTTGCAGCGAGATACTTGGTCTGTCTTTCAGAGAGCAGGTCGGCTTCGCCACGGAGGATGTACCCCTCGATTACCTTCCAATCGTCGAGGATAAGACGGAGTTCCTCCTCCGTCGGCTTCCAATCGACGACCTTCAGAATGCGGTACGAGTGGACGTCTGTGTTCTCCTTCCAGTGGTAGAAGACGATTAGTATATGGGAACCCTTGTCGAGGAATGTTCTGAATCCTTTTTCGGGCACCTCACTATAGTTGATGATGCCCAGGACCATCCTCTCCTTGGATGTCATCCTGTCCCCTTCGCCCTTCATCGGGGCGACCTTCAGCTCCATGCCAACCTTCCTGAAATCCGGCTCCGGGAGGCTGTTGTTAGGAATGTGGAAGTAGTCCTCCTCGAGAATCTGTCCGAATTTGCCCTTGGAGTGGGTGTCTCCTATGACAATCTCCCCACCACTGATGAGTTCGTCCAAGGTCTTTCCTGTGAGTTTTCCAGCATAACGGAGTATGGATCCAAGGTCCGAGTCATCATATGGTAGCTTCTCGACGGGTTCCTTCTTCGACTCCTCACTGGACATGGCAATCGGAGGTGGATGGAGTCGCTCTAAGATAATTCGATCGGCAGTTTTAATTATCATGAAGATCTCATTCGTCTTGATGGGCGACAAGATTAGGGTAGTGGAGCTGTTCGCGGGGGTCGGAGGATTCCGCATAGGGCTGGAGAATGCATCGAACAGGTTCGTCACGGTATGGGCGGATCAGTGGGAGCCCGGTAGGAAGGACCAGTTCGCATTCAGATGCTACGATACCCACTTTAAGGACTCTGGATCCGTCAACATGAACGAGGATATTGCCGAGGTCTGGAGAGAGGCACCGGAGCATGATTTGTTGGTCGGTGGGTTCCCTTGTCAGGACTACTCGGTCGCAGCTACGCAGGCCAAGGGCATAGAGGGTAAGAAGGGTGTTCTCTGGTGGAACATCTTCGACATCATTAAGCTACGGTCCCCGAGGTTCGTTCTTCTGGAGAATGTAGACAGGCTCGTCAGGTCTCCCGCCAGTCAAAGGGGGCGTGATTTCGGCGTCATCCTCCGCTGTCTGGCAGACGAGGGATATTGCGTGGAATGGCGTGTCATAAACGCCGCCGACTACGGTCTGCAACAGAGGCGTCGTCGCACGTTCATATTCGCATGTAGATCCACAGAATCTTTTGCGGAGATATACAAGGACCATGATTGGGAGGGAATTGTCGAGAGAATCGGATTCTTCGCCGAACCGTTCCCCGTCAACCAATTGAAGGATGCGAGGAAGGTTGGCGAGTTCTCCATAGATGACTCTCAGTATCCATCCCTCGTGGACGTATCGGACGGGTTCGAGGAAGACTTCTACCATGCAGGGGTCATGGCGGACCATATGGTCTACACCACGGACGTAGAACCGATTGCCCCAGACATCGTGGTCAACCTCAGGGACATCCTCCAGAAAGATGTGGACGCGAGGTATTACAGGGTTGACGTATCGAAGTGGGAGTACATGAAGGGGGCGAAGAGGGAGCTCCGTACTAGAAAGGATGGATCCACCTATCATTACACTGAGGGGGCCATCCCGTTCCCAGACATCTTGGACCGTCCTGGGCGCACGATGCTGACCAGTGAGGGTTCGGTCAATCGTTCTAGTCATCTTATCGAGGATCCCCAGAATGGGAAGCTCAGGATTCTAACACCGGTGGAATGCGAACGTCTCAACGGATTTCCAGATAACTGGACCGATACCGGTATGTCTGAACGCCAGAGGTATTTCACGATGGGAAACGCACTAGTTGTACCTTTGATAGAGAGGATGGGTAAGAGGATTTGTGAGATATGTGATGACATTACTGTACAAACCCATTTAGATTGAGAGGTTTGGTACTACTCACGACGTTCTTACAAGTATCCATTGTTTTGAAATCAATCGGAGCTTTAATCATTTCATTGTAACCCTTGCCAGGATTCGCGTTCATCCACAGACTGGCATACATTGAGAGGACCATCAAGTAGTGTTCAACAACTTGGTCGACATCACTCACATCCTTCAACAGATTTGAAATATTGTGAGCATTTCCGCTACATTCGTACTTTCCGAAGCAATTAATAAGGAAGAATGGGTTGAATATATTGCCTTTCTTACGTTCCTTTTCCAGTCTCATGAACAATAAGAGGAGTAGCACCTGGTCATTGGTTGTAATCTCGGAGTCAGTAATGAATGCCAGGGCATTTTTGTTTTGTTGACTGTTACCCTGAAGAAGTTTTGATTTGTTCTGAACAGCGTCATGAGCATCAGTGAACGATATGAAAATCTGTAATAGTTTTTCAAGGTTGATCATTAAATCGGCCGCTCTTTTGATGTCTCCGATACCAAATTTAATCAGCAAAGGTTGACATTCTTTCAATAGTGGAGATGCGCTGTTTTTGTATTCTTCAGTGAACTTGTGATTATCACTTTGTTTGAGACAGACCAGGAAGCCTTTCCTTTTGAATTCAGTTTGAATACGGACGAATTCTGACGAGAGTGATTCGAATGTTTTAGAATCAATGGAATTCTGTGAATTGTTGAATCTAACTATGTTTTGACTCAACTGTTTGAATTCAGCAGTTTGTTTGGGTATCTTCAGAATCTTAATCATGACGTATGTATCAGCGAACTTGCTCTGGATGGCATCTTCTGGCAGTTCAGATAGTGTTTCATAGATGGTACTGACAGTCTGACATCCGTTCACAATCTGGGGATTTGTTATTCTAATTGTGGTTGGTTGTCCGGTTTCGATACTTCCCATATCTTTGACAATCATTGTTATGCCATTATTGTAGTAGAAGAAATTGTGACGATCATCATCATCTAGGAGTGTTTTACGGATTCCTTTGTTGACAGCCACACGAGATCCAAGGTATTCACGGATATTTGAATCAAAGAGCGGATAGCCTGAGGATTTCGATTCTTTGCAAAGTTGATACAGGTTCAGTATTGGTGTAAAGACATATCTGGCATCAATTTTCTGCTTCAATCCATATTCCTTGGAATCGATGTTGAGAATTGTACCTTTGTTCTTTGATTCTATATTAAAGGTCAACCCTTTCTTTTCTTCCAAGGGGAGGTCATAGTACAGTTCCTTTATTTCATCAAGCCAGAAGATGCGCGCGATGTAGTTCTGGTCAGAATGAGATTCGTTAAATTCTGCTATTGCATCCTCCAATGATTTCTTTTTTGACGCATTGTTTGTAATGTAGAGAGAAAGGTATACAGTAAAATCCTCATCATCTTTATATTTGTTAAAGATGGTTTGAAGCTCAAGTGAGTGTGAATATGTTCCGTTTTCCAAAGCACCTATTGCACTCACCAAAAAGTTATTTCTGACATAGTTGAGACTTAGGTCTGAGTTCTCCGAGTAATATTTGTTTTGAATCAGGTAGAGGTCTTTCGTATCCTCATGCCATACATAGCAATCGACGCCCAAATCATTATAGTCAATGATAAGGCCTTCAATCAAATCCTCATCAACAGAATATAATTTATCAAGAACCCAGAAATTGAATGCCCATTCAGGTTTATTCATGTTAGGGACATATGAGAATTTGGATTGATATCCGAGGATGTCCTCTTGAATCTGACTAATAAAGCTGGGGGCGGAATTCATCAGATATGAAAAGTCATCAAATCATATTAGAATATTGACCTTTAATTCGCGTTTTCACTATCTAGTCGGAACGTCGTTATGCATGTGGGGGGGGGGGGAGGTGAGTTCGTATTTCGAACATACACAATAATCATGAAGCATATAGTGGTCACAGGTTTACTAGTCTGTTTAAGTAGCGTCCACGAGTCCAATTTGGAGGACACTGTCAATTCACAGGGACAATTCGTGGTTTAGCTGAGATGGATGACCTATAGAATCATTTCTGTTATGCAATGATACTTTCGAGAAAGTTCTCACTTTTTTCGTCAAGGATACATGTGTACAGTGTTTTCCTAGTTCTGCACATAATTATTGATTGGGTTGTACCTTGACCGAAAGAGACCAATAGGGATGATCGTTCAAAAATATCCATAGGTCTGTATGGTGTATGAGATGGAGGATTGACCGAGAGGGGCCTATTACTTGCCGAGCTTTATTGAAATTGGAAGAGGGGTGCCATCCCATTAATATCCGTCAAATCGAAGTAAATAATATTAGAGGTAGTGTATCTTTGTTCTTTCACGGGAGATGTTATTGGCGGGCATTTATGTCCCGTCTCGGATTTCGAAGTCCCAGTCCAAGAACTTAGCCACGAACGCATCGGCCAGCAGAGCGTCCGGCACGTACCTGTCGTACTTCCCGTGTCTGAGGTTCTCGCTCTCGCCGATCAGCGACCACCTGTCGTCATCTTCACGTGTACCGTCCAGAGCCTCGCATATCTCCTTCACCGTGAGCCTGGTGTCTATGCCGATCACCAGCGGGCTGTACGCGTAAGCGACCCTCACGCCGCGGACGCGTTCCAGCATCCTCCTGAGGGTGTCGAATTTCACCGACCCCAGCCAGGGGTAGATCTCGAAGCCGTCCTCGGTCGGCACGAAGACGTCTCCCGCACCCGAATTGCGAAATGTTCTTCTCGAGTACCCAAGGGTCTCCCTGGCGGACGAGTCCAGGTACGGGAAGTCCTCGTCCGACAGGAGCACGTCCCTGGTCTTCGCCATCACCCTGTCGTGGACCGCCGGCGGCTCGGACCTCCATCTCGCGTCGGCCTCCCCGTCGGTCTCCACCGCCTCCGCCCATCCGTCCCCGCGCCTGGTGACCAGCCACACCCTCCCCGCGAGGGCCACGGTGGCGCCCACGTCCGGCGAGCCCTGCACGGTGCCCACCGTTGAACCGCCAGACCTGACCTCCGTCTCCTCTCTGACCTCGAACACGGCCTGGAAGTCCCTGCCGAATGCTACCTGCTCTCCCCTGGGCCCGATTATCAGCGTCAGGTCCTCGGTCTGCATCAGGATGCGCTTGTTGATCATGTGCTTCAGGAGGAGCCTGTAGTCCTCCCGGGTGATCCCGGAGAACGGCGACAGCGACAGCACCTCGTCGCACAGGTCCCCGAACCTCATGTCCCTCTGCGCCCCCTTGAGAACGGCCAGCGTCTGGTGGAACAGCAGGCCGTAGGGAAGCGGGTCCGGAGACATGGGCTCGGTCCATCCCTCCCCCAGATACAGCTCCGTCTCCGCGATCCCCCTGGCCAGCTCCAGGGACACGCCCTCGATCCCGGGGCGCCACTCGCCAAGGTCGTCGTTGCAGAACATGACCATCTCCTGGCGGCCGTCCCTGCGGCCGGACCTGCCCATCCTCTGTACTAGGCTGGAGCAGGAGTACGGCGCGCCGATCTGGACCACGCGGTCCAGCCCGCCTATGTCCATGCCCAGCTCCAGGGTGACCGTGGCAACCACGGTCGCGTTCCGGTCGCCCTTCAGATCGTCCTCTGCGGTCTTCCTGACTCCTCCCGACAGGGATCCGTGGTGGACCCTCACCGGGTTGCGGGAGCCCCTGGCGGCGGACACCTTGGCGAGGGACCTCGCCGTTCTCTCGGCGCCAGCCCTGCTGTTGGTGAAGACTATGCAGCTGTAGGGGTCGGTCAGTCTGAACAGTTCCGAGTAGTACCTGGAGACGGCCCTCTCCCTGCTCCCCTCGGGGTCCTTCGGCGGGAACGTGAAGTGCTTTATGCCCATCCTGCAGGACCTGCGGTCGTCCGAGGACACGACGTCGACCTCCCCGCCGGTGCCCGACGCCAGCCATTCGGCCGCAGCGTCCGGGTCGGAGACGGTCGCCGACAGCCCGACCCTCCTGGGCGAGCACCCGCACATGCGGTGCATCCTCTCCAGCAGGCACAGCAGTTGCAGCCCCCTGTCAGAGGACATGAACGAGTGCACCTCGTCCACGACCACGAACCTGAGGCCGGAGAACATCGCCCCCACCGACTCGGGATGGTTGTCCAGGATGCCCTCCAGCGACTCCGGGGTGATCTGCAGGATTCCCTCGGGGTGCGCCATCAGGCGCCTCTTCCTGCCGTCGTCCACGTCCCCGTGCCATCCGTTCACCGGGATGCGGGACTCCCTCAGCATCCTATCCAGACGGGAGAACTGGTCGTCTATCAGCGCCTTGGTAGGACCGACGTACAACGCGCCGATCCCGGGGGCCGGGTCTTCGTGCAGCGAGGCGATGATGGGGATCATGGCGGCCTCCGTCTTGCCAGAGGAGGTGCCAGACGCTATCAGCAGATGGCGGTCGGTGTCGAAGAGGACGTCGAACGCCCTCTCCTGGACCTCGCGGAACCCGGTCCATCCGCTCCTGTGCAGGTGGTCGAGGACGAACCCCGGCATCCTGCCGGTGTGGTCGGTCATACCTCCAGGTCCTCGATGAGGTCGTCGTCCGGGTCCCTGTCCGGGGACACGACCCTGCCCTCCACCAGCTCGGAGAACGACACGTCCGGATTCTGGTGCATGGTGTCCAGGAGGCTGATGAAGTCCCTGGTGATCTCCCTGGGGGTGACCATCCCCTGCCCGATGGCGCAGGTGACCGTCTTCAGGTAGGTCTCCAGCATGGCGTCGTCGATCTCCGACCTGTATCCGTAGCGCTGCTCGTGCATCCCGCGGAGGGTCCTGAGGAGCACGAAGACCTCCTCGTTCGTCAGCGGCCTCAGGTTGATCACCGGTCCGAGGTAGTTGTCGTATCCGTTCTCGAACCTTCCCGCCACGAGTCTGGACCTCAGCGCCTCGTAGCTGTACAGGCCCCTGTCGGGGTCCTCTATGAACTCCGGGGTCCCGCACACGTAGATGGACAGGTGCGAGGACTTCCCCTGCATGATGTCGTTGAACATCGACAGCAGCCTCTCGTAGTTGTTGCTGCGGGAGACCCTGTTCTGGATCTTGTACAGGACCACGCCCTCGTCGATGAACACGACCAGGCCTTTGTACCCTATGCGGTGGGCGAACTCCGCCCAGATCTTGATGAAGTCGTACCAGTTGGCGTCCGTGACCATGTTGCTGATGCCCAGGTCCCTGCGGACGTCCGACTTCAGATCGTACTCCCCCTTGAACCAGCGGAGCGAGGGCATGTCCTCCCTCCCGGAGGAGATGTCATCCCAGTATGCGGAAACCACCGCGGCGAAGTCCTGGTAGAACGTGAGGCCACTCATGCCGGAGGTCTCCCTGGCGAGCCTCTCGGAGACGTCCCCCGGCGGGATGTCGTTCACGGGGACGCCCCTCTCGGACGACATCCTCTGGCGGACGTCGTCGATCCACCTCTGGAGGACGAGCTCCAGCGCGCCCCCCTCGGGGCGGGACTTCACCGCCATGTTGCGGACCAGCTCCCTGTAGGTGTTCAGCCCCTCCCTCTTGCTGCCGGTGAGCCTGTGGTTGATCGACAGGTCCGCGTCCATGACCACGAACCCCTGGTCCATGGCGTAGTTGCGGACCATCTGTATCATGAAGCTCTTGCCGTTCCCGAACTTCCCCGAGATGAACCTGAAGGCGCCGCCCCCCTCGGCGGTGTCCTCCAGGTCGTTGACGAAGGTCTCGGTCTCCCTCCTCCTCCCCACGGCTATGTACTCCAGCCCCCTGCGGGGCACCACGCCCGAGGAAAGGGCGTTCATCATGGTCACCAGCGTCCTTCTGGGAATGTCTGTCATCAGTCTCCCTCCTCTTCCGGCGTCCCCCGTCCGAGCATGACGGGATGGGCCGCCAGCATGCGGCGTACGTCATCGGCGTACTCATCGAAAACGTTCCCGTCCTCCACTATCTGGTCGCCGACGGTGTCCATGGCGACCGCGTTTATCCCGTCCTCGAAGCGGACGGCCGTGCTACCGGCGTTCCTGGCGAACGCCTCCCCGCCTCCTTCCAGGGAAGCGGCGAGGTATCCCCTCTGCCCGTCGTCGAGGCCGCTCGCCAGGTCGTCCCAGGGGTTGGCCCCCGTCGTCCCCTCCGACGCCGTCTGCGTCCGGGGCTCGCACTCGGGCTCCGGGGACTCCGTGTCCTCCGTGCCCATCATGTCCCTCACGGCGGCGAGGTCGGACTCGGCGTCTGTGACCAGCGCCCTGTCCAGCACTATGGACGCGGCCTCCCTCCTGATCCTCTCGACCCTCCTCGCACGCTCCTGCCTCTCCGCCCATGCGTCGAGCTCCGACTCCATGGCCAGCAGGAGGCCGTCGTCGATCATGCCCGCCGGGCGTCTGGGGGCCCTGGTGCCCTGCGGTATGTTGACGGCACGGACGGCCGCCTTCAGGGCGGCGGTGAGGATCCTCCCCCCGCCGTTGGTGGGTCTGATGTCGCAGATGTTCATGCTGCAGCTGCCCCAGTCGGAGGAGAGCCCCGGGAACAGCTTCCTGCACACGGCCCTTCTCCTGCCCGTCATGCATTCCGCCAGGCTCCTGCCCGTCTTGTCGAAGATGTCGGAGGAAAGCGCTCCGAGCGCGATGTTGAACGCCGCGTCGTAGTCGGAGGGGTCCTTCATGTACGCCCTGACCCCCGGGTCCGCGAACGGCAGGGCCATCTCCACGGGGATGCGGCCTGCGGGGATGGTGTCCAGCTTCACCCACAGGAGGAGCTGCTGGTCCCTCTCGGAGCCGTCCCATGGCGGGTCCTGGCCGGTGGCTATGGCGTAGTCCTGGCAGGTCCTCAGGATGAGGCCCCTGATGGAGTCTGACGACCCCCCGTACGCCCTCAGCATGCCGTTGAGGACAGCGAGCCCGCGTTCCGGGTAGTCCTCCTCGTCTATGACCTCGCACAGCATCAGCCAGAGGTATCCGCGGTCGGTGTCCCTGTAGACGCCGTTCAGCACGTCCCCTCTCCACGAGAGGTAGTAGTCGAGCTGCTCCCGCGTCATCTCGTCATAGTTGGCGCACCAGTGCTCGGACGGGACGTAGGGGACGTCCCTGCGGCCCGTCTGTCCCCTGTGGATCCTTATCGCGGCCTCCAGGGAGTCCTTGCGGGGAATGGACATGCTCGCCCTCAGGTCCTCGAACACGGTGGGGTTCAACGGGTACTCCTCGTCCTCCTGGACCGCGGGAGCCCATTCTGCAGGGTCCCTGCGCTCAAGGCCCTCGTCGCTCGCGGAGGATTCGTCCTCCATCGCCACCCTCACCCTCTCCGCCTGGGCGTCCGTGAGCAGCAGGGCCTCCCTCCAGGGGATGTCGTGGTGGTCCCAGTGCACGGCGGAGTACACAGTGGCCGCCAGTCCGCGGAGGATGTCGTTCCAGCGTCCGGGGCCGTCCCGCCTCAGCACCATGACGGTCGCGTACTCCGGGTCCCCGTAGTAGGCGAAGCCGTCGAACAGCAGGACCTTCTGGTCGGTGAAGCACTCCTTCCCGAAGAGGAGGGGGTCGGCCGTCCTCTCCATAGCAACTATGTATCCGAGGCATTTGGAGAACGTTTCCGCGAACGCCTCCCTGTCCTCGACGTTCCCCAGGCAGTCCATCCCGCAGATCCGGGAGATCACGGCGAAGGGTATGCCGGGCACGGGATCGCCGAGTATGGCCTCGGCGAGGGACGCGTCCCTGAGGTAGCCCCCGGTCCAGAGGATCTGCTCCGGCCATCTCCTCCCCATGAGGAGGCACATGTCCTTGGCGGCGCTGGTCGTCAGCACTGACAGCGTGTACGAGTCCGAGAAGCGTTCGTTCATCCACAGAAGCTCGGACAGGGCGTCATCCCATGCCGTGAGGGGGTCGTTGATGAGCTCGCAGATCCTCAGCCACACGAACGGCTAATGGGGGGCGGCCTCCCCGTGCTCCGCGACCTCCGCCCTCCATGTCAGGTAGCTCTGGAGGAGTTCCAGTCCCATCGTTGCGTGGAAGAGGGGACGGGCAGGTGGCACGGCGTGCGATGGGGCGTCGGGAGGCACCCCGTGGTAGCGAATGACGTCCCCCAGGAAGGAATCGGGAGGTTCGAACGCGCAGGAGCCCGACCTTCTCTTTATACGCGCCTCCATGCTCCCGTCTCCCAGATAGTGCGAAAAAAGGGGACTGAGTATATCATACAAACGCAGAGCCGGACGATCGATATTATGGAATCTATAGACGGTGCCGATCGTCCTTCAATGTTCCGAGGGTGCTTCGCTTCGTTCGTGGCGTATGTTGTCAACGTTGGTCTAAGTTTTGTATAGCAACCGATTAAAACCTGTGCATGCTCAAGGAACGCATGACGCCTAAGGATCTGCTGAAGAGCAGCGCTTTCATGTTGTCCATGGCGCTGATAATTGCTCTTCTGACCAATGTGTCAGGAGTGTTCCCGTCACAGACCCTGACCGCAGACGTGAGGTCGAGCCTCACCGTCCTTTTCCTCGCGGTCATGATGACCCTTTCCCTTTCAAGGTACACGTTCTCGAATCTCAGCCCGGTAACCCACTGGAGGTCCGTACTCAGGGCCCTTCTCATGGGTCTGATTGTCTCCTCGCTCATACCTCTGGCGGGGTACTTCCTGCTGAAGGATACGGATTTCGGAAGGGAGGCAGCGGGGCTGGTGTTCATAGCAGCCACACCATTTGCAGCATCCGTCGCACCACTGTCGTACATCCTGAGAGGTGATATGGAGCATGCCGCCAGAGGCACCATCTACGTCTACGTGGCGTCTCTGGTCTGGATTCCGTTCGTAGTGTGGCTGGCACTGGGGGAGGAGGTCGACATAACGCAGGTGGTCGTCGCGGTCGTCGAGATCATCGGCATCCCACTCATCGTGTCTAGGTTCTTGACCAGGTTCGATCTAAGCCGGGACTTCATGTCCATCTTCATGAACTGCTGCATATTCTTGCTCGTCTGGCTCTCCGTGGGGTCTACCAACTTCTCCTCTTCCACCGCGCAGATCCTGGCGGCGTTCGCCGTCATCGCAGCGCTGAGGTCGTTCGGTCTCGGAAGCGCGATCGAAGTCGTCGAGAGGCGCGCCGGACTCCCATGGGGGCAGAGGGTCGCCGACATCCTGATGGCGTCCTACAAGAACAAGGGCATAGCCATAGCCATGTGTGTTGCAACGATGGGCCCCATGGCTCCGTACGCCATGGTGGCCATAGCGACCTCCATAGTCGTGGAGATCTGCTGGGTCATATTCATGGACTCAGTTCTGTTCAACCGCAGGAGGATGGAGAGGGAGCTGGCAAGGGAGGCCGTCTCGGTAGATCCGGAATGATCTTGGGGAGACCAGTTGACTTAAGAACGGTCGACCCGATGCACAGGCATGGATGTCGCGGTAAGAGCTTACGGACCGGGCGATCTGCCCGAGATGGCTGCGATCTGGAATTCGGTGGTGGAGGGCGGGATGGCCTTCCCCCAGGAGGAGCCTCTCACGCTCGAGGGAGCGGAGGAGTTCTTCGCCTCACAGTCCCACTGTGGGGTGGCGGTGCTGGACGACAGGGTCGTCGGGCTGTACATCCTTCACCCGAACAACGTGGGACGGTGCGGACACATATGCAACGCCTCGTATTGCGTAGCCAAGAGCATGGGCAACAAGGGCATAGGGGCGACTCTGGTCAGGGACTCCCTGTCCGTGGCGAAGTCACTGGGATTCAGGGTGATGCAGTTCAACGCTGTGGTGCAGGAGAATGCGTCGGCGATCCATCTGTATGAGAAGGAGGGCTTCAGTCGCCTGGGAATGATCCCAGGGGGCTTCAGGGCCGCTGACGGCGAGTACCACACGATTATCCTGTTCTACCATGAGCTGTGATCGGATGGATGCCAAGAAGTACGGGAGGAGCTTCGTCAGGGCGATACTGGCGGGGATGATGATCTCCATAGGTTGCTGCGTCTTTCTGGGATGCTACAACGATGTCAAGTGGGTGGGGGCGGTGCTGTTCGCCATTGGTCTGATGACCGTGGTGGCGTTCAAGCTGGATCTCTACACCGGGAAGGTCGGCTACATCGTCGAGAACCCGCCGTCGTTCCTGTGGTACATGCCCGTAATCATCGTGGGCAACTTCATCGGGTGCCTGATCACCGGCCTGATGATGCCCTACGACGTGGCCACGACCCTCGTCAGCAACAAGCTGTCCCTGGACTGGTACGCGGTGGTGTTCCGCGGGGTGTTCTGTGGTGTGCTGATGTTCATAGCCGTGGACTTCTTCAAGCAGAGGAACAGCTTCCTCGCGCTGCTTTTCTGCGTCCCCGTGTTCATCCTGGCGGGGTTCGAGCACTCCATCGCGGACATGTTCTACTTCTGCTCCGCAGGCGTGTTCACTCTCGACGCACTGGTGTTCATCATACTGGTCATCATCGGCAACGGGATCGGCGGAATGATCATACCGTTCTGCAGGAAGTACATGTACGATCCGGAGCCGGATGCGCCCAAGGCGGAGTGAGGTTCAAACGCGGGGCACGCCCCGTACCCTCCTCCCCTGTCCGATCGCGTTCGGCGGTCCGACCGATGCGCACTCACACTCCTTATCTAGGTCGCCGTCGTTCCTGTAACCATGTCTGATGAGGACTACGCCGGATACACTCCGATCATGGACGAGGACGAGGTCGCCGACTTCGCCCAGGCGAACGGTTTCAAGCTGACCGAGGTCACCGACTTTCTGGCACCCGACGAGGCCTTCGCCATCCTCGGGGACAACACTCCCGAGTACATGGCCGAGTTCATGAAGACGCACGGGATCGACTCCCTGTTCTACGAGTACGACTACCTCGACGAGACGGACGCTTACGTCTTCCCCATGGACGACGACGTCACGGAGGGCATGGAGCCTGAGGTCGCCGACGCCGTCAACAAGGCATTCGACGACTGGAACAACGAGGTGGACGAGACCGACTTCTCCTCTCCCGCCCTGCTGTACTTCTACGCCATCTACGAGGGGAGGGTGTTCGGTATCGAGATGTGGAACCCCGACTTCGAGAAGTACCTAGAGGACGACCCCATCCTGACCTGCCTCTGCCAGTGCCTCGGGAGCCTGAACCTCCCTGATTCCGACGACTGACCGAAACGTATTCCAGGGGGCGTCGCCCCCGCACATTCTCCATCCGGACCACAGATCCAGGGGAACCCATCGAAGCGCCATCGAACGGAGACGCGGAAAATTCGCTTACCAGATGAAGATGAGAGAAGAGTAGTGGTCCCAACCGGATTTGAACCGGTGACCTTCCGGTTATCAGCCGAACGCTCAAGCCAAACTAAGCTATGGGACCAGCAAAACCCATGATAGACCGGTGAGATATAAAGATTTGCATCGACCCAGATTCTGTCAATCTCCGTGTTTTATCTATGGCGACTGTGTTTGCCAGGATATGGAGCCTCTTTACAGGGAGACACGTCCGATACTGCCGAGGAACCTCGCCTATCTCGCGGCGGCGATCCTCATCGCAACCCTCGCCTTCATGGTGTTCTCACAGTACGTGCTGGACACACAGATGCCATCATGGACGATTCCAGCGTCCGCCGCGATCTTCGCGGTCATCATAGTCCTGCTCCTGATTCTGAGGCTAGACCTCGAGGTCTACGGAGACAGGGTGGAGATATCCTACATGTTCAGGAGGACCGTGATCAACGGCGGCGAGGTCATAGACGTCCGTCAGGGGGACCTGACCGAAATCAGGAACTACGGTAACTGGAACCTGAAGGGCGTCAAGCACAGGTCGTTCTCCCGTGTCGGAGACGACGAGGGCGTCGCCATGAAGCTCATGGGCAAGAGGGTCGTGGTCGTCTCCACGAGCGAGCCGGAGAAGGTCTCAGGACTCATCCCAAGGGTGCCCGACGAGGGCCCCCTCGATGGGCATCAGCAGGACGATACCGAGCAGGGGGTCGAGTGACATGCCGGCGACCACGTTCCACTGGATAAGGGTGCAGACGTTCTGCTACGCCACCGAGAGGAAGGAGCTTCTCGAGGAGGTCATGGAGGAGCTGCTTGGTGATGCCGAGTACTCGGAGGAGCCCACCGATAGCGAGCACGGCAACACGATGACCATTCTGGAGGCCAGGCTGACCAAGCAGAGGCAGTTCAGGGACCTCTTCGATAGGCTCGGCCCCGACATAAGGTCGTGGATTGTTGATGACATCGGCAACCGCGTCGACGAGGACTGCATGTTCTACATGAGGCTCGATAAGCAGAAGGCTGTACTGGGATCCTACGAGGTCGCACATCACGGCGATGTCATAGCGATAACCGGCAAGGTGCAGTCGCACCCTGCCAGGAAGGAGGTTGCCGAGAGGATTCTCACGGAGTTCCTCTCGGGCATGGGGGATCACTCCCCCTCTTCTGAGGGGTCCTCCTGAGAGAGGATCTCGAACTCGCACTCAGTCGCTCTGCGTCCTTTGACGCCAATCACCTTTATCCTTACCCTGCCCACGTCGACAGTGTCGCCTCTTAGCGGTGAACGGTCCAGCCTGTAGAACACGTACCCCGTCACGGAGTAGTCGTCATACTCCCCTGGGTCGAACTCCACTTCCAACTTCTCCATCACGTCGAATATGTTCGCGTCGCCCTTAACCTTGTACCTGTTCTCGCCGATGGGACTCACGTCCAGCTGGATGTCGTCGCTCTCGTCCCATATGTCCCCCACGAGCTCCTCCAGGATGTCCTCAAGGGTGACAATTCCCATCGTCCCGCCGTAGGAGTCCAGGACCACTGCCATATGCACCTTGGACTTCTGGAAGTCGCTGAGGATGTCGGCTATGCTCATGGTCTCCGGGACGTATTTCATAGGCTTCATTATGCTCCTGATCGTGAACGGCTCTGTGTCGAACAGGGCGGAGAAGAAGTCCTTCGAGTAGACGACGCCGATGATGTTGTCGATGCTTTCGTCGTAGACTGGGATCCTGGAGTAACCGGTCGAGTTGAACTTGGTGCGGAGTTCGTCGTTGGTGGCGCTCGCATCGATACCGACGATGTCGACTCTGGGGACGAAGACCTCGCCGACCTGGGTGTCGTCGAACCTGATGGCTGATTTGATTAGCCTGCTCTCGTTCTCTTCCAGTACCCCGTCCTCCTCGATGTCGTCGATCATGACCTCTAGTTCGTCCTCGGTCATGGTGGCCTCCTGGCCTCCGACCTTGTTGCCGATGGCGTTGGTGAACTTTGTGAACAGCCAGGATACGGGCGTGAAGACCTTCTCGATGCCTCCAACGACCATGCAGAGCTTCATGGCGTACTTCTCGGGGTTCCTCTTGGCGAGGGTCTTAGGTGTGATCTCACCGCAGATCAGGACGATGACAGTCATGACGACGGTGGAGATCAGCGAGATCGTTCCGTCCGAGCTTATGACGCCTATCAGAAGCAGTGTGATCACTGTGGTGGCGAGAGAACTCGCTCCTATGTTGACAAGGTTGTTGCCGATGAGGATGGTGGTCAGGAACTTGTCGTAGTCCTCGAGGATCCTGAGGGTCTTCTCGGCCTTCTTGTCCCCGTCCTTCGCCATCTTCTTGAGCCTCACCTGGTTGGCGCTGGTGAAAGCAGTCTCGGACATAGAGAAGAACGCGGAGCATACGATGAGTAGTGCGATAATGACAATGTATACGATCGTTATCGGTTCCATGGGCTCATACGCCCCTCGGTTTCAATGATTGTCGTGACAATTCCATCAATCCGTGAATTGATATTCATCGCGCTAAGGATATAACCGTTGCTGTCACGTTCGCACGTCGGCGGAAGCAAGTCTCTTATTATGAAAAAATAAAGCTTTAAAATAAAGGCGTGCATTCGCCCGAAAGGGAAAACGATGGTCGAAATCAAATACGAAATCGTGGAGAAGATCGCTGTCCTCTCCGAATCATCCAAAGGCTGGACCAAAGAGCTCAACCTCATCAGCTGGAACGACAGAGACCCCAAGTACGACATCAGGGAGTGGTCGCCCGACCACATCAAGATGGGGAAGGGCATTACCCTCTCCGACGAGGAGGTCAGGTTCCTCAAGCAGGCCCTGGACTCCAGGGACATCTGAAATCATCTTCCAAGGGGCGCCCGATGTCCGTAACCAAGGTGGAGTACCTGGAGCGCTTCATCGAAGCGGTGGACAGGGTCATCGCGGGCCGCCCCGGCTCCATATCCGAGGACCGCTGGCTTGTGAATTATTACGATGCGGAGAAGCTCCCCATCGTCAGCGGCTACCTCGACTGCGACGACGAGCGCGTGAGGGCGGAGACCGTCCTCCTCCTGGCGGACGTCCACGAGAGGGCGGTGCTGGAGAAGGTCGAGGACATGAGGCAGAGGGATTCCGAGAGGGTCCGTCTCGCCTGCATCGGCTACCTGAGCACCATACAGGGGGACGACGAGCTCATCCCCCAGCTCTTCGATGTGATGGACCACGCCTCGGGCAACGAGTTCATGAAAGCCGCCAGCAGGATGGCCTCGGTCGCCAGGGAGGAGGATATCCCCCATCTGCGCAGGATCTATGGGCAGGTCGGCGGCGAGATGAGGTCTGCCGTGAAGGTGGCGCTCGACCGCGTCATCACCAGGAACCCGTCCCTTCAGAAAAAGAGGGATCTGATCCTCTCCGTTCCGGTGTATCCGAACGAGGGCGAGTTCGAGAAGTTCCTGGATTCCAGCATCGAGTACCTGGATGTCAGGTACAGGAACAACGTCCTCCCTCTGGAGAGGGTGAAGCTCGCCACGTACAACAACGTGGCACGCGCTCTCGCCAAGATGCGCACCCGCCTCTACAACGAGTCCGACAACCTCCAGTTCTACGGCCCGGACAAGACCGACCGCTCCAGGGAGCTCAACTCCCTGATCGCATGGGCGAACGCAGACCTCGCGAAGAAGGAGGTCGTCGGTTCCGAGAGGAGCCGCTCCCACGTGTGTCCCAGGTGCGGAGAGATGATGGTCTGCTACAAGGGCATGTGGATCTGCCCCGACTGCGGGACGCTCTGACTTCCCAGTCGGACGATCGGTCGGCCGCGAACAAGTAAATTATATCCGTGCCGAGATTCACCCCCAAAGGCGTTCTGGTAACCTCCGGCCATCGGCGCGGAGCATTATTGGGGTACCTTCCACCAAGAGGAGATAAAATGGCATACGGAGGCTACAGGGACAGAGGATACGACAGGGACAAACCCAGGGAGTTCTTCAAGGCGGTCTGCTCGGACTGCGGAGCAGAGTGCGAGGTCCCCTTCAAGCCAACCCAGGGAAGGCCCGTCTACTGCAGGGACTGCTTCAAGAAGCACAAGCCCGAAGAGAGGGACAGGAGCAGGTTCTGACACCAATCATGCGGGCTAACGCCCGCAATCAAACAACAAAACAAAAAACGAATCGGTTTCTAAGCGGTTTTTCAGTCCTCCTTGGGAGGCTTCGTCCTGTCCAGCCAGTGGCTCATGTCGTAGGCAGAGAACAGGCGGGTTATGGACAGTGATATCACGGCCACGACCATGCCGGCTATGAGCATGACCACGCCGCCCGCCGCACTCCACAGCATGTAGACGGCGATGCCGAGAGCCATCACCACGGCTCCGACAAAGAACAGGATACGGCTGATCTGCCTGAACCTGACGATTTCCATCAGATCACTCTGTCGCCGGAAGTGTCTGAAGCGCTCTCGTCCCAGACCTCCAGTGCTTCGAATTCCCAGATGGCGACCGTCGTCATGTTCATGCGTTCCAAGAACCTGTACATCTTGTCGAACTCAGGGCCGGACGTCTCCCTGGAGATCACGGCGGCCTTGATGGAGTACGCGGAGTTGCCCTTCCAGACCAAGAACTCAACCTCAGGGTTAACCTCAAGGTTCTTGACGGTCCTGTACATGTAGGCCTCGCCAACGACTATTCTGCCGCTCTCAGTGACGTCGAGGCTACCGCACACCATCATATGGGGTTTACCATCCGCGGAGACGGTCGCCAGAACCTTGTTGGTGTCGGGATGCTTAATCATCCTGACAATCGGCTCGGTCAGTTGAACCAACTGCCCACCTCACTCGGAGTCGGTCTTCTTCATGTTGCAGAGGCCGAGCACTATGAAGTAGATGGCGCCGACGGCCATGACCACGAGGTAGTCTGCGATTTCGAATGTCATGCGGCGTGAATCCTCTCTTCATTTAATTAAGGTTGCGCCGGCTTGACCATGGGGCACACGGGGCAGAGGTGCTGGACCACGAGCTCGAGCTTGCCGTTCTTGTAGTAGGGAATCGCCGAGCAGTCGCACTGGATCTCCGATCCGGGTATGATCCTGCGCTTGATGCTGTTGACGCGGCTGCCGACGTTGGACGCGTTCACAACGCAGTCGGAGCATGACGTGGTGTTACCGAAGAGCTCGTAGCACTTCATCCCGATGACCTCGTCGACGCTCATGCCGAAGGCCTTCTCGCCGGCCCTGTTCATCCAGATGACCGTGTGCGCAGAGTCGTGAAGGATGATGATGTCGTCGATGGCATCCAGAATCATGTTCATGATAGTCTCAGTGTAGATCTCCGACTGTTCCATGTTATACCCCAGTACTGTAATCTGTTCTCATTCGCTATAAAGGCGTGCCGGGACGGGCCCGGTTTATAGTCTCGTTTATCCTCCAAGTCGGTCGTCCGTTGTGCAGAATGCCGCAATGTCACTACGATATTCGTAGAAAAACTAATGAAATTCTGAAGAAATTGCCGAATTTGAATCAACTATCGAATCCGGCGTATCCATATTTTTATATTATAACATGATTTCGTGGCTCCAATGTGCTATGACGTGGTAATAGTTGGAGCAGGTTGCGCGGGTCTCACCGCCGGAATCTACGCTAGGTCAAAGATGATGAAGACCCTGATCATCGATTCCGCTCGCGTCGGAGGGCAGCTCGTGAGCTTGTACCCCGAGAAGGGAATCCACAACTACCCCGGTTTCGAGACGATCCAGGCCAGGAAGC